>NZ_JBFTOQ010000040.1:0-63920 GCF_056398045.1 Cupriavidus sp. 05L411 | reverse complement strand
AGCCAGGCCGCAGCCGGCAAACGGCACGCCCCGGCCTCCCCGGCCGCCTCGCCCGGAGCGCACCGAGCGCACCGAGCGCCCGCCCCGCGAGGCACGCCGCCCGTTGCGCCARGCCAACCCGCTCCCGCCCATCACCTTCCCCGAGGCGCTGCCGGTATCCGGCCGCCGCGAGGAGATCGCACAGGCGCTGCTGGCCAACCAGGTGGTGATCGTCTCCGGCGAGACCGGCTCCGGCAAAACCACCCAGTTGCCCAAGATCTGCCTGTCGATCGGGCGCGGCCCGGGTGCCGACGGCAGCGGTGGCCTGATCGGCCACACGCAGCCACGCCGGATTGCCGCCACCTCCACGGCCAAGCGCATCGCGCAGGAGATCGGCACGCCGCTCGGCGAGCACGTGGGCTACCAGGTGCGTTTCAACGACACCATGTCGGCGGGCGCGTCGGTCAAGCTGATGACCGACGGCATTTTGCTGGCCGAGACGCAGAACGATCCGTTGCTGCGCGCCTACGACACCATCATCATCGACGAGGCGCACGAACGCAGTCTCAATATCGATTTCCTGATCGGCTACCTGAAGGAGATCCTGCCGAAGCGGCCAGACCTCAAGCTGGTCATCACCTCGGCCACCATCGACGCCAACCGCTTTGCCGAGCACTTTGCGCAAGGCGGCAAGCCCGCGCCGGTGATCGAGGTCAGCGGGCGCCTGTATCCGGTGGAAATCCGCTACCGGCCGATCGAGAAGGACAAGCCGGCGCCGGGCGAGGGCGCGCCCAAGTCCGCGCAATCGAAAGATCGCGACCTGTTCGACGGCATCGTCGAGGCGGTGGACGAATTGTGCCGCCTCGGCCCAGGCGATGTGCTGGTGTTCCTGCCCGGCGAGCGCGAGATTCGCGAGGCCGCCGAGGCGCTGCGCAAGCACCATCCGCCGCATACCGAGATCCTGCCCCTGTTCGCGCGCTTGTCGGTGCAGGAGCAGGAACGGGTGTTCCGGCCTTCCAACGCGCGGCGCATCGTGCTGGCCACCAACGTTGCCGAAACCTCGCTCACCGTGCCGGGCATCCGCTATGTGGTGGATACCGGGATGGCGCGGGTCAAGCGCTATTCCTACCGCAACAAGGTCGAGCAGCTGCAGATCGAGGCGATCTCGCAGGCCGCCGCCAACCAGCGTGCCGGGCGTTGCGGCCGGGTGGCCGACGGCGTGTGCATCCGCTTGTACGAGGAGGCCGATTTTGTCAGCCGGGCGCGCTTTACCGATCCGGAGATCCTGCGCTCGTCGCTGGCCGCGGTGATCTTGCGCATGAAAGCCCTGAAGCTGACGGCGATCGAGGAATTCCCCTTTATCGAGCCGCCGCTGGGCCGCGCCATTGCCGATGGCTACCAGCTGTTGCAGGAACTGGGCGCCGTGGAAAGCGTGGGCGATGACGCCAACGCGCTGACCCAGGTCGGCCGCCAGCTGGCCCGCCTGCCGCTGGACCCCCGCGTGGCCCGCATGACGCTGGCCGCGCGCGAGCACCATTGCCTGCGCGAGGTGCTGATCATCGCCAGCGCGCTGTCCGTGCAGGATCCGCGCGATCGTCCGCAGGAGGCGCAGGAAGCCGCCGACCAGGCCCACCGCAAGTTCATGGACGAGCGCTCCGAGTTCCTGGGCTGGGTCAAGATGTGGAAGTGGTTCGAGGACGCGGTGGCGCACAAGAAGACCAACCGCCAGCTGCAGGACCAGTGCCGCGCCAGTTTCCTGTCGCATGTGCGCTTGCGCGAATGGCGCGACGTGCATTCGCAGCTGCTGACTACCGTCACCGAGCAGGGCTGGAAGCTCAACGAAAGCGAGCCCACCTATGAGCAGGTGCACAAGGCGCTGCTCACGGGGTTGCTCGGCAACGTAGGTTGCAAGATTGAAGACGCCGACGGACGCGGGCGCGAGTACCTGGGCGCGCGGGGCATCAAGTTCCACCTGTGGCCCGGCTCGCTGATCGCGCGCAAGGTCGGCCGCTGGATCATCGGCGCCGAGCTGATCGAAACCAGCCGGCTGTTTGCGCGCACGCTGGCCAAGATCGAGCCGGAATGGCTGGAGCAGGTCGGCCGCCATTTGCTCCGCGTCAGCTGGAGCGATCCGCATTGGGAGAAGAAATCCGGCCAGGTGATGGCGATGGAGCGCGCCACGCTGTACGGGCTGGTGGTCTACCAGCACCGGCGCGTTCACTACGGGCCGATGAACCCGGCCGAGGCGCGCGAGCTGTTTATCCGCCGGGGGCTGGTGGAAGGCGAGTTCGATACCAAGCTGCCGTTCTTCGCCCATAACCAGCGCCTGACGCGCGAGATCGAAAACCTGGAGCACAAGGCGCGCCGCCAGGACGTTCTGGTCGACGATGAGCTGATCTTCGCGTTCTACGATCGCCTGATCCCCGCCGAGATTCACCAGCAGGCCACCTTCGAGCAGTGGTACCAGGCTGAGAGCGCGCGCGAGCGCAAGCTGCTTTACCTGAACCGCGAAGAGCTGATGCGGCACGAGGCGGCCGGCATTACCACGGACCTTTTCCCCAAGCTGATGCCGGTGGCGGGCGTGGATATGTCGCTGACGTACCACTTCGAGCCCGGCAGCCATCGCGATGGCGTGACGCTGACGGTGCCCCTGTATGCGCTCAACCAGGTGCGCCAGGAGCGCGCGGACTGGCTGGTGCCGGGCATGGTCAAGGAGAAGGTGCACCTGCTGCTCAAGTCGCTGCCGCAGAAGCTGCGCCGCCATTGCGTGCCGCTGCCGGATTACGCGGCGGGCTTCGTCGATCGCAATGCCTTTGGCGAGGGCGAGTTGCTGGACGTGCTGATTGCCGACATCCGCGAGCAGACCGGCACCATGGTCAAGCGCGCCGACTTCAAGCTGGAAACCTTGCCCGCCCACCACGCCATGAACTTCAAGGTGGTGGACGAGCACGGCCGGCAACTGGACATGGGCCGCAACCTGGCGCAGTTGCGCGCCGAGTTTGGCGGGCAGGCGCAGCAGTCGTTCCAGAATATCGCCGCGCGCGATGTGCCGGCGGCCGAGGCGGGGCAATACGAGAACCTGACCAGTTGGTCCTTCGGCGAACTGCCCGAGCTGCTGGAGGTCCGCAAGGGCAACCAGACGCTGTACGGCTATCCTGCGCTGGTCGACCACGCCACGCATTGCGACGTGGAGGTGTTCGACGATCCGCAGGAAGCCGCGCGCATCCATCAAGCCGGGCTACGCCGCCTGTTTGCGTTGCAGTTGCGCGAGCAGGTGAAGTTCCTGGAGAAGAATATCCCCGGCATGCAGCAGATGGCGATGCAGTACATGACGCTGGGCACGCAGGAGATGTTGCGCGACCAGATCGTAATGCTGGCGCTGGAGCGGGCCTGCTTGCAGGCGCCGCTGCCGCGCAACGAGGCCGAGTTCGCCGCCCGCAAGGAAGAAGGGCGCTCGCGCCTGAGCCTGCTGGCGCAGGAGATCGCCCGGCTGGTAGGGGCAGTGCTGGCCGAGTACGCGACGCTGCCGCGCAAGCTGATCCAGGCCAAGCCGTTTGCCGCGGCGCACGCCGACATGCAGGCGCAACTGACGCGGCTGATGGGCAAGCACTTTGTGGCCGATACGCCTTACCTGCAGCTGGTGCATTTCCCGCGCTACCTGAAGGGCATCGCCATGCGCATCGACAAGATCAAGGGCGACCCGGCGCGCGACACCCAGCGGCTGCAGGAAATCACGCCGCTGCTGCAGCAGTGGCAGCGGGCCGAGACGCAGTTGCGGCAGCAGGGGCGGGGCGTGGAAGATGCGCGCCTGGACGAGTTCCGCTGGATGCTGGAGGAGCTCCGTGTGGCGCTGTTCGCGCAGGAGTTGCGCACGCCCGTGCCGATGTCGGTCAAGCGTCTGCAAAAGGTGTGGGAAGCGATGCAGCGCTGAAGCCAGGGTTGCCTGCCTTTCGCGCGAACGCTATCTCGCGCGGAGATTGTGACCAAATGTTAGTTTGTTGCGCTACGTCATCGGATCCCAGTCCGAAAACGTTAGAATGGTCGATTAAGTCATTGTTTAACAGTCTTATGCTCGCATTGCGTCGTGTAGTTTCCGGGTTTGCCGCCATCGGCACCCTGGCCCTGGGGATGGTAGCGGCGCCGGCGTTGGCGGAAGTGGTGGTGGTGCTCAATTCGGGTGATGCTACCGTCACCTTGATCGACAAGGACACCCAGAAGGTGCTGGAGACGTTCCCGATCGGGAAGGAGCCGCACCACCTGATCGCCACGCCCGACGACAAATCGCTGATCGTTGCCAATGCGGTCGGCAACGACCTCGTGTTCCTCGACCCGGTCACCGGCAAGGTCCAGCAGCGCGTGCCCAATATCGACGACCCCTACCAGATCGGCTTCTCGCCCGACCAGAAGTGGTTCCTGGCCACCGGCAACCGCCTCGATCGCGTCGACGTGTATCGCTGGGACGGCAAGGCGCTCAAGCTCGCCAAGCAACTGCCGCTGGCAAAGACGCCGAGCCATATCGCCTATACCGCGGACAGCCGTGTTGCCTTCGTCACGCTGCAGGACTCCAACGAAGTGGTCGCCATTGACCTGCCCACGCAGACCGTGATGTGGCGCATGAACGCCGGTTCGGCGCCGGCGGGCGTGTGGGTTACGCCGGACCAGAAATACCTGCTGGTGGGCATGACCGGTGCCGATTACGTCGCCGTGATCGACTGGCATACCCGCACCGTGGTCAAGCAGATCCAGACCGGCAAGGGTGCGCACAATTTCCGCGCGGTGGGCGACAAGCGCCATCTGTTCTTGTCCAACCGGGTCTCCGGCACCATTAGCATCATCGACCAGCAGACCCTGACCAAGGTTGGCGACATCACCGGCCTGCCGGCTGGCCCCGATGACATGGAGCTGACCGCCGACGGCAAGACCTTGTGGGTGAGCTTCCGCTGGGCGCGTTCGGTGGGCCTGATCGACGTGGCCAGCCGCAAGCTGGTCAAGACCATCCGCGTGGGCCGCTCGCCGCACGGCATTTATTTCCGTACCCGCGCACCGCTTTATTGAGAGAGGGCGCCCGTCCGGGAACGCCATGGCGGGCGCGGCATCGAACTAGTATGGCCGCCGCCACTCCAATGCAGTCACAGGAAATCAGGACAGGCATCATGAGCAAGCATTCGCAGCCCCGGTTGCCCCGCGCTTTGGTCCGCGCGGTGGCTGCCGGGCTTGCAGCCACCGGACTGGCGCTGGCCGCCGGGCCGGCCAGTTCGGCGGGCCCGGTGCCTGCCGCCGCGCCCCAGGCCTGCCGCGCTGGCAAGCTCTACCTGACCTTCGATACCGGCAGCATGAGCCAGGCGGCGCTGATCGCCGACACGCTGCGCCGGCACCATATCAAGGCCACGTTCTTCCTCGCCAACGAACCCACCATCAACAAGGACAGCTCGCTCGACCCGGGCTGGGCGGCGTACTGGAAGACGCTGGCAGCCGATGGTCATGTTTTTGGCAGCCACACGTTCGATCACGTCTACCTGCGTGGCGTACGCGACGGCAAGGTCACCATGCGGCCGCAGTTTGGCGCGCATGCGGGGCAGGACGTGGTGATGGACCAGCAAAGCTTCTGCAGCGAGCTGAACCGCAGCGCGCAGGCGCTGAAGCGCCTCAGCGGCGCGACCATGTCGCCGCTGTGGCGGGCACCAGGCGGCCATACCGCGCCGCAGACGCTGCAATGGGCCGTGCAGTGCGGGTTCAAGCACGTGGCCTGGGCGCCGGCCGGCTTCCTGGGTGACGAGCTTTCATCCGAGCGTTTCCCGAACAAGGCGTTGCTGGAGCGTGCATTGCGCGACCTGCGCGATGGCGACATCGCCATGGCGCACCTTGGCATCTGGTCGCGCAAGGATCCCTGGGCACCCGGCGTGCTCGAGCCGCTGATCAGCGGCCTGGAGCGCAAGGGCTTCTGCTTTGCCACGCTGCGCGAGCATCCCGCCTATCGTGACTGGCTGCGCGGGCAGTCCGCGACGGTGGCCGGGCAAACAGCCGGGAGCCGCTGATGCTCGACCTGCTCAACGGCTGGATCGGCCAGATTGAAGCCACGCTGTTCCAGGACGTGATCCTGCCGGTGGTCTACCAGCTTGGGCTGGGCGGCTATGCCGAGGACGCCTTCACCGGCACCGAATGGCTGCTGGTCGGGCTGGTGCAGATCGTGGTGATGGTGCTGATCCTCGGGCCGCTGGAAAAGCTGCGCCCGGTCGAAGCCGTGACCGACCGCGCCGCCATTCGCACCGACATCCTCTACACCGTGGTGCATCGCCTCGGCCTGTTCCGGCTGGCCATGTTCTTCCTGCTCGGTCCGCTGATGGACGGGCTGGAAGGACATCTGCGCCTGCTTGGCTGGCAGCGGGTCAATGTGGAAGACTGGTGGCCGGCAGTGACGTCGATCCCACTGGTCAGCTTCTTTATCTACCTGCTGCTGTTCGACCTGCTCGACTACTGGTACCACCGCCTCTCGCATACCTACCGCTGGTGGTGGAGCCTGCATTCGCTGCATCATAGCCAGCGCCAGATGACGCTATGGAGCGATAACCGCAACCACCTGCTCGACGACATGCTGCGCGACGTGGTGTTTGCGGTGGCGGCGCTGGCGGTGGGCGTGGAGCCTTCCCAGTACGTGCTGCTGGTGGCGCTGTCGCAACTGCTGCAGAGTTTGCAGCATGCCAACCTGCGCCTGCATTTTGGCACGTGGGGCGAGCGGCTGCTGGTCTCGCCGCGCTTTCACCGTACCCACCATGCGGTTGGCGTCGGCCACGAAGCCATCGGCCGGCCTACCAAGCTGGGCGGATGCAACTACGGGGTGATCTTTCCCTGGTGGGACATGTTGTTCCGCACCGCCGTGTTCACCGACGCCTACTACCCCACCGGTGTGCGCGACCAGATGCCGCCACCGGCAGGCAAGGGGCGCGACTACGGCGCTGGCTTCCTGTCCCAGCAGTGGTACGGGATCAAGCGCCTGTTGCGGCTCGGCTGAAGCGGCGGGGCGCCTGCCGTGGCAGCCCCGGGAGCGCGTATTCCCCCGCAAGGCGCGCTCCCGCGCCCTGCCATCTTGCGCTAGCGGCGCACGCGTCCCCCGCGGCACTTATGACGTGTGCTAGTCTAGTTATCCCCGCCTTTGTGGAACCCCAATTTACTGCATGAACGATATTTTTCGCGCGCTAGGCCGTGCCCTGATCAGCCAGCTGCATCCGCGCATGCTGATGCTTACCGTCATTCCTTTCCTGCTCGCCACCGGGCTGTGGGGTGGCCTGCTGCTGTGGGGGTGGGAGCCGATCATGACGGCCGCGCGCGGCGTGCTCGAGACGTCGGTGCTGACCAGCTGGATCTACGGCGCGCTCGACTGGTTCGGCCTGCAGTCCCTGCGCACGGTGGTGGCGCCGCTGTTTGTGATCGCGTTGATGATCCCGCTGGTGATTGCTTCCATGCTGGTGTTTATCAGCTTGTTCTCGGTGCCAGCCGCGGTGCGGCACCTGGAGCGCAGCTATCCGGACCTGGTCAAGGCCAAGGGTGGCAGCATGGTGGGCAGCGTGTTCCAGGCGCTGGGCAGCACCATGGTGTTCCTGTTGCTGGCGCTGGTGACGCTGCCGCTGTGGCTGATCCCGCCTTTCTTTGCCTTGATCCCGCCCTTGCTGTGGGGCTGGCTGACCTATCGCGTGATGACCTACGACGCGCTCGCGCAGCATGCCACGCCAGAGGAGCGCAAGACGCTGATGAAGCGCCATCGCATGTCGTTGCTCTCCATCGGCGTGGCGGTGGGCCTGCTGGGCTCGGCGCCGACGCTGATCTGGGTGGCTTCGGCGGCGCTGATTTTCCTGTTCCCGTTCGTGCTCGCGGGCACGCTGTGGCTGTATGTGCTGATCTTTATTTTCTCGGCACTGTGGTTTGGCCATTTCTGCCTGCGCGCGCTGGAGCAATTGCGCGCTGAGCGCGCTGCCGCGACAGCCGCGGCGGCGCCGGTGGTGGACGTTATCGACCTGGCGCCGTCCGATGTACGGCGCATTGAACAATCCTGAAGCGAGGGCATCATGGGTTTCGGCCTGATCGTCATTGGTGACGAGATTCTGTCGGGGCGGCGCGAAGACAAGCATATGCGCCGTGCCATCGAACTGCTGGCGGCGCGCGGGCTGGCGCTGGACTGGGCGGAGTACGTGGGCGATGAGCGCGCGCGCATCACCGCCACACTGCGCCGCACGTTCGCGGGCAACGATGTGGTGTTCTGCACCGGCGGCATTGGCGCCACACCCGATGACCACACCCGGCAGTGCGCCGCGGCCGCGCTCGGCGTGCCGCTGGAACTGCATCCGGATGCCCGCGAGCAGATCGCCTTGCGGATCGCGGAGACCGCGGCGGGCGATCCCGCCAAGGCCGACCTGAACCTGCCGGAGAACCAGCATCGCTTCAAGATGGGCGAATTCCCCGCCGGGGCGCGCATCATCCCGAACAGCTACAACCGCATCCCCGGTTTTTCCGTGGCCGACCATCATTTCATGCCTGGCTTCCCGGTCATGGCGTGGCCGATGATGGAATGGGTGCTGGATACCTACTATTCCCACCTGTTCCATCAGGCGGTGCAAGTGGAGCGGTCATTCCTGGTGTTCGAGGCGCCGGAATCCACGCTGACGCCGCTGATGGAACGGGTCGAGGCCGCCTTCGAAGGCGTCCGCGTGTTCAGCCTGCCGTCGGTGGGCGACGCCAAGCGCGGCGAACTCTATGCGCGCCGCCACATCGACCTGGGCGTGAAGGGGCTTGCCGACCAGGTCGAGCCGGCCTATGCCATGCTGCGCGAAGGCGTGCAGGCGATGGGCTTCGAGCTGGTGGAGGTTGCGGCGCGGCGCCCGGGAGATCCGGCAGGGGACTGAGCCGTGGCGGCGACGACGTGGCCGATGCAATGAAAAAACGGGACAGCCATGCTGTCCCGTTTTGTTTTTTGCGCGATGTACGTGATTTGCGCGATTTACGCGATTTACGCGTTCCCGGGCTTCAGGCGCCGTGCCAGGGCAGGCCGCGGAAGCACCAGCCTTCCACCGTCTTGCGATGGTGCTGCTCATCGCGAGCGCCTTCGAAGCCTTCCAGCACGTCCATGGCGAACTGATAGCCCGCTTCCGTGGCGACGCGGGCAGCGTGCTTGGAGCGTGCCGCGCTGCGGCACAGGAACAGCACGGGCACATCGGTGCGCACGCGGGCCTTGAGCTGCGCGATAAAGGCGGCGTTCTGCGCACCGCCCGGATAGCTGCTCCATTCCACATGCGCCGATTGGGCTTCCGGCAGGTCCGGCCCGCCGATCCAGTCGAGCTCAGCCTGCGTGCGCACGTCCACCATCACGGCGGTCGGGTCGCCCTGCAGCAGTGCAAAGGCTTCCTGCGGGGAGAGGGCGCCGAAGTACGGCAGTTGGTTTTGCTGCTGGCGCTCGCGCGCGGCTTGGAGTAGGTCGTCTCGGGTGGTCATCTGGGTGACAAAATCGGTGGGTGAAATGGCATCTGGCAGAGGCTGCCGGATATTCTAGCGCGCCGGGCGTGCTCGCCGGCGGCCTTTGGATGTGAACGGCAGCTAGCGGCATCGGTTGTGCCGGAGTTGCGCCGGCTTGGTCGCGCGCTGCGGGTACCTTGGTAGCAGGATCTTGCACCGCAAGCAGGCAACGGCACTCTGTTTGCACCAAAATGTTCTAGTCTGGTGCGTCGGCACCAAAATAGGGCAATAAGACGTGCTAATGCACGATTTTGGTGATTTTCACGGGAGACGGGGAGAGCCGCTGGCGTTCCCGGAGTGAGGCGGAAGCCGAACGGATTTATGCGTATGCCATATGCGGCACCCGAAACGCGCCTGGGCCCTCATATCGCGCCGTCTGGCTGCACTTTTTTCGGGAACGCAGGGGTAACTAGGGGGTTGCCTTGGCATGCTTTCTGCTAACATTCCTCGTCCCTTTCGTGGCCGATCTTTGTGCTGATGCAAACGTCTTTGATGCGTTGCACAGCGGAGATCGACGCAAGAATGGCTTTTCTAGATTCAGCCGAATTTCCAGGAGATAGGCATGGCCCACAGCGTTGCAGATGTGATGAAGCTTGTGAAGGAAAACGACGTCAAGTTCGTCGACTTCCGTTTCACCGATACCAAAGGCAAAGAGCAGCACGTGTCGGTACCCGTGTCGCACTTCGATGAAGACAAGTTTGAAAGCGGCCACGCTTTCGACGGCTCGTCGATCGCCGGCTGGAAGGGTATCGAGGCTTCGGACATGCTGCTGATGCCGGATCCGAATACCGCTAACGTCGATCCGTTTTACGAAGAACCGACCCTGATCCTGACCTGCGACGTGGTTGAGCCGTCGGATGGCAAGGGCTACGACCGCGACCCGCGTTCCATCGCCAAGCGCGCCGAGGCTTACCTGAAGAGCACCGGCCTGGGCGACACCGCCTACTTTGGCCCGGAACCCGAGTTCTTCATCTTCGACGGCGTGACCTGGAACATCGACATGCAGGGTTGCTCCGTCAAGATCCACTCGGAAGAAGCACCGTGGTCGTCGGGCAAGGAGTTCGAGCACGGCAACAGCGGTCACCGTCCGGGCAAGAAGGGCGGCTACTTCCCGGTTGCCCCGATCGACACCTTCCAGGACATTCGTTCGGAAATGTGCCTGATTCTGGAATCGCTGGGCATCCCCGTGGAAGTGCACCACCACGAAGTCGCCGGCCAGGGTCAGAACGAAATTGGCACCCGCTTCAGCACGCTGGTGCAGCGCGCCGACTGGACCCAGCTGCAAAAGTACGTGATCCAGAACGTCGCCCACACCTACGGCAAGACCGCTACCTTCATGCCGAAGCCGGTCGTTGGCGACAACGGTTCGGGCATGCACGTGCACCAGTCCGTATGGAAGGATGGCCAGAACCTGTTCGCAGGCAACGGCTACGCTGGCCTGTCGGAATTCGCGCTGTACTACATCGGCGGCATCATCAAGCACGCTCGCGCGTTGAACGCCCTGACCAACCCGGGCACGAACTCGTACAAGCGTCTGGTGCCGGGCTTCGAAGCACCGGTCAAGCTGGCTTACTCGGCTCGCAACCGTTCGGCATCGATCCGTATTCCGTACGTTGCCAACCCGAAGGGCCGTCGTATCGAGACCCGCTTCCCGGATCCGCTGATGAACCCGTACCTGGGCTTCTCGGCGCTGCTGATGGCTGGCCTGGACGGCGTGCAGAACAAGATCCACCCGGGCGAAGCTGCCGACAAGAACCTGTACGACCTGCCGCCGGAAGAGGATGCAAAGATCCCGACCGTGTGCTCCAGCCTCGACCAGGCCCTGGAATACCTCGACAACGACCGCGAGTTCCTGACGCGCGGCGGCGTCTTCTCCAACTCCATGATCGATGCCTACATCGAGCTGAAGATGGAAGAAGTGACCCGCTTCCGCATGACCACGCACCCGATCGAGTTCGACATGTACTACTCGCTGTAAGGCGAGGCGTTGCCAGGTTGTGACCGGGCAACAGTTGCACCAGGAAGGGGCGGCCTCGGCTGTCCCTTTTTGTTTTGTTCGCCGGTTTGATCGCTAGAATGGGGCTCCTTTCCCACCATCCCTGCTGATGTCAATGGACGCGCTCGAATTCCCGCTTTCCTCGCTTCGACCAATGCACCGGTTCAGTGCCTCCATGCACGTATCGGCGGCAGCCTGCGCCATGCTGGCGCTTGTGCTGGTGTGCTGGAGCCGGCCGGCCCCGGCGCAGTCGGATATCTATGTCTGCGCTGGCCCCAACGGCGTGCCCGAATACCGCAACGGCAACGGGGGCAAGGGCTGCAAGCGGCTCAGCCTGCCGGAAGTCACGACGGTGCCGGGCGGGCGCGTGAGCGCCCCTTCGGCGGGCAAGGGCGCCGGGCCCGCGATGGCGCCCACCGCGTTTCCGCGCGTGGACAGCGCGACCCAGAAAAGCCGCGATGGCGAGCGCCGCGCGGTGCTTGAGCAGGAACTGCAAAGCGAGGAGGCCAAGCTGGCCGCGCTGCGCGCCGAGTTCAACAACGGCCAGCCCGAGCGCCAGGGCAATGAACGTAACTACCAGAAGTACCTCGACCGCACCGCCACGCTGCGCGACGACATCGCGCGTGGCGAGGCCAATGCCGCTTCGCTGCGGCGCGAACTCTCCAATTTGAAGGACTAGCACTATGCGTCGCCTGATTCGCAGCGTCTCGCGCAAGGTGGCTTCGGCCGGGGCTGGCACGCCGGCCGAGGGTGGAGCCATGGTGCTGCCATTGGGCGATGTGTCCTACCACCAGGGGCTGGACGTGGTCGCCAACCCCGTGTTGCTGGTGCGCCAGCCCGGCCTGCGCATCGTCTACGCCAATCCCGCCGCCGAGGCCAGCTTCGCGGTGTCGCGCAAAGCCATGGTGGAGCTGTCGCTGGCAGACCTGTTCGGCGCTTCGGAAGAGCTCGGCAGCATGATCGAGACCGTGATTTCACGGCAGTTCGATGCGCGCAGGCAGGATGTGGTACTGCATCCGCCCTTGCAGGAGCCGATGCACGCGCACGTGGTGATCGGCGCGCTGGATGCCACTGCCGACACGGTACTGGTGGAAGTACTGCCCAACGAGCAAAAGGTCCGCAGCGACCGCGAGGAGCGCATCCTCGACCTGACCTCGGCCAACAAGGAGCTCATCCGCAATCTGGCGCATGAGATCAAGAACCCGCTGGGCGGCATCCGAGGCGCGGCGCAATTGCTTGAATTCGAGTTGCCTGACCGTTCGCTGCGGGAGTACACCCAGGTCATCATCAAGGAGTCGGACCGCCTGCAGACGCTGGTGGACCGCCTGCTGGAGCCGCATCGCCATCCGCACATCGTGTCCGACCTCAACATCCACGAGGTGCTGGAGCGCGTGCGCTCGGTGGTGCTGGCCGAATTCCCCTCCGGGCTGGATATCGTGCGCGACTACGACGCGAGCCTGCCCGACCTGCGCGGAGACATGGAGCAGTTGATCCAGGCCGTGCTCAACATCGTCCACAACGCTGCCCAGGCACTCGCGGAGCGCGTGGCGCGGGGCGATGCGCAGATCATCCTGCGGACCCGGGTGGCCCGCCAGGTAACCATAGCGAAGCGATTATTCAAGCTGGCATTGGACTTGCATGTCATTGATAACGGTCCGGGCATCCCCGAGGATATCCGCGAACGCATCTTCTACCCGCTGGTGTCGGGCAGGGATGGCGGTAGCGGCCTCGGTCTCACACTCGCTCAAACCTTCGTGCAGCAGCACGAGGGCTTGATCGAATGCGAGAGCCGGCCGGGCTGTACCGACTTCCGTATCCTGCTGCCCCTGCATTGATCGCATCGGCGACAGCAATTGGAACTGCCCCAATGATTGCTGCCGACCGGCTTGCCGGCGGTGTGCGGCCAGGTTCACGGAAGACCAAATGACACCGAGCAGACAAGCGACGCACATGAAGCCGATCTGGATAGTCGACGACGATCAATCAATCCGCTGGGTTCTTGAGAAGGCCCTCGCCCGCGAAAGCCTGCTCTCACGCAGCTTCACCAACGTGCGCGACGTACTGGCCGCACTGGAAGACGACGAGCCACAGGTCCTGATCTCCGATATCCGCATGCCGGGTGGCTCGGGCCTGGACCTGCTGCAAGCGCTCAAAGCGCGGCATCCGGGGCTGCCCGTCATCGTGATGACGGCGTACTCCGACCTGGATAGCGCGGTAGCGGCCTTCCAGGGTGGCGCCTTCGAGTACCTGGCCAAGCCCTTCGATGTGGATAAGGCGGTCGAGCTGATTCGCCGCGCGCTGCAGGAAAGCCTGCGCGAGGAGGAGCTCGAAGACCGCCTGGTCGACGCGCCCGAAATCCTCGGTCAGGCGCCGGCCATGCAGGACGTGTTCCGCGCCATCGGCCGCCTGTCGCAATCGAACGTGACGGTGCTGATCACCGGCGAGTCCGGTACCGGCAAGGAACTGGTGGCCCAGGCGCTGCACAAGCACAGCCCGCGCGCCAACGGGCCCTTTATCGCCCTCAATACCGCTGCCATTCCGAAGGACTTGCTGGAGTCGGAGCTGTTCGGCCATGAGCGCGGCGCCTTTACCGGCGCGCAGACCATGCGCCGCGGCCGCTTCGAGCAGGCTGAGGGCGGCACGCTGTTCCTCGACGAAATCGGCGACATGCCGTTCGACCTGCAAACGCGCCTGCTGCGTGTGCTGTCGGATGGCAACTTCTACCGCGTGGGTGGCCACAATCCGCTGCGCGCCAACGTGCGCGTGATTGCCGCCACCCACCAGAACCTGGAAACGCGCGTCAAGGAAGGGCTGTTCCGCGAGGACTTGTTCCACCGCCTCAACGTGATCCGCCTGCGCTTGCCGCCGCTGCGCGAACGGCCGGAAGACATCACGCTGCTGGCGCGTCATTTCCTGCAGAAGAGTGCCAAGGAACTGGGCGTGGAGCCCAAGCGCATGTCGGACGAGGCCCTGGCCTATGTCAGCACACTGCCGTTCCCTGGCAACGTGCGTCAGCTGGAGAACCTGTGCAACTGGCTGACCGTGATGGCGCCTGCGCAGACCATCGAGGTCAAGGACATGCCAGCCGAGATGATCGGCACCGGTACGGCGCCGGGCGGCGGCGCGGTGCGCCAGGCGGAGTTCCGGGCAGAGGGCAGGGCGGACGATGCCGACGGCCATGACGCCGTTGACTACGGCGCTGCGCCCTCCACCTTGGGCGGTGAGCCAGACACCGCGTTGGCTTACGCTGGCCGCTCGGCTGCGGCCAGCGCGCTGGCCGGCTGGGAGCACCTGCTGGCGGGGGAAGCCCGCGCCATGCTGGAGTCCGGCCAGCCGGAAGTCATGGAGGCACTGACGCGGCGTTTCGAGAAGGCGGTGCTGGAGGCGGCGCTGGGCGTTACCCGCGGGCGCCGCGTCGAGGCGGCCACGCGCCTGGGCATTGGCCGCAATACCATCACGCGCAAGCTGCAGGAGCTGGGCTTCGATTGAATCGGGTCATGGCCGTCGTTGCAGTGCATAAAAAACAGCCGGGCTTGCCCGGCTGTTTTTTTATTGGCGGCACGCCTTTGGCAGGTCAGCCGCGCGCGGCCAGCAGAAGTTCAGCCATTTCCGCGAAGCCCTCGCCGCAGGCCGCCTCGGTGATATAGGCCGGCTTGGCTGGCAACTGAGGCAGGATGTCGCGGATGTTGGCCACCCCGACCGACAGCGGGAAATGAGCAAACATGCTGGCGTCGTTCGCTGAGTCGCCGATAAACAGCCATTCCTCCCGCTCGGCATCCAGGTCCGCGCCCAGCAATTCCGCAGCGCACAAACGGCTCATGCTGAGTTTGTCGTGATCCCCGAACCAGCCATTGACGTGAATGGACGAGACCGTGGCGGTCATGCCGGCTTCCCGCATCAGCCCGGCAATGCGCTCGACCGCGGCGGACGGCAGGGGGGCGACGTCCTCGGCATGGTCGACGGCCAGGTCGGCAGCGTGCCAGGCCTGGTCCGAGGCCAGCGCGCAGCCTGGCACCTCTTGCACGATGCGTCTGCCAAGCGCGTGGATGCGCGCCAGGTTGTCGGCTCGGGTGGCGGCGTCGTCCAGGTAACGGGTCACCAGCTTGCCCGCGCGCAGGTGGGAGTAGAACGCACCGTTTTCGCCAATGATGGCGTCCACCGGCCATAGCCGCGTCAGGATCTCGGCCCAGGCGATGCAGCGTCCCGTGACCGGGATCACATGCAGCCCGGCTGCCTTGAGGCGGTCTAGCGCCAGGTAGGTGGCCGCCGGCAGCCTGCCGTCGGTGGTGATGGTGCCGTCGATATCGGTCAGCACGCCGCGAATCCGGCGTAGCGCCGGGGCGGGAAGGCTCTGTATGGCTTGCATAGCGCGAGATTCTACCCTGTCAAGCTGCCGATAAATCGTTGTCATATTATTGTAATTTAGTGGAAATGCCCGGTTTTCCAATCCAACAAGGCGGGGTAACATCCGCCTGTCACAAAAACTGCATATAGTCGGACGATTTTTGTCCAATGCCACAAGATAGAACAGGAGAGATTTCCATGACCGTAAAACGTACCGCGTTGACCCTGGCCGCCTTTGCCATGCTGGCCGGCGCAGGATCGGCCAATGCCGCCGTCGAGATCCAGTGGTGGCATTCGATGGAAGGTGCGCTCAACGAGAAAGTGAACGCGATCGCCACGCAGTTCAATGCCAGCCAGTCCGACTACAAGATCGTACCGATCTACAAGGGCCAGTACGACGAGTCGCTGGCCGCAGGCATCGCTGCCTTCCGCTCGGGCAACGCGCCGGCGATCCTGCAGGTATTCGAGGTGGGCACGGCTACCATGATGAGCGCCAAGGGTGCCATCAAGCCGGTGGCGACGGTCATGAAGGACGCTGGCGAGAAGTTTGACGCCAAGATGTACATCCCGGCGGTGGCTGGCTACTACACCTCGAACAAGGGTGAGATGCTGTCGTTCCCGTTCAATAGCTCCACCACGGTGATGTACTACAACAAGGACGCCTTCAAGAAGGCCGGGCTGGATCCGAACAAGCCGCCCGTGACCTGGCAAGAGGTGGCCACCGATTCTGCCAAGCTCAAGGCTGCCGGCATCTCTTGCGGTTACACCACCGACTGGCAGTCGTGGGTGCAGCTGGAAAGCTTCTCGGCCTGGCACAACGTCTTGTTCGCCACCGAGAACAATGGCTTCGGTGGCACGGGCGCGCGCCTGGTGTTCAATTCGCCGCTGCACGTCAAGCATATTGCCAACCTGCTCGACATGCAGCAGAAAGGCTACTTTGTCTATGGCGGCCGCAAGGACGAGCCGAAGGCGAAGTTTATTGCCGGCCAGTGCGCGATGCTGACCGGTTCCTCGGCGGCGCTGGCGAATATCCGCAAGAACGCCAAGTTCGATTTCACCGTGGCGCAGCTGCCGTACGAGCAAGGCGTGCCGGGCGCTCCGCAAAACACCATCATCGGCGGCGCTTCGTTGTGGGTGATGGGCGGCAAGAAGGCCGAGGAATACAAGGGCGTAGCCAAGTTCTTCACCTATCTGTCGCGCCCCGAGGTGCAGGCCGACTGGCACCAGTCGACCGGCTACCTGCCGGTGACGACGGCAGCCTACGAGCTCACCAAGAAATCGGGCTTCTATGAGAAGAACCCCGGCGCGGACGTGGCGGTCAAGCAGATGATCGTCAAGACCACCGACAAGTCGCGAGGCATCCGCCTGGGCAACTTCCCGCAGATCCGTACGGTGATCGACGAAGAGCTCGAAGCGGTGTGGACCGGCAAGAAGCAACCTAAGGAGGCACTGGATTCGGCGGTTGCGCGCGGCAATGAACTGCTGGAGCGTTTCCAGAAGACTGTCCGCGAATAAGCGCTGCGGCTTATTGAGTGTTTGGGAGGCGGAGGCTGTGCCTCCGTCTTTGGTTTGTGCGACAGCCTCGTCGCACTGGCTATGACTGATGACGCGCCGCGCATAGCGGTGGCTTGGATGCGTGATGGAAAAACGGGTCGTATTCCGATCTTCATGGTTGCCTTATCTGCTGGTGCTACCGCAGATGGCGGTGACGCTGATCTTCTTTTTTTGGCCGGCCGGACAGGCGCTGTATCAGTCTGTGCTGCGGCAGGATGCCTTCGGTATTGATCTCCAGTTCGTCGGCCTGGAGAACTTCCGCGATCTGTTCAGTGATGCGCAGTACCTGAACTCGTTTCGCGTCACGGGGGTGTTCGCCGTCGGGGTGACGCTGGTCGGGCTGACGGTCTCGCTGATGCTTGCCTACTTCGCCGATCGCGTGGTGCGGGGCGCCAGTGGCTACAAGATGCTGCTGATCTGGCCGTATGCCGTGGCGCCGGCGGTGGCGGGCGTGCTGTGGATGTTCATGTTCAACCCGACGCTGGGCGTGGTGTCCTACGCGCTGCATCGGTTCGGTGTGGACTGGAACTTCTTGCTCAATAGCAACCAGGCTATGCTGCTCGTGGTGCTGATTGCAGCGTGGAAGCAGATCAGCTACAACTTCCTGTTCTTCCTGGCCGGCTTGCAGAGCATCCCTAAATCGCTGATCGAGGCAGCCGCCATCGATGGCGCGGGGCCTTGGCGCCGGTTCTGGTCGATCATATTCCCGTTACTGTCACCGACCACGTTCTTCCTGATGGTGATTAATGTGGTGTACGCCTTTTTCGACACCTTTGCCATTATCGACGCGGTGACCCATGGCGGCCCCGTCAACGCTACCAATACGCTGGTCTACAAGGTCTACCAGGATGGCTTCCGCGGACTCGATATCGGCGGCTCGGCCGCGCAGTCGGTTGTGCTGATGGGGATCGTGATTGTTCTCACGGTGGTGCAGTTCCGCTACGTGGAACGCAAAGTGCAGTACTGAAGGATTGGCAAAATGGTAGAACGACGACCCTTTCTAGATTTTCTCTCGCACCTGATGCTGGTGCTGGGCGTAGTGGTAGTGGCTTTCCCTGTCTATGTCACGTTTGTTGCCTCGACGCTGACCGCCGACGAGGTGCTGCAGGCACCGATGACGCTGCTGCCGGGCAGCCATTTTCTGGAGAACTATCGCACCGTGCTGGTGGCCGGCGTGGGCAATGCCGCCTCGCCTGTCTCCACCATGATGTTGAACAGCTTGATCATGGCGCTGGGCATCGCGCTGGGCAAGATCACCATTTCGATCATCTCGGCCTTCGCGGTGGTGTACTTCAAGTTCCCGCTGCGCAAGACCTTCTTCTGGATGATCTTCATCACGCTGATGCTGCCGGTGGAAGTGCGGATCCTGCCGACCTACAAGGTGGTGTCCGATCTCGGCATGCTGGACAGCTACTTCGGCCTGACCATCCCGATCATCGCCTCGGCGACCGCGACCTTCCTGTTCCGCCAGTTCTTCCTGACCATTCCGGATGAGCTGGCCGAGGCCGCGCGCATCGACGGCGCCGGGCCGCTGCGCTTCTTCAAGGACGTGGTGCTGCCGCTGTCCAAGACCAGCATCGCGGCGCTCTTTGTGATCCAGTTCATCTACGGCTGGAACCAGTACCTGTGGCCGCTCCTGATCACCACGCAGAAGTCGATGACGCCGGTGGTGGTGGGGGTCACGCAGATGATCTCCCGCTCCGGGGATGCAGCGACCGACTGGAACCTGGTGATGGCCACCGTGATGCTGGCCATGGTGCCGCCCGCGATCGTGGTGGTGCTGATGCAGAAGTGGTTCGTCAAGGGCCTGGTCGAAACCGAAAAATAAGCGGGCGGGGCGGGGCGCTCATAGGATGATGCGCCCGCCACGCTTGCCCAGCGAGAAAGAATAGCAATGGCAAAACTGTCGCTTCGCAACGTACAGAAGACTTACGCCGGCAACGTCAAGGTTGTGCACGGCATCGATATGGAAATCAACGATGGCGAGTTTATCGTCATCGTCGGCCCCTCGGGCTGCGGCAAATCCACGCTGCTGCGCATGGTGGCCGGGCTGGAAGCCATCAGCGGTGGCGAGGTGCATATTGGCGACAAGGTCGTCAATCACCTCGAACCCGCTGAGCGGGACATCGCCATGGTGTTCCAGAACTACGCGCTCTACCCGCATATGAGCGTGTACGACAACATGGCCTACGGGCTGAAGATCCGCGGCATGGACAAGAGCGAGATCGAGCAGCGCGTCAAGCACGCCGCCGGCATCCTGGAGCTGGCGCCGCTGCTCGAGCGCAAGCCGCGCGCGCTGTCTGGCGGCCAGCGCCAGCGTGTGGCCATGGGCCGCGCGATCGTGCGTGAGCCTGCCGTGTTCCTGTTCGACGAGCCGCTGTCCAACCTCGACGCCAAGCTGCGCGTGCAGATGCGCCTGGAGTTGAAGGAGTTGCACCGCCGCCTGCGCACCACCAGCATGTACGTGACCCACGACCAGGTTGAAGCCATGACGCTGGCGGACCGCATGATGGTGCTTAATGGCGGGCGCGTGGAGCAGATCGGCACGCCGCTGGAAGTCTATACACGCCCGGCCAGCACCTTCGTGGCCAGCTTTATCGGCTCGCCGCCGATGAATCTGGTTCCGGTGGCGCGGACCAATGGCGGGCAGGGCGAAGCGCAGATGCGCGTGGAGCAGAAGCCGGGTGCCCAAGGCGCACCCGCCACCCTCGGCCACCTGCCGATGGGCCTGCACCTGCCCGAGCGCGCGCTGCTTGGCCTGCGTCCGGAGCATATCGAGCCGTGCGCGGCGCATGAGGCGATCGCCGAGATCGAGGTCCGCCTGGTCGAGGCGCTTGGCGCCGACTCCTATGCGTATGGCACGCTGGGCGGCCAGCCGGTGGTGGTGCGGCTGGACAGCAATATGCCTGTGCGTAGCGGCGATCGCCTGCCGATCACGGCCACGGCCGAGCACCTGCATTTCTTCGATGCCGATTCCGGCAAGCGTATCGAGGCCTGACATGACCCTAGCCGCCTGGCCCTACCCGCGCCATGTCGCCCATCGTGGCGCGGGCAAGCTCGCACCCGAGAACACCCTGGCGGCATTCCGCCACGGGGCATCGTTTGGCTACCGCATGTTCGAGTTCGACGTGAAGCTGTCGGGCGACGGACGCCCGGTGCTGCTGCACGACGCCACGCTGGACCGCACCACCAACGGCCAGGGGCGGGCCGACGCGCTGACGCTGGGCGAGATCGCCATGCTGGACGCGGGAAGCTGGCACAGCCCTGCCTATGCTGGCGAACCAGTGCCCACGCTGGCGGCGATTGCTCGCTATACCCGTGCCAACGGCTTCTTCGTCAATATCGAGATCAAGCCCGTGCCCGGCGCGGAATGGCGCACCGGCGCGGCGGTAGCCCTCGACGCGCAGGCACTGTGGGCCGGCAGCGATGTGCCGCCGCTGCTGTCGTCATTCTCGGAAGAGTCGCTGGAAGCGGCCCGCAAGGCCGCGCCTGGCCTGCCGCGCGCGCTGCTGCTGGACAAGCTGCCGCCCGACTGGCTGGAGCGGCTGCGCCGGCTGGACTGCGTGGCGCTCGATGCCAACCATCGCGAGCTTACCGCCGAGGTCATCCAGGCGGCCCATGCGGCCGGTTTCCGGGTGGCCTGCTATACCGTCAATGACCCGGCGCGCGCGACGGAGCTGCTGACTTGGGGGCTGGACACACTGATTACCGACGCGGTCGACGTGATCGCGCCGCGTCAGGACTAGTCCGCCCGGTGGTGCCGGCGCGGCCTGTTCATGCAGGCTGCGCCAACGCTTCGCGCACCGCATCGTCCACGCTCCAGCCGCGCCATATTTCCTCGGGCAGGGCGGGGTTGCGCGCATGCGCCAGCAGGTCGCGCACCTCGTCCTTGACCCGCGCGAGCCGTAGCGGCATGCCGTGGGCCTTCGCGAACACCGCCAGTTCGCCCAAGGCTTCAAGGGCAGTGCCGTCGAGGTCCGACGATTCTTCCAGGCTGAGTATCAGGCCGTACTGGGGATGCTCGCGCGCCAGCGCCTGGCGCACGGTGCCCAGCACGCTATCGACGTTGCCGAAGAAAAGCGGTACCTCCGGGCGCGCGATCAGCAGTCCCTTGGGCGCGGTGGCCTCGGGGTGGCGCGCCGTGTCGACGAAGTCGTGGCCATCGGCCCAACGCCCCAGCCAGCTCACCTGCGGGCGCGACAAGCGCTGCAGCAGCATCGCCAGGCTGACCCCGATTGCCAGCAGCAGCCCATGCAGCACGCCCAGCAACAGCACGCCGGCAAAGGCGGTCACCGCGACCAGGCGGTCGCGCTGCCAGTCGAAATAAGGCTTGAGGCTGCCGGGGTTGAGGCTGTGCCCGACCGCGCGGATCACGATGGCCGCGAGTACCGGTTCTGGCGTATGCGAGATCCAGGGGAGCAGGGTGCATACCGCGGCAAAGACCACAGCACCCGCAATCAAGCCGGCACGGCGGCTTTGCGCGCCGGCTGCTTCGTTAGCCGAGGTGCCGGAAAAACCCGCGCCTACCGGCATGCCCTGGAACAACCCCGAAGCGAGGTTGGCCAGCCCCAGCGCCGCCAGGTCGCGGTTGGGCGAGACGATGTCGCCGTGGCGCATGGCAAAGGTGCGGATCGAGCCGTAGCTCTCGGCGTACAGGATCAGGGCCAGCGCGGCGGCCAGTTCGCCCACCCGCATCCAGTCGGCCGTGCTCAGGTCCGGCACCCGGGGCGCGGAGAACTGCAGGGCGATGTTGCCGACGGCTGCCACGCCATGTGTCTGGGTCCAGCCGCTGAGGTCGAGCATGATGCCGGTGGCGATGACCAGTAGCGCGCCCGGCATGGCGCGCCAGCGCGCGAACACATGCAGCAGCGCCAGCGCAACCAGTGCCACCGCCGCGCCTGCCAGGTTCCAGTGGCGCCAGCTGGCGAGCAGTTCCCAGGCCAGGCGCAGGAAGTCGCCGTGCGCCGGATGCACGTCCAGGACCTTCGGGCATTGCTTGAGCACGATGGTCAGCGCCAGTCCCAGCGCGAAGCCGCGCAGCACCGGCTTGGCGATCAGGTTGGAGATCGCCCCCAAGTGCGCTAGCGACGCCAGCAGGAACAGCACCCCCGCCAGCAGGATCACGGCGGCGCCGAGCGCAATGCGCAGTCCGGCGTCGCCCTCGGCGGCAGCCGTGGTGGCTGCCAGCAGCACCGCGGCAGACGACGAGGTGGCTGAAACGATGGCAAAGCGGCTGCTGCCAAGCAGGCCGTAGACCAGCAGGCCTGCGAACAGCGCGATCACGCCGGCTTGCGGCGGCAGCCCGGCAATGCCGGAATAGGCCACGGCCTCGGGCAGTAGCAGTCCGGCGATGGCCAGGCCGGCCACCAGGTCCGCGCGCCATGTGGCGGAAGCGGCGCCCGGCGCCGAGGCGTCGGCGGTGGGGGTGGGCATCATTGGCGGGGCAGGGCGCTGGCCCGCGGCGGGTGTGGCAAGAGATGCACGGATCGCTCCTTTGGTTTACGGCTCCATGCTATCGAACGCATGGGTTTCGTCATCTGCCTCGGGAGGCGGTCTTGGCCGCTTCGCAACACTGCGGATCGGCCCGCGCGCGTTACGGCAAAATTCCCTCGGCTCACGCGGCAAACGTGCTATTCTTATGCGAGTGAAGACTTAGGTCCTTCCACGCACAACTGACCCTTTCAGGGCGACTGAACAGATCGGCACCCGCTGCGGTGCCGTTTGCATAATGATGCATTTAATGTGTTTCAGTTGCTGCCCGGAAAGAGTTGTTTGCAATCCGCTAACCGGTCAAGCCGTGTCGCGGAAGGTTGATGAACCCGCTTTATTCCGGCATTCCCGGATAATAGTGAGCGCCCCATGATGCAGCAGTATCAGAGCAATTCGTACCTCTTCGGCGGCAATGCCCCCTATGTAGAAGAGCTGTACGAGGCCTACCTCGAAAATCCCTCCTCGGTTCCCGATAACTGGCGCGCGTACTTCGACGCGATGCAGAACGTGCCGGCTGTCGATGGCTCCAACGCCCGCGATATCCCCCACGCTCCCATCGTCGCCTCGTTCGCAGAGCGCGCCAAGGCGGGTCCGATCAAGACTATTGTTGCCTCGGCCGACTCCGATATGGGGCGCAAGCGCGTCGCTGCCACGCAGCTGATCGCCGCCTACCGCAACATCGGTTCGCACTGGGCAGACCTGGATCCGCTCAAGCGCCAGGAGCGTCCGCCCCTGCCGGACCTCGATCCCGCGTTCTACGGCTTCTCCGAAAGCGATCTCGACATCGTCTTCAACGCCAGCAATACGTATTTCGGCAAGGAATCGATGAGCCTGCGCGAGCTGCTCAACAACCTGCGCGAAACGTACTGCAGCAGCATCGGCGCCGAGTTCATGTACATCAGTGACCAGGCGCAAAAGCGCTGGTGGCAAGAGCGCCTGGAAACCACGCGTTCCAAGCCGGTGTTCACCCTCGAAAAGAAGAAGCACGTGCTCGACCGCCTGACCGCGGCCGAAGGCCTGGAGCGCTTCCTCCACACCAAGTACGTTGGCCAGAAGCGCTTCTCGCTGGAAGGCGGCGAGAGCTTCATCGCTGCCATGGACGAACTGATCCAGCACAGCGGCAGCAAGGGCGTGCAGGAAATCGTGATCGGCATGGCCCACCGCGGCCGCCTGAACGTGCTGGTCAATACGCTGGGCAAGATGCCGGCTGACCTGTTCGCCGAGTTCGAAGGCAAGCATGTCGATGACCTGCCGGCCGGCGACGTGAAATACCACAAGGGCTTCTCCAGCGACGTCTCCACCGAAGGTGGCCCGGTCCACCTGTCGCTCGCCTTCAACCCGTCCCACCTGGAAATCGTCAACCCGGTCGTCGAAGGCTCGGTCAAGGCCCGCCAGGAACGCCGCGGCGAGCCCGCAGGCCATGCGGAAGTGCTGCCGGTGCAAGTGCACGGCGACGCGGCATTCGCAGGCCAGGGCGTGGTGATGGAAACGCTGAACCTGGCGCAGACCCGCGGCTACGGCACGGGCGGCACGATGCACATCGTGATCAACAACCAGATCGGCTTCACCACCTCGGACCCGCGCGACTCGCGTTCCACGCTGTATTGCACCGACGTCGTCAAGATGATCGAGGCACCGGTGCTGCACGTCAACGGCGACGATCCCGAAGCCGTGGTGTTCGCCATGCAGCTGGCCGTGGACTTCCGCATGGAGTTCAAGAAGGATGTCGTGGTCGACATCATCTGCTTCCGCAAGCTGGGCCACAACGAGCAGGACACGCCGGCCGTTACCCAGCCGCTGATGTACAAGAAGATCGCCCAGCACCCGGGCACGCGCAAGCTGTACGCTGACAAGCTGACCGCGCAGAACCTGGTGGCTGCCGACTTCGGCGACCAGCTGGTCAAGGAATACCGTGCCGCGATGGACGCGGGCAAGCACACGGTCGACCCCGTCCTGTCGAACTTCAAGAACAAGTTCGCCGTGGACTGGATGCCGTTCCTGAACCGCAAGTGGACTGACGCCGCCGACACCGCCGTGCCGGTGACCGAGCTCAAGCGCCTGGCCGAACGCATCACCAGCATTCCCGAGCACCTCAAGCTGCACCCGCTGGTCGAGAAGGTGGTGAAGGATCGCGCCAACATGGGCCGCGGCGACCAGCCGCTGGACTGGGGCATGGGCGAGCATCTGGCCTTCGCCTCGCTGGTGGCTTCGGGCTACCCGGTGCGCATCACCGGCCAGGACGCCGGCCGTGGCACCTTTACCCACCGCCACTCGGTGCTGCACGACCAGAACCGCGAGCGCTGGGATGCCGGCAGCTACGTGCCCCTGCAGAACGTGTCGGAAAACCAGGCACCGTTCACGGTGATCGACTCGGTGCTGTCGGAAGAGGCAGTGCTCGGCTTTGAATACGGCTTCTCCACCGCCGAGCCGAACGCACTCGTGATCTGGGAAGCCCAGTTCGGCGACTTCGTCAACGGCGCCCAGGTGGTGATCGACCAGTTCATCTCCTCCGGCGAAGTGAAGTGGGGCCGCGCCTCGGGCCTGACCCTGATGCTGCCGCACGGCTACGAAGGCCAGGGTCCGGAACACAGCTCGGCGCGCATCGAGCGCTTCCTGCAGCTGTGCGCGGACCACAACATGCAAGTCTGCCAGCCGACCACCCCGGCCCAGATCTTCCACCTGCTGCGCCGCCAGATGATCCGTCTGTTCCGCAAGCCGCTGGTGATCATGACGCCGAAGTCGCTGCTGCGTAACAAGGAAGCGGTCTCGCCGCTGTCCGACCTGGCCAAGGGCCACTTCGAGACGGTCATCCCCGATCACGAAGAACTGAACGCCAGCAAGGTCAAGCGCGTGATCATGTGCTCGGGCAAGGTCTACTACGACCTGGTCAACACCCGCAAGGAACGCGGCGCTACCGACACGGCCGTCATCCGCATGGAACAGCTGTATCCGTTCCCGCACAAGGCAGTGGCAGCCGAGCTGAAGAAGTACCCGAACGCCAACGAAATCGTGTGGTGCCAGGACGAGCCGCAGAACCAGGGTGCCTGGTTCTTCGTCCAGCACTTCATCATGGAAAACATGGCGGAAGGCCAGAAGCTCGGTTACGCGGGTCGTCCCGCCTCGGCATCGCCGGCGGTGGGCTACTACGCCAAGCACAACGAGCAACAAAAGGCGCTGCTGGATGCGGCGTTCTCCAAGCTCAAGGGCTTTGTCCTGACCAAATGATCGTGGCCAGCATGGCGGCGCGCGCGAAGAGCGCGCACCGCCATGTTTTTTGCCACCTGCCTTAAGCAAAAACGAATACATCAAGGAAATTCCAACCATGGCTATTGTTGACGTCAAGGTTCCGCAACTCTCTGAATCGGTTGCAGAAGCAACCATGCTGAACTGGAAGAAGAAGCCGGGCGAAGCTGTTGCCCAAGACGAAATCCTGATTGAAATCGAGACTGACAAAGTCGTGCTCGAAGTGCCGGCCCCGTCGGCTGGCGTGCTGTCGCAGATCATCCGCAACGACGGCGACACCGTGGTTGCCGACGAAGTGATCGCCAAGATCGACACTGAAGCCACCGCTGGCGCCGTCGCTCCCGCCGCTGCCGCACCGGCACCCGCTGCCGCCGCCCCGGCCGCCGCAGCCGCTCCGGCAGCAGCCGGCGCCGTGGCCATGCCTTCGGCAGCCAAGCTGATGGCCGAAGGCGGCCTGTCCGCTGGCCAGGTTGCAGGCACGGGCAAGGATGGCCGCATCACCAAGGGTGACGTGCTGGCCGCGACCGCCGCGCCCGCTCCCGCACCGGCCGCCAAGGCAGCACCGGCTCCGGCCGCTGCCAAGCCGGCGCTGCAGCAGGTTTCCGCCCCGGTGGACTTCGCCGCCCTGGGCGACCGCCCGGAAGAACGCGTGCCGATGAGCCGCCTGCGCGCCCGTATCGCCGAGCGCCTGCTGCAATCGCAAAGCACCAACGCCATCCTCACCACCTTCAATGAAGTGAACATGAAGCCGGTGATGGACCTGCGTAACAAGTACAAGGACCGCTTCGAGAAGGAACACGGCGTGAAGCTGGGCTTCATGTCCTTCTTCGTCAAGGCCGCGGTCCACGCGCTGAAGAAGTTCCCGCTGATCAACGCATCGATCGACGGCAACGACATCGTCTACCACGGCTACTTCGACATCGGTATCGCGGTGGGCTCGCCGCGTGGCCTGGTGGTGCCTATCCTGCGCAACGCCGACCAGATGAGCCTGGCCGACATCGAGAAGAAGATCGCTGAATTCGGCGCCAAGGCCCGCGACGGCAAGCTGTCGCTGGAAGAGCTGACCGGTGGTACGTTCTCGATCTCCAACGGTGGTACCTTCGGCTCGATGCTGTCGACGCCGATCATCAACCCGCCGCAATCCGCGATCCTGGGCGTGCACGCCACCAAGGACCGCCCGGTGGTGGAAGACGGCCAGATCGTGATCCGTCCGATGAACTACCTCGCCATGTCCTACGACCACCGCATCATCGACGGCCGCGAAGCCGTCCTGGGCCTGGTCGCCATGAAGGACGCGCTGGAAGATCCGGCACGCCTGCTGCTGGACCTCTAATCATCTGCAAAGCCTGAGGTCTTGCCCGCATTGATCCCGCCGCGTCTGTCATCGGGCGCGGCGCTGGCGGGCATGACGGACCGAAGAGTTGAAAGCGGCCTGGCGGGCGACGTTGCCCCGCCGTGGCTGCAAAAGGAACCTCCATGAGCAAACAATTCGACGTGCTGGTGATCGGTGCCGGCCCCGGCGGCTACATCGCCGCCATTCGTGCCGGCCAGCTGGGCCTGAATGTGGCCTGCTGCGAAGGCAATGCCTACGACGATCCCAAGGACGAACCGCGCCTGGGCGGCACCTGCCTGAACGTGGGTTGCATCCCCTCCAAGGCATTGCTGGCATCCTCGGAAGAATTCGAGAACGTACAGCATCACCTGGGCGACCACGGCATCACGGTTGGCGATGTCAAGGTCGACGTGGCCAAGATGCTCAAGCGCAAGGACGATATCGTCGGCAAGATGACCAAGGGCATCGAGTTCCTGTTCCGCAAGAACAAGGTCACGCTGCTCAAGGGCTACGGCAAGTTCGTCGGCAAGACCGCCGAGGGCTTCCAGGTCGAGGTCGCCGGCAAGGCAGGTACCGAAGTCGTGACGGCCAAGCAGGTCATCGTCGCTACGGGTTCCAAGGCGCGTCACCTGCCGGGCATCGCGGTGGACAACGTGCTGGTCAGCGATAACGAAGGCGCGCTCAAGTTCGCCGGCGTGCCGAAGAAGCTGGGCGTGATCGGCGCTGGCGTGATCGGCCTCGAGCTGGGTTCCGTGTGGCGCCGCCTGGGTGCCGAAGTGACCGTGCTGGAAGCGCTGCCGTCGTTCCTGGGCGCCGCCGACGAAGGCGTGGCCAAGGAGGCGCAGAAGCTGCTGACCAAGCAAGGCCTGAAGTTCAGCCTGGGCGTGAAGGTCAATGAAGTCAAGACCGGCAAGGACAACGTAACCGTCAGCTACACCGACAAGGACGGCGCTGCCCAGACCCTGGAAGTCGATCGCCTGATCGTGTCGGTTGGCCGCGTGCCCAACACCGACAACCTCGGCCTCGACGCCATCGGCCTGGCAGCCGACCAGCGCGGCTTCATCGAGGTGGACGACCACTGCGCGACCAAGGTGCCGGGCCTGTGGGCCATCGGCGACGTGGTGCGTGGCCCGATGCTGGCCCACAAGGCAGAGGACGAAGGCGTGGCGGTTGCCGAGCGCATCGCCGGCCAGAAGCCGCACATCGACTACAACTGCATTCCGTGGGTGATCTACACCTTCCCGGAAATCGCATGGGTGGGCAAGACCGAGCAGCAGCTCAAGGCCGAAGGCCGCGAGTACAAGTCCGGCCAGTTCCCGTTCATGGCCAACGGCCGTGCACTGGGCATGGGTCACTCGGAAGGCTTCGTCAAGATGCTGGCCGATGCTAAGACCGATGAGATCCTGGGCGTGCACGTGGTTGCCGCGAATGCGTCGGACCTGATCGCCGAAGCCGTGGTGGCGATGGAGTTCAAGGCTGCCAGCGAAGACATCGGCCGCACCTGCCATCCGCATCCGTCGATGTCGGAAGTCATGCGCGAAGCCGCACTCGCTGTCGACAAGCGCCAGCTCAATATGTAAGGCATAAGCCTTCATATTGTTGAGTACCGGCGCGCCGCTCCAGCGGCGCGCCGTTTTCGCTTTCGGGGCGGCAGGGGCTGATTGCCCTGTCATGCGCCCCGATCCTCATTCAAGCCGGCGCCTCCCGGCATCCAGCGCAAGCAGTCAGCATGAACGTCCGTGAGTACTACGAGCAGGAACTGAAGCAACGTGGCTACACCACCGACCCCGCGCAGTTGCGCGCCGTCGAGCGCCTGCAGCAATGCTATGACGAGTGGGTGGCCTACAAGAGCCGGCGCAACAGCACGCTGAAAAAGCTGCTGGTGCACCCGGACGTGCCCAAGGGCGTGTACCTGTGGGGCGGGGTAGGCCGCGGCAAGTCCTTCCTGATGGACAGCTTCTATACCTGCGTACCGGTGGTGCGCAAGACTCGGCTGCATTTCCACGAATTCATGCGCGAGGTGCATCGCCAGCTCGAAGAGCTGCGCGGGCGCCCGGATCCGCTGGACGAACTGGCCAAGCGCATCGCGCGGCGGTTCCGCCTGATCTGCTTTGATGAGTTCCATGTCAGCGACGTGGCCGATGCGATGATCCTGCACCGCCTGCTGCAGCAGATGTTCGAGAATGGCGTGCAGTTCGTGATGACGTCGAACTACCGGCCGGACCTGCTGTACCCGGACGGCTTGCACCGGGATCGCGTGCTGCCGGCCATCGCGCTGCTGCAGCACAAGCTCGACGTGCTCAATGTCGATGCCGGCATCGACTACCGCAAGCGCGCGCTGGAGCAGGTGGAGGCGTATCACACGCCGCTGGGACCCGAGGCCAGCTCGGCCCTGCGCCATGCCTTTACCGGTATTGCCGGCGTGGCCGACGAATCCCCCATCCTGCATATCGAGCACCGCGAACTGCGCGCGCTGCGCAAGGCGGGCGGGGTGGTCTGGTTCGATTTCAATACGCTGTGCGGTGGCCCGCGCTCGCAGAACGACTACCTGGAGCTCGCCACCGAGTTCCACACGGTGATCCTCTCCGACGTGCCCAGGATGACGCCGCGCATGTCGTCGGAGGCACGCCGTTTCACCTGGCTGATCGACGTGTTCTATGACCACAAAGTCAAGCTGCTGATTTCGGCGGAAGTGCCGGCGGATGAACTCTACACCGAAGGCCAGATGGCCAACGAGTTCAGCCGCACGGTGTCGCGCATCATCGAGATGCAGTCGCGCGAATACCTGGAAGCGCCACGCCGCACGGTCGATACCTCGCTGACCTGACGCCCTGCGCAAGCGGCGCGCCGTGCGCCGTCTGGCCACCCGCTTGATCTGTATCAAGGCGGCTTGCCGTCGGGACTCTTACCATGCAGTTGGTAAAAAAGAGCCCCGATGCCGACTTCCCCAGCCTATCCTGTCCGGTCCCTGCCCAATCCGCCGCTTGCACGCGCCAGCGGCGTGCCTGCGGCCGCCGGGCGTGCGGGCTGCTTCCATTGCGGACAGCCGCTCGTGGCCGGCGAGCCGCCCTTGCATGCCAGCATCAACGGCGAGGAACAGGCGTTTTGCTGCGGTGGCTGCCAGGCCCTGGCGCAGACACTGCACGCAGCCGGGTTCGGCCATCTCTATGGCGACCAGGCCCGCTTTGCCCGGCCGATCGACGACGCAGCGCGGCGCGAGGCCGAGCCTGTCTGGGCCGCCTATGACACCGAGGAATTACGGGCCCAGTTTGTGCGCCCGCTGGACGAACGTCGGGCCGAGATCACCCTGGCGCCGGAGAATATCCGCTGCGCCGCCTGCGCCTGGCTGATCGAGCAGCACCTGGGCAGCCTGCCCGGCGTGGAATCGGTGATCGCCAACGTGGCTACGCGCCGCGTGGTCGTGCGCTGGCGCGCGGCCGAGCAGCCGGTCTCCGCCTTGCTCGCCGCGCTGGCGGGGATCGGCTACCTGGCGTGGCCGTTCGAGGTTTCGCGCTCGGACCGGCAGGACCGCCACGCGCGCCGTGGCCTGTTGATGCGCATGGCCGTGGCCATGCTCGGCATGATGCAGGTGATGATGTACGCATGGCCCATCTATACCCATGAAGCCACCATCGATCCGGGCCAGTTGCAACTGATGCGCTGGGCCAGCCTGGTGCTGACCTTGCCTGTGGTGCTGTACTCGGCCTCGCCGATCTTCGCCGGGGCGTGGCGCGGGCTGCGGCAGCGCCACCTGGGCATGGATGTGCCGGTGGCGCTGGGCGTGGGCGCGGGCTTTATCGCCAGCACCGTGGCGACGCTACGCGGCACCGGCGAGGTGTACTTCGATTCCGTCACCATGTTTGTCGCGTTCTTGCTGCTGGCGCGCTACCTGGAGCTGCGCGTGCGCCAGGCATCGCGCAGTGGTGCCGAGATGCTGGCGCGGCAATTGCCCGCCACCTGCGAGCGCCTGCCTGCCGAGGGCGGCGCGGGCGAGCGGGTGCCTGTGGCACGCCTGCGCGCTGGCGACCTGATCCGAGTCAAGGCGGGCGAGGTGGTACCCGCCGATGCCACGGTGATCGCCGGCGCGAGCGAGCTCGATGAATCCATGCTGACCGGCGAGAGCCGGCCGGTGCCGCGCGGCATCGGGGATCCCGTGCTGGCAGGTTGCTTCAACACCGCGAGCCCGCTTGAGTTGCGCGTAGCCAAGGTAGGGGCGGGCACCCGGCTGGCGGAGATCGTTGCCGTGCTGGACCGCGCGCTGGCCGAGAAGCCGCGCCTGGCCACCGTGGCCGACCGCGTGGCGGGCTGGTTCGTCGCCATCCTGCTGGTGCTGGCGGCCGTCACCGGCGCCGTCTGGTGGGTCTGGATCGATCCCGCGCGCGCGTTGCTTGTGACGGTGGCGGTGCTGGTGGTGAGTTGCCCGTGCGCACTCTCGCTGGCCACGCCGGCGGCGCTGGCCGCGGCCGGGGCCGCATTGTCGCGCCGCGGCTTGCTGCTCACACGCGGCCACGCGCTGGAGACCCTGGCCAGCGTCACGGACGTGATGCTCGACAAGACTGGCACGCTCACGCAGGGGCGTTTCGCACTGGTGCGCACGCAGTCCAACGGCGATGCCGACGCCGCCACCTGCCTGCGCCTGGCCGCGGCCATGGAACGCTCCGGCGAGCACCCGATCGCGCGCGGCATCGTCGAAGCCGCGCAGGCTCAAGGCCTTGCGCACGAGACGCTCGCTATCGACGCCATGCGTAATGTGCCAGGGCAGGGCCTTGAAGCCGATTTGGATGGGCAGCGTTACCGCCTTGGCCGGCGCGAGTTCGTGGAGGTGCTGTGTGAGCACGGCAGCGCCGCCATCTGGCACGCAGAACTTGCCGGCAGCGAGCGCCGCGGTGCCACGCTGGTATGGCTGGGCAGCGCCGCCGGCACGCTGGCGGTGTTCGAGCTGGCCGATGTCGCGCGCGAGCAATCCGCGCGCTTGCTCAGCGAGCTGCGCGCGCTCGGCGTGACCTGCCATCTCGTCTCGGGCGATACGCCGGCCACTGTCGGCTGGTGGGCCGATCATTTTCAGATTCCGCGCCGCGAGGGCGGTGTCACGCCCGAAGGCAAGCGCGAGTACGTGGCGCGCCTGCAGCGCGGCGGCGCCGTGGTGCTGGCGGTGGGCGACGGCATCAACGACGCGCCGGTGCTGGCGCAGGCGCAAGTCTCGATCGCCATCGGCAGCGGCGCGCCGCTGGCGCAGGCCGGCGCCGACGCGGTGCTGACCCATGGCCGCGTGGCGGAGATCGCGAACGCGCTCAAGATGGCCCGCCGTGCGCGTAGTGTGGTGCGCCAGAACCTCGCCTGGGCTTTTGCCTATAACGTGATCGCCATTCCGCTGGCGGCAACCGGCTATGTCACCGCCTGGATGGCGGGCATCGGCATGTCGGTGTCGTCGCTGCTGGTGGTGGCCAACGCCTGGCGCCTGCTGCGCGCCGGCAAGCCCGGAGACTGATGCCATGGACATGCTCTACCTGCTGGTGCCGATGAGCCTGGTGCTGGTCGCGGTGATCGCCGGCGCGCTCTGGTGGGCGCTGCACGCCGGGCAATACGACGACCTTGACCGGCCCGGCGAGGCCATTCTGCTCGACAACGACAAGCCCTGAGTGATCGCGGCAATGCGGCAACGCGGCCGTGCCCGTGCGCGGCTGCGTTGCCGTGTGTGCGGATGTGAGACGCCGTTGCACCTGAGTTCCCATGCTTTCCGGTGCGCTTGATACAGATCAAGACAGCTTGTGCGCGCTTTTCCTACAGTCACAACATCAATTCATGTTTATCCAATCTGGGGGTCTGAATGGCTGTCACCGCCGCGTATTCTCGCGCCGACACCTTCAATTACGGCGTTGTGCGGCAGTTTGCCGTCATGACGGTAGTCTGGGGGATTGTTGGTATGGCCGTAGGCGTTCTGCTCGCGGCACAGTTGATCTGGCCGGAGCTTAATTTCAACACGCCATGGCTGTCGTTCGGACGCTTGCGGCCGCTGCACACCAATGCGGTCATCTTCGCCTTCGGCGGCAGCGCGCTGTTCGCTACTTCGTACTACATCGTGCAGCGCACCTGTCAGGCGCGGCTGTTCTGCGGCCCGCTGGCGGCCTTCACGTTCTGGGGCTGGCAACTGGTGATCGTGGCCGCGGTCATCACGCTGCCGCTGGGCATCACCAGCTCGAAGGAATACGCCGAGCTCGAATGGCCGATCGACATCCTGATCACGCTGGTCTGGGTGGCTTATGCCATCGTGTTCTTCGGCACCATCATGAAGCGCAAGACCCGCCATATCTACGTGGCCAACTGGTTCTTCGGCGCCTACATCCTGACCATCGCCATCCTGCATATCGTCAACAACGCCGAGATGCCGGTGGGCATGTGGAAGTCCTACTCGGCGTATGCCGGCGTGCAGGACGCCATGGTGCAGTGGTGGTACGGCCATAACGCGGTGGGCTTCTTCCTGACCACCAGCTTCCTGGGCATGATGTATTACTTCATCCCCAAGCAGGCCGGCCGCCCGATCTATTCCTACCGCCTGTCGATCGTTCACTTCTGGGCGCTCAACTTCACCTATATGTGGGCTGGTCCCCACCACTTGCAGTTCACCTCGCTGCCGGACTGGGCGCAATCGCTCGGCATGGTGTTCTCGCTGATCCTGCTGGCGCCTTCGTGGGGCGGCATGATCAACGGCATCATGACCTTGTCGGGTGCCTGGCACAAGCTGCGCACCGATCCCATCCTCAAGTTCCTGGTGGTGGCGCTGTCGTTCTACGGCATGGCGACCTTCGAGGGCTCGATGATGTCGATCAAGACCGTCAACGCGCTGTCGCACTACACGGACTGGACCATTGGCCACGTGCACTCCGGTGCGCTGGGCTGGGTCGCGATGATCTCGATCGGTTCGCTCTACTACCTGATCCCGCGGCTCTTTGGCGAGAAGGAGATGTACAGCGTGCGCTTGATCGAGCTGCATTTCTGGATCGCCACCATCGGCGTGGTGCTGTACATCGCCTCGATGTGGATCGCCGGCGTGATGGAGGGCCTGATGTGGCGCGCCACTCAGCCCGACGGCACGCTGACCTACGCCTTCGTGGAAGCGGTCAAGGCCAAGTACCCGTTCTACCTGATCCGCTTGCTGGGTGGCTTGTGCTTCCTCTCCGGCATGCTGCTGATGGCATACAACGTGGCCAGGACCATCATCGGCAAGCCTGCCGTGGATGCACTGATCCCGACCAGCGTTTCCGCCTCCGCCCATTGATCATTCCAGGATAGAAACGATGTCCGAAAAACGAAGCTTCTTTACGCACGAGACCCTGGAGAAGAATATCGGGTGGCTGATCATCTGCACCATCCTGGTAGTCAGCATCGCCGGGCTCGTCCAGATCGTGCCGCTGTTCTTCCAGCACTCCACCACCGAGCCCGACGCGGGTATCAAGCCGTACTCCGCGCTGCGCCTGATGGGCCGCGATATCTATATCCGCGAGGGCTGCGTGGGCTGCCATTCGCAGCAGGTGCGCACCTTGCAGGGCGATGTCGAGCGCTATGGCCATTACTCCACGGCGGGCGAGTCGGTCTACGACCATCCCTTCCTGTGGGGCTCCAAGCGTACCGGTCCTGACCTGGCGCGGGTGGGCGGACGCTACTCCGATGACTGGCAGCGCATCCACTTGCGCAATCCGCGCGACGTGGTGCCCGAATCGGTGATGCCGTCCTACCCGTGGCTGGAGAAAACGCCGTTGCAGACCAACAATGTCCGCGACCGCATGCGTGCGCTGCGCCGTCTCGGCGTGCCGTACACCGACGCCGAGATTGAGCAGGCGCCTGCCACGCTGGCCGGCAAGACCGAGGAAGACGCGATGGTCGCCTACCTGCAGGAGCTTGGCATCGCCAAGCGCAATGTGCGGGTCGATACCGCGGCCGCCGCGCAGCCCGCGGCCACGCCGGCCAAGGAGTAAGCCATGGCAATGATCACCGCGTTCTCCACCGTGATCTCGATGGCTGCCTTCATCGCCATCTGCTGGTGGGCCTGGTCGTCCGGGCGCAAGGCCGCCAACCAGGAGTCGGCCATGCTGCCGTTCGCCTTGCCCGACGAGCCGCTGGCCGCACGCCAAGACGCCAGGCACGACGCCGGCCACCGCGTCGCGCGTCATGCCGGCGGCGCAAACAACACCACGCAGGAACACTGAGTCATGAGCGACTTCTTCACGGATTTCTGGAGCTATTACATTGCCGCCATCGCGCTGGTTGGCATCGTCTGGTGCGTGTGGCTGCTGTTCTCCCAGCGCAAGGTCACCAAGGTTGTGGGTGCGCCCGAGGACACCGGCCACGTGTGGGACGGCGACCTGCGCGAGCTGAACAACCCGCTGCCACGCTGGTGGATGTGGATGTTCCTGCTGGCATGTATCTTTGGCCTGGGTTACCTGGTACTGTATCCCGGCCTGGGTTCCTATGCCGGCGTGCTCAAGACCTCCAGCCGGGTTGAGCTGGAGGCGCACCGCCAGGCGGCCGAACAACTGCAGCGCGAGGTCTATGGCAAGTACATGCAGATGGACGTCAAGCAGGTGGCGGCCGACCCGGCGGCGCGCGAGATCGGGCAACGCTTGTTTCTCAACTACTGCGCGCAATGCCACGGCTCCGATGCGCGCGGCAGCCGCGGCTTTCCCAACCTGACCGATAACGACTGGCTGTACGGCGGAGATCCCGAAACCATCACGCAGACCATTACCAAGGGTCGCAACGGCGTGATGCCGTCGTTCGCCTCGACCATTGACGGCAAGCTCGCTGGCGACGTGGCGCAATACGTGCGTTCGCTGTCCGGCCTGTCTTCCGATCCGATCCGCGCCGCGCGCGGCGAGAGCACGTTCAAGTCAACCTGCGCGGCCTGCCATGGCTCCACCGGCAAGGGCAACCAGGCGCTTGGCGCGCCTAACCTGTCGGACCGCGTGTGGCTGTACGGCAGCTCGGAGGCAAACATCGTCGACGCCATCCTGAAGGGCCACAACAACCATATGCCGGCGCACGAGGAAATCCTCACGCCGGAGCGTATCCGCATGTTGACGGCCTATGTCTGGGGGCTGTCCAACACCGGCGGCGGTGCGGGCGAGGGGGGCAAGCAATGAGCCGCCACGCTTGTGCTTGTCAGCCGGGCCCGCACCGCGGCGGGGGTGTTCACGCATGAACGCCCCCGGACCGGAGCCGCTTGAAAGGAACGGGGCCGCGTGGGCGCCGCTGCGAGCGCCCACACCTGCCTCGGCGGACGCGGAAACGTCGGACGAGACCCTGTACGAAGTCCGGCGCAAGATCTATCCGCGCTCGGTGTCGGGTGCGTTCTCGAGCTGGCGGGTCTGGATGGTGGTCCTGACCCAGCTGTTCTTCTATGGCATGCCCTGGCTGCAGTGGAACGGCCGCCAGGCCATGTTGTTCGATCTCGGTGCGCGCAAGTTCTATATATTCGGCCTGGTGCTGTGGCCCCAGGACGTGATCTACCTTGCCGTGCTGCTGGTGATCTCCGCGGTGTCGCTGTTTCTCTTCACGGCGATCGCTGGGCGGCTGTTTTGCGGCTACGCATGTCCGCAGACGGTGTACACCGAGATCTTCATGTGGATCGAGCGGCACGTGGAAGGCGACCGCTTCGCACGCATCCGCCTGGACGGTGATCCTTGGAGCGTGCGCAAGCTGCGCCTGAAGGCCACCAAACACACGCTCTGGATCGTGATCGCGCTATGGACCGGCTTTACCTTCGTCGGCTATTTCTCGCCCATTCGCACGCTCGGCGCGCAGGTGCTGAGCCTCTCGCTGGGTCCGTGGCAGACGTTCTGGATGCTGTTTTACTCGTTTGCCACCTGGGGCAACGCCGGCTTCATGCGCGAGCAGGTCTGCAAGTACATGTGCCCGTATGCGCGCTTCCAGAGCGTGATGGTGGATCGCGACACCTATGTGGTCACCTACGACGTGGGCCGCGGCGAGCCGCGTGGCAGCCGCTCGCGCAAGGCGGACCACAAGGCCGCCGGGCTGGGCTCGTGCGTGAATTGCAGCATCTGCGTGCAGGTCTGTCCAACTGGCATCGATATCCGCGATGGCCTGCAGTACGACTGCATTGGCTGCGGCGCCTGTATCGACGCCTGCAACCAGGTCATGGACAAGATGGCTTACCCGCGCGGGCTGATTCGCTATACCTCTGAGAACGCCATGCGCAGCGCGCTCTCCGAGACCGTGGCGCGCAAGCGTCTGGTGAGGCCGCGCACGGTGATCTACTCGGTGATCTGGCTGGCGCTGGTCGCCGGCTTCATGGCCTCGCTGGCCATGCGCACGCCGCTCAAGGTCGATATCATCCGCGATCGCGGCGCGCTGGGGCGGGAAGTGGAAGGGCGCTGGATCGAAAACGTGTACCGGCTGCAGCTGATCAACACGACCGAGGCGCCGATGCACGTCGCCGTCAGCGCGGGCAGCGATGAGCTCAAGGGCCTGATCGTGGAATATGACCACGCTGCGGGCAACCTGGAGCCCACATCCAATCGCCTGATTCCCGTGCGGGTGCGCGTGCCGATCGAGTCCGCGGCGCAGGGCACGCACAAGATCGAGGTCACAGTGACCGCGGTGCCCGACGAGGGCGCGGGCAGCCATGGCGCGGAGATTCGACAGAGCACCAGCTTTATCGTGCCGCGCAATCTATGAGGCGGCTGAGACGCTGGATGCACCAATCCGTACGCAACATACGCGATCTAGATCTAGAGGAGGCCAGATGACGCAGCAAAGCAATCCCTGGTGGAAGGAGCCATGGCCGTGGCTGCTGATGAGTGGGCCGTTCGTGGCCATGGTGGCCTGCGGGGTCACGATCTGGCTGGCCATGACCCATCCGGATCCGCCCATTGAGGAAGGGGTGGCTCGCCACGGCCTGGTGGTCGAGAAGGCGGGCAGCGCGGCACGCCAGGCAGCGCCGGTCGCGGCGCAAGCGAGGTGATCATGAGACTACGCTGGCTGATGTGGGTGCTGTGGCCCGCTTTCCTGGTCGCCGGGCTGACGACCGCGCTGGTATTCTCCATGGTCGATCCGGGCGACCTGCGTTTCTTCGGCCAGCCGGTCGAGGCATCGCGGGAGGCGGTCTACACCGTGGGCTTCCTGATCGCGTGGGTGCTGTGCTCGCTGTCGAGCGGCTTGACGCTGTACACCATGCCCACGCGGCTGGCGGACACGGACGAGCTGGAGTGAATGCGATGCGCGCCTTGCCGGTTCAGGCCAGCAGGCGCGGCATCGCGGCGAGCCGCCGCGGGCGAGGGCGGCCCGCGACGTGCACGTCAGCAGGACTTGTTGACGATCTGCTTGATCCCCACCATGTCGACCAGCTTGACGTGGCGCTGGCGAATCTGGATCAGGCCGGCTTCCGCAAAGCGCGAGAACAGGCGGCTGACGGTTTCGAGCTTGAGCCCCAGGTAGCTGCCGATTTCCTCGCGGCTCATGCGCAGCACAAACTCGGAGGCCGAATAGCCGCGCGCGGACAAGCGCTCGGACAGGTTGATCAGGAAAGCGGCAAGCCGCTCCTCGGCGCGCATCGATCCGAGCGTGATCAACATGACCTGGTCCTGCGAGATCTCCTTGCTCATCAGGCGCATAAACTGATGCTGCAGGGAAGGCAGGACGTTGGACAGCGTCTGGAGATCGCCAAAGCGCACCACGCAGACTTCGGTATCTTCCAGCGCGGTGGCGTCCGAGGCGTGCTGCATCTCGCCAAGGCCGTCGAGGCCGACGACTTCGCCGGGAAGGTGGAAGCCCGTGATCTGCGAGCGGCCGTCTTCCATTGTCAGGTGGGTCTTGAGCGTGCCAAAGCGGATCGCGTAGACGGCGGTGAGAGGATCGCCGAGGCGGTACAGGGTTTCGCCCTTGCGTACGCGCACCCGGTCCTGGACCAGCGTATCCATCTTTTCGAGGTCCTGCTGCGACATGCCGACGGGCAGGCAGAGCTGGCCGAGCGAGCAAGTGGAGCAGCGGGGCGACATCTCGGTAATGGGAATGGTGGTGAGCAATTGGGGCCTGTCGGTTTAGCGCAGTCAATCAAGCGCGATGTGGCGGGCGCATTGAGTTGAGAGCTTGACGTTGAGAGTCGTCGGTTGGAAGCGCTATCCACATCGGCCTGGCGCGCGGGTCTTGCGGCAGTGCGCTATCTGTGCAGCGCGGCTTGCCGTGCCCGTCGTCATGTTGTGCGAGCGCGCTGGTGTGCGCGGGCGCCAAGCTTCATGTTGATAGCGCCTCGTGGAGCTGCGGGGGCGCGTTCGCCGCATTTTACCGCGCCGGACGTTGCGATTGTGTGATTGGGAGGAGAAGTTGACCATAGGCGTGCTTATCAGCGTATTTACCCTGGCGTTGCTTGGCGGCGTGCACTGCGCCGCCATGTGCGGCGGGATCGCGCTGGCGGCGGAGCAGGGCGGCGTTGCGCGCGTGCCTGCCACGGTGCTCCGGCGTCCCGGCAATTGGTTGCTGGAACTGCTTGTCATGCATGCCGGGCGGCTGAGCATGTATGCGGTGCTGGGAGCCTTGCTGGGCGCCCTTGGCGCTGGCGTCTGGAAGGCACAGTACCTGCCGCTGCAACGCTGGCTGTTCGGGATCGGCAGCGTGATGCTGGTGCTGTCGGGCTTGTGGATGTTGCGCGGGCGCACCATGGGTACGGGTTGGCTGGAGCGGCTCGCCGCCCGTGGCGCGGGTGGCTTGCTGCGCGGCCTTGGCGCCGTCGGGGCGCGCTTGCCAGCTTTTGCTCGGGCGCATGGGCAGGGCCGGTTGCTGCGCCGCTACGGCATGGGGCTAGCCTGGGGGCTGGTCCCGTGCGGCATGGTGTACGGTGCTCTTGCCATGGCGTTGCTGGCCGGCAATGCCCCGTCGGGCGCGCTGGTGATGGCCGTGTTTGGCCTGGGCACCCTGCCGAACCTGCTGGTGATCTCGGGCCTGTCCGGCTATCTCAGGCAGCTTTCGCGGCGCCCGGCGTTGCGCGCTGGCGCTGGCCTTGCGGTGGTGGCCTTTGGCTTGGCGGGGGTGGCGCGTGCGCTGCTTTTGCCTGAGACGCTTGCCGCGCATGGATTCTGCCTGGTCTTCTGAAGCGCTGTTTCGTGGTGTATTTGTCACTTCTCCGTCGAGGTAGCTGTGCGAATCGGTTGCAGGTTTGCCAGGGAATGCCATACAATCGCAAGAACAGCGATATCGCGCAGCGTATTTCATCGTGGCATCGTCAGGTAGCATCCGCTGCATCAGGGATGCCTGCCAGGAACACCCAGGCAGGCGTCAGCGCCAGGGACCGTTCCCCATCCGCCGTCCGGTTCAAAAGATTCGGTTCAAAAGACCAGCCACGGCAGGGCGGGGTGAAATAGGCCAGCAGGCCCGATATCCGTATTTTCTTGCACCCGGTGCGTTCGATGATAAATGCCGCGCCGGACAGGTCCGCCACATCAGGGGGAAGGCGCGACGCAAGGGCTCCGTCGACTGGCAGATAAAGCCGGTGGCCGGGCGATCTCCTGCCGGTCAGGTCCGGCACCCGATGCAATAAAAGAAGGCGCACGGCTGGCATGCATCAAGCATGCGGTTGGCTGCGCGGCCAGATGGCGGTGGCAATCCCTACCGCTGAACCCGCAATCTCCAGTGCGCCCGGGATCAACCGGGGCGCAGGTGCAAAGACAGGCTGCACGCAATCAACATGAATACCCAAGAGGCGAAGATCGTCCTCGAGACCGCGCTGATCTGCGCGCAGGAACCCTTGCGCGTCAATGACTTGCGCCGGCTGTTTGCCGACGACGTCGGTGCCGACACCATTCGCGTGCTGCTAGAAGAGCTGCGCCGCGACTGGGAGCAACGCGGCGTGGAGCTCGTGGCACTGGCCAGTGGCTGGCGTTTCCAGAGCCGCCCTGGCATGCGCGAGTACCTGGATCGGCTGAATCCAGAAAAGCCGCCCAAGTACTCCCGCGCCGTGATGGAGACGCTGGCGATCATCGCCTACCGGCAACCGGTCACGCGGGGCGACATCGAGGAAATCCGCGGTGTCGCGGTCAGCACCGAAGTCGTGAAGAAGCTCGAGGACCGCAGCTGGATCGAGGTGATCGGCCACCGTGACGTGCCCGGGCGGCCTGCGCTTTATGCCACCACCAAGAATTTCCTTGATGACCTTGGCCTGCGCACGCTCGATGAATTGCCGCCGCTGGAAGACATCCAGGCCCAGGCGCAGGTCGCGCTGCTGAATCAGGAGCCGATTGATTTCGAGGCGCTGGGCACGGTGCCGGCGGATAGCGACGAAGAGGCATTCGCGGAACCTGGCGATGAGCAGGCCGGCGCTGCCGCGTTGGTTGTGGCGGATGCCGGAGAGGGTGAGCCGACCCCTTCCGGCGTGGTTGCCTCCGACAGTCTTGCGGCTGGCGCCACGGACGGCATCGCCGATTTGGTGGATGCGTTTGAAAGGAGGGAGGCCTTGGTGCAAGTAGAGGCTGGGTTCACACCCACGCCCGCGGCCGAGGCGGAAGTGCCGGCGACGCCCGAGCCAGACAGTAAGCCAGGGAGCGAGCCGGTGTCCGCCGAGCCCGCCGGCGCGCGGTCCGGCGACACGGCCGAGGAGCAAGCCGTCGAAGACGGTGAAACAAATGAGCAAACGGACACGCCCGCCAACGGTTACCACGTACAAGTGGCCTCCGGCGAGCAGGCGTCCGAAGTCCCGGGGGCGTCCACGACGAATCCGGCGCACCCCAGCGAGCACGACGAGCACGACCAGCGCGTGTCCAACTGAACACCATGCAACATCCGAATGTGAATACCTTGTCCGATTCTGATCAAGACGTCCGCCAGGCGGATACGCCGGCCGGCGATACCGGCAATGGCGCCGAAGGCGGCGCTGGCACCGATGGCGCGCCGCGCCGCAAGGGCTTGCGCCGTGGCTTGCGCAATCTGGTGGCCACGCGCCGCCAGGCCGCGCAGGACCGTGACGGCGACCGTGCCGCGGATGGCGGGGCGGCAATCCCTGCGGGCAGCCCCGATGCGGGCGCCGCGCAGGAAGCGCGTGGCGACGGCGCAAGGAAGGGACGTACGCGTGGCAAGCGCAAGCCCGCGGAAGGCGAGGCTGTGCAGGCCGGCGAGCAGCAGGGCGAACGCCCGGCGCCGCGAGGCCGCCGCAACTTCAGCGGTGACGCTGCCGAAGGCGTAAGCGAAGCCGCGGGCGAGCGCCAGCGCGATGCCGCGCGCGCCAACCCGAACGGGAATGGCGCCCGCAAGCGCAAGCCGCAGCAAGGCCCGCAGCCGCAAGGCGCGGCCCGCCGCGGCGGCGCCGAGGGGCAGCAAGGCGGCCCGCGCCAGCAAGGCAAGGGCAACAAGGGCAAGGGCGGCACGCAGCGCCCAGCTGCTGGTGTGCCCGAGAAGGCGCCCGCCGCCGGCGCTGCGAGCGGTGAGGACCTGTTCCGCTTTGTCATTTCCGGTCAATATGACCAGGAAGAGTCGAGTGGTCCGCAGGCCCGGGTCAAGCCGGTGCGCGAGCTGTCCGCAGACGACGATGCGCCCAAACTGCACAAGGTGCTCGCCGAAGGTGGGCTGGGCTCGCGCCGGGAAATGGAAGAATTGATTCTTCAGGGCCGGGTTTCGGTCAATGGTCTGCCTGCCCACATCGGCCAGCGCATCCTGCCGGCCGACCAGGTTCGGGTCAACGGCAAGCTGATCCACCGCCGTGTGTCGTCCAAGCCGCCGCGCGTGTTGCTGTATCACAAGCCGTCCGGCGAGATCGTCAGCCAGTCGGATCCGGAAGGCCGTCCGACCGTGTTCGACAGCCTGCCGCGCATCAAGGCAGGGAAGTGGGTGGCTGTGGGCCGCCTCGACTTCAACACCGAGGGCTTGCTGATCTTTACCTCCTCGGGCGATATCGCCAACAAGTTCATGCATCCGCGCTACGGCGTGGAGCGCGAATATGCGGTGCGCACACTGGGCGAGCTGGCCGAGGCCGATCGCCAGCGCCTGCTGCATGGCATCAAGCTCGACGATGGCGAGGCTAATTTTCTGCGCATCGCGGACGGTGGTGGCGAAGGCATCAACCACTGGTACCACGTGGCGCTGACCGAAGGCCGCAACCGCGAAGTGCGCCGCATGTTCGAGGCCGTCGGCCTGACTGTGTCGCGCCTGATTCGTACCCGTTACGGCCAGTTCCTGCTGCCGCGCGGCCTGAAGCGTGGCCGCTGGCAGGAACTCGCGGCGGACGACGTGCGCGCGCTGATGGCATCCATCGGCCTGAAGGCGCCGTCCAAGGGCGATAGCGGTCCCCGCGGCGGCAGTAAGGTGGGCGGCCGCCAGCAGCGCACCGAGGCAGCCATTGCCGGCATGCCGATGCCGACTGGCATGGACGGCCTGCCGCGCGTCAATCGCGGCAACGGCCCGCGCGGCAGCGGCGCTGGCCGCGGCCAGCCGGATCCGATGCAAACGTCGATGGGCTACATCGGTGGCCCGACCCTGCTGACGTCCCATACCACCAAGCTGGGCGGTGGTGCGGCGGGTTCCCCCCGCAGCCCTGGCGGCCCGGGTCGCGGTGGCCGCAGTGGCGGTCGTGGCGCTGGCATGGGCGGCATGGGCGGCATGGGCGGCATGGGCGGCATGGGTGGCGGTCAGAATCGTTCCCAGCGCCGCGGTGGTGGCGAAGCCAATGGGAATGTGATGCCGCAGGCCGGCAAGCCCAACGGCAACCGCCGTCCTCGTGGCGGTGGCCGCGACGGCAATCGTTGAGTGATGCGAGGCGGGGCGCCTTGGGCGGGCCTGGCAGGGAAAAGAGCGGCACGGGCCGCATCCCTGTCTTGCCAAAGCTGGGTGCCTTTGCCTTTTGCACCGCGACAGCGTATAATCAAAGTCTATTCAAAAGTCATCCTGCAAAAGGGTGGGCGAATGATGGGCATTGCGCCCATTTTTTTTTTGCTTCGCCCGTTTCGTGTGCTTGCCGTGTTTCGCGGCGCGCCGGTCGGGATGGCTGGCAGGCAAGCTGGCTGAAGCCGTCAACCAAGACGGCCGTGCCGATGGGCTGGGTCTGCCACGGTATTGATGGCCATTATTCGGGAATACAGTGCATCTGGCAGATTTGATCGAAACCACCCTGAACGGCATGGGGTACGAGCTGGTTGAGCTCGAGCGCGCTCCAGGCGGACTCATGCGCGTCTATATCGATCAGCCTGAAACCGGCATCGTCATTGAGGATTGCGAGAAGGTAAGCCGTCAGCTTACCCACGTGCTCACCGTCGAGAACATCGACTACGAGCGCCTCGAAGTGTCCTCGCCGGGGCTGGACCGGCCGCTCAAGAAACTGGCTGACTTCGTCCGCTTCGCGGGCCAGGAAGCCAGGGTTACCTTGCGCCTTCCGGTCAACGGGCAGAAGAACTTCGTCGGCATCCTGCAGACGCCTGCCGGTGAGCCGGGGGCAGAGCAGATTGGCCTCGAGTTCGAAGGCCAGAACGGCACGGCGCTGCTGGAATTCACCATATCCGATGTTGATCGCGCACGCCTGGTGCCGGTGATCGACTTCAAAGGAAATCAGAAAAAAGGGAACAAGCAATGAGCCGCGAAGTTCTGTTGCTCGTCGATGCGCTTGCGCGTGAGAAGAACGTCGACAAGGATGTGGTATTCGGTGCGCTGGAAGCGGCACTCGCTTCGGCAACCAAGAAGCGYTTCGAGGAAGACGTGGAYATTCGCGTCGCCATCGATCGYGAGTCCGGTGAGCACGAGACGTTYCGYCGCTGGCTTGTAGTCCCCGATGAACAGGGTCTGCAGGAGCCGGACAAGCAAATCCTCATGTTCGAGGCCCGTGAGCAGGATCCGGACATCCAGCTGGATGAGTTTGTCGAAGAGCAGATCGAGTCGGTCGAGTTCGGCCGTATCGGTGCGCAGGCCGCCAAGCAGGTGATCCTGCAGAAGATCCGTGACGCCGAGCGCGAGCAGATCCTCAACGATTACCTCGATCGTGGCGAGAAGGTCATGACCGGCACGGTCAAGCGTGCCGACAAGAAGGGCTTGATCGTCGAGTCCGGCCGCGTGGAAGCGCTGCTGGCCCGCGACCAGATCATCCCCAAGGAAAACCTGCGCACCGGCGACCGTGTCCGCGCATATATCCTGAATGTGGATCGCACCGCACGCGGCCCGCAGATCGAGCTCTCGCGCACCGCGCCCGAGTTCCTGATCAAGCTGTTCGAGAACGAAGTGCCGGAGATGGAGCAGGGCCTGCTGGAAATCAAGGCGGCTGCCCGCGATCCCGGCGTGCGCGCCAAGATCGCCGTGGTGGCGCATGACAAGCGTATCGATCCGATCGGTACCTGCGTCGGCGTACGCGGCACGCGGGTGACCGCGGTCCGTAACGAGATCGGCGGCGAAGCGGTCGACATCGTGCTGTGGTCGGAAGACCCGGCGCAGTTCGTGATTGGCGCCCTGGCGCCGGCACAGGTACAGTCGATTGTGGTTGACGAAGAAAAGCACAGCATGGACGTGGTGGTCGACGAGGAAAACCTCGCCGTCGCCATCGGCCGCAGTGGTCAGAACGTACGCCTGGCGTCCGAGCTGACCGGCTGGCAGATCAACATCATGACGCAGGAAGAATCGGCACAGAAACAAGCCGAGGAAAGCGACGTGGTGCGCAAGTTGTTCATGGCCAAGCTGGACGTGGACGAAGAAGTGGCTGACATCTTGATCGACGAAGGTTTCTCCACGCTGGAAGAAGTGGCCTATGTGCCCATCAGCGAGATGTTGGAAATCGACGCCTTCGATGAAGATACCGTCAACGAGCTGCGCAACCGCGCCCGCGATGCGCTCTTGACGATGGAACTGGCCCGGGAAGAAAAGGTGGAAGAGGTGTCGCAGGATCTGCGCTCGCTCGACGGCCTGACCCCGGAACTGATCGGCAAGCTGGCCGAAGGCAATATCCACACGCGTGACGAACTGGCCGAATTGGCCGTCGACGAACTCGTCGACATGGTTGGTCTCGGCGAGGATGATGCCCGCGCGCTGATCATGAAAGCACGGGAACATTGGTTTAACTGAGGGACACGCTCACGTAGTGCTTTTCCAGGCTGCTTGAGCGCGCATTCCACACACAATTGTCCCGACGTATAACCAAGCATTGAAAGGGTTTGAATGGCAAGCACAACAGTTGCCCAACTGGCCGCAGAACTGAGCCGCAGCGCAGCTGCCCTGCTGGAACAATTGCAGGCAGCTGGGGTGGGCAAGGTGACGCCTGACGACATCATCACCGAATCCGACAAGACCAAGTTGCTGGATTACCTCAAGCGTTCCCACGGGGCGGCCGATGACAGCGCGCGCAAGAAGATCACGTTGACCAAGCGTGAGACCTCCGAGATCCGCCAGGCTGATTCCACCGGCAAGACTCGCACGGTGCAGGTCGAGGTGCGCAAGAAGCGCGTCCTGATCAAGCGCGACGAGGCTTCCACCGATGGTGCCGATGGCCACGAAGTGGTCGAGCTGCCGGTCGATGCGGCCGAGCAGGCACGCCAGGACGAGGAAGATCGTCAGCAGGCCGAGTTGCTGGCACGCCAGGAAGCCGAGTCGAAGGCACGCCAGGAAGCGGCCGAACGCGAGGAGGCCGAGCGCCGCGCCAAGCAGGAAGCGCTGGAGGCGGAAGAGCGCCGCCAGGCTGAGCTCGCCGCCCGCAAGGCGGAAGAGGAAGCTGCCGCCCTGCGCGCCGCCGCTACGGCCAAGGCGCCGGAAGACGACGATTCGCGCAAGAAGGCCGAAGACGAGAAGGCTCGCCTGGCCGCCGAACGCGCTGCCGCGCAGAAGGCCGCCGACGACGCCAAGCAGGCCGCCGACAAGGCGCGTGCCGAACAGGACGCAGCGCGCAAGCGCCGCGAGGCCGCCGAAGCCGAAGCCCGTGCCATTCAGCAGATGCTGAATGCGCCGGCGCGCGTGCTCAAGGCGCCGTCGGAACGCAAGGCTGAAGAAAAGAAGGCCGAGCAGACTGGCACGCTGCACAAGCCGGTCAAGCCGCCTGGCACCGAAGTCAAGAAGGACGAGAAGAAGCCCGCAACGACCACGGCCACTGCTACCACCACCGTCGACAAGAAGACCGGCAAGGTAGTGAAGGCAGGGACTTCCTCGACCTGGCAGGACGAAGGCTCGAAGAAGAAGGGCAGCGGCCTGAAGACCCGCGGCGATTCGTCCGGTGGCGTTGGCGGCTGGCGCGGCGGTCCGCGCGGCCGTGGCAACCGTCACCAGCAAGACGATCGCGGCACGAATTTCCAGGCGCCGACGGAACCGGTGGTGCGCGAAGTGCACATCCCCGAGACCATTTCGGTGGCCGATCTGGCGCACAAGATGGCCGTCAAGGCTTCCGAGGTCATCAAGCAGATGATGAAGCTCGGCCAGATGGTGACCATCAACCAGGTGCTGGACCAGGAAACCGCCATGATCGTGGTGGAAGAAATGGGCCACAAGGCGTTTGCCGCCAAGCTGGACGATCCGGAAGCGCTGCTGGTCGTGGGTGGTGAAGACCACACCGACGCCGAGCAGCTGCCGCGTCCGCCGGTGGTGACCGTGATGGGTCACGTCGACCACGGCAAGACCTCGCTGCTGGACTACATCCGTCGTGCCAAGGTTGCGGCGGGCGAAGCCGGCGGTATTACGCAGCACATCGGTGCCTACCATGTGGAAACCGAGCGCGGCGTGATCACCTTCCTGGACACCCCGGGTCACGAGGCCTTCACGGCCATGCGTGCTCGTGGTGCCAAGGCAACCGACATCGTGATCCTTGTGGTCGCGGCCGACGACGGTGTGATGCCGCAGACGAAGGAAGCCATTGCCCACGCCAAGGCGGCGGGCGTGCCCATCGTGGTCGCGATCAACAAGATCGACAAGCCCGAAGCCAACCCGGACCGCGTCAAGCAGGAACTGGTGGCCGAGCAGGTGCTGCCGGAAGAATACGGCGGTGATTCGCCGTTCGTCCCGGTGTCCGCCAAGACCGGCGCCGGCATCGACGACCTGCTGGAGCAAGTATTGCTGCAGGCCGAAGTGCTGGAACTGAAGGCGCCGGTGGATGCCCCGGCCAAGGGCCTGGTGGTGGAGGCTCAGCTGGACAAGGGCAAGGGCCCGATCGCGACCATCCTGGTCACCAGCGGCACGCTCAAGCGTGGCGATGTGGTGCTGGCTGGCAGCGCTTATGGCCGCGTTCGCGCCATGCTGGACGAAACCGGCAAGCCGACCAAGGAAGCCGGTCCCTCGATTCCGGTCGAGATCCAGGGCCTGTCCGAAGTGCCGGCGGCTGGTGAAGAAGTGCTGGTGCTGCCGGACGAGCGCAAGGCGCGCGAAATCGCGCTGTTCCGTCAAGGCAAGTACCGCGACGTCAAGCTGGCCAAGCAGCAGGCGGCCAAGCTGGAAACGATGCTGGAACAGATGAGCGAAGGCGAAGTGCAGACGCTGCCGTTGATCGTCAAGGCCGACGTTCAGGGTTCGCAGGAAGCACTGGTGCAATCGCTGCAGAAGCTCTCCACCGAAGAAGTGCGCGTACAGATCGTGCACGGCGGCGTGGGCGGCATCTCGGAGTCGGACGTCAACCTGGCTACGGCCTCGAAGGCGGTCATCATCGGCTTCAACGTGCGTGCCGACGCTGGCGCGCGCAAGCTGGCCGAGAACAACGGCATCGATATTCGCTACTACAACATCATTTACGATGCGGTAGACGAGATCAAGGCGGCAATGTCGGGCATGCTGGCACCGGAAAAGCGCGAAGTCACGCTAGGTACGGTCGAAGTGCGCCAGGTCTTCCGCGTGCCGAAGATTGGCGCGGTGGCTGGTTGTATGGTCACCGACGGGCTGGTCAAGCGTACCGCCCTGGTACGGGTGCTGCGCAACAACGTGGTCATCCATACCGGCGAGCTTGATTCGCTCAAGCGCTTCAAGGATGACGTCAAGGAAGTCAAGCAGGGCTTCGAGTGCGGTTTGTCGATCAAGAACTTCAACGACGTTCAGGAAGGCGACCAGCTCGAAGTGTATGAAATCACCGAGGTGGCGCGCACGCTGTAAGGCGTGTTGCGGGCGGCGGGCCAACTGGCCCGCCGCTGCCCTTCTCGACAGCAAGCGTATTGAATGGCCAAGAAAGGCAATATCTCCTCTCGTAATCTCCGGATTTCCGACCAGATCCAGCGCGACCTGGCCGAGATGATCCAGCGTGAGCTGCGCGATCCCCGCCTGGGGCTCGTCACACTGCAGTCGGTCACGCTGACCCCCGACTACGCGCACGCCAAGGTGTACTTCACCGTCCTGGCGGCTGATGCCGCGGAAGTGGAGGGCATCCTCAACGAAAAGTCCGGTTACCTGCATTCGCTGCTCTACAAGCGGTTGCATATCCATACCGTGCCGACGCTGCGCTTCTTCCACGATACCTCGGTGGAACAAGCGATCGAGATGTCCAAGCTCATCAAAGAAGCCAACTCCACACGCGCAAAAGAAGACTGAAAGACGGCCCGTAACCACGGGCCGTTTTCTTGTTCACGCCGGTTGCTTCGCGTCTCCTTTGTCCCTGTCTGTCACGCCCGGCCAAGAAGCTTTGCCGGCGTCACATTGCTCCCCGTCATGACCCATCCCAACACCAATCGCCCGCCCCGGCAACCGCGCCGCGAGGTGCATGGCGTGCTGCTGCTCGACAAGCCGCTCGGCCTTTCGTCCAACGATGCGCTGGTGCGTGCCAAGCGCATGCTGCGCGCGCTAAAGGCCGGACACACCGGTACGCTCGACCCGCTGGCCACCGGCTTGCTGCCGCTGTGCTTTGGCGAGGCGACCAAGTTCTCGCAGGACTTGCTCGAGGCCGACAAGACGTACGAAGCCACTGTGCGGCTGGGCCTCAAGACCGCGACCGGCGACGCCGAGGGCGAGGTGATCGCCGAGCGTCCGGTAACCTGCGATATCGCGGCGCTGCGCGCCGCAATGTTGCGCTTCGCGGGCGAAATCGAGCAGGTGCCACCGATGCATTCCGCACTGAAGAAGGACGGGCGTCCGCTGTACGAATACGCACGTGCCGGCCAGACCGTGGAGCGCGCCGCGCGCCGCGTCACCATCCACGAAATCACGCTGCTCGATTGCGGGCTGCCGCAGATGCCTACCTTCAGCATGCGCGTGACCTGCAGCAAGGGCACTTATATCCGCACCTTGGCCGAGGACATCGGCGAGGCGCTCGGGTGCGGCGCGCACCTGACCGGCTTGCGCCGTACGGCGGTGGGCGACCTGAGCCTGGAAGGCGCGGTCACGCTGGAGCAGATCGAGCAGCGCTCCGACGAGGAGCGCCCCGGAATGCTTGCGCCGGTCGATGCGCTGTTGCAGCGCTGCGTAGCGGTGACGCTCGATGAGGCCGCGATGGCGCGCTTCCTGCAGGGCCAGCGCATCGCGCAGCGCGACCTGCCGGCGGGCGTGGCGCTGGCGGAAGACGAACTCGCCAGTGTCTATGGCGGCGCGCCGCGCCGCTTGCTTGGCGTGGCGCGCATGCGTGAAGGCGCCTTGCGGCCCGAGCGGCTGGTCAAGCTCTAACGCGGACAATGCGGCTGCATCGGGCAGGGAATCCCGACGGGTTGACCCTGGGATGAGGGGGCAGGGCCGGAACGCACGAGGCCGATGCCTGTGACGGCATCGGCCTCGCTGTGCAGCGCGTGCACTAAGTGCAGCTAATGCAAGCTAGTGCGCCCCGGCCGCGGAGGCGTCCAGATCGCCTCCCTTCTTAGGCTTGGTCAGCCAGACAAAGACAATCAGCACGAAGAACAGCACGCCCGAGATCCAGAAGATATCGTTGGCGCCCAGCATGGCCGCCTGCTGCGAAATGCTGCGCTCGATCTGGCCGTTGGCCTGGGCCTGGCTCATGCCCAGCTGCATCAGGTGGTTGAGCTGGTCGAGATAAGTCGGGTTGTACGGGTTGACCTGTTCAACCAGCTGCGCGTGATGCAGCGCCGTGCGGTTTTCCCAGATGGTGGTCGAGATCGACGCACCGATCGCACCGAACGTGATCCGCACGAAGTTGGACACCCCGGAGGCCGACGGGATCTTCTCCGGTGGCTGGCCCGACAGGATGATCGAGGTCAGCGGGATGAAGAACATCGCCATCGCCGCGCCCTGGATCAGCGTCGGGATCATCAGCGTGCGGGTATCGACCTGCAAGGTGAATCCCGAGCGCATCAGGCTGACCACGCCAAAGGTGACGAAGGCCAGGGTCGCGACCCAGCGCGCATCCATCCTGGGCAGGTTCTTGCCGATCAGCGGCGACAGCAGGATGGCGAAGATCCCGACCGGCGCCATCACGATGCCGGCATCCGTCGCGGTATAGCCGACAATGGTTTGCAGCCACAGCGGCAGGATCACCAGGTTGCCGAAGAACAGGCCGTAGGCCACCGAGATGGCCACCACCCCGGCGCTGAAGTTACGTCCCTTGAACAAGGTGATATCGACGATCGGATGCTTCTCGTAGCTCTCCCAGATCAGGAAGAACAGGAAGCCCACAATGGCCACTACCGTCAACACGACGATCGAGGTCGAGTGGAACCAGTCGAGCTCCTTGCCCTTGTCGAGCATGAGCTGCATCGAGCCTACCCAGATCACCAGCAGCGCCAGCCCGATCCGGTCGATCGGCAGGATCTTGATCGGCGTCTCGCGGTCACGGTAGATCGCCCAGGTTGCATAGGCGGCGCCCAGGCCCACCGGGATATTGATGTAGAAGATCCACGGCCAGGTCATGTTGTCCGAGATCCAGCCGCCCAGCAGCGGCCCCATGATCGGCGCCACCAGCGTGGTCATGCCCCATAGGGCGAGCGCCATGGTGCTTTTCTGCGGCGGATAGCTCGACAGCAGCAGCGATTGCGACAGCGGAATCATCGGCCCCGCCACGGCGCCTTGCAGCACGCGCGCGGCCAGCAGCACTTCGAGGTTGGGCGCGACACCGCACAGCCACGACGAGATCACGAACAGCAGGATCGAAGTGATGAACAGCCGCACCGCCCCGAAGCGCGTGGTCATCCATCCGGTCAGCGGCACCGAGATGGCGTTCGCCACCGCGAACGAGGTGATGACCCAAGTGCCCTGGTTGGGCGCCACGCCAAGGTCGCCCGAGATGGCCGGGATCGATACGTTGGCGATCGAGGAGTCGAGCACGTTCATGAACGTGGCCAGCGACAGTGCGATCGTGCCGACGATCAGCTTTGCGCCCGACAACGGCACTGGCGCGGCGGGGCGCGCCGCTGGCGCCGCCGGGCCGGGCGAGGCGCCGTCGCGCGCGGGGAGGGAGGTAGCCATGTTCAGGTGTTGGCGGGCTTGGCGGCGGCCGGCGCCGACGACACCGGCGCTGCCATGGGCTCGGTCGCCTGGCGGCCGCCGTTGTTCAGCGAGATGATGCGGGCGATCAGCGCGTCGGCGTCCTGCGCGACCTTCTCATAGACGTCGGTCTGCATCGGGCGCGCAACCGTGGCGTTGGTCATGGCCGCGCCTTCTTCCTTGCGCACATCCACCGTCACGTTCATCGACAGGCCAACCCGCAGCGGGTGGTCCTTGAGCTGCTGCGGGTCCAGCGCGATGCGCACCGGCAGGCGTTGCACCACCTTGATCCAGTTGCCGGTGGCGTTCTGCGCCGGCAGCAGCGAGAAGGCCGAGCCGGTGCCGGCCGAGAAGCCTTCCACCTTGCCGTTGTAGGTCACCTTGGAGCCGTACAGGTCGGCCTCCAGCGTGACCGGCTGGCCCACGCGCATATGCGTGATCTGCACTTCCTTGAAGTTGGCGTCGATCCACACCTGGTCCAGCGGCACCACGGCCATCAGTGGTGCGCCCGGGGCCACGCGCTGGCCGACCTGCACCGAGCGCTTGGCCACGTAGCCGGTCACCGGCGCGGGCAGCGTCGAGCGTGCGAACGCGAGATAGGCGGCACGCAGGTTGGCGGCGGCGCGCTGCACGTTGGGGTGCTTCTCCACCGTGGTCTGGTCGGTCAGCACCTTGTTGGATGCCAGTTGCTCGCGCGTGGCCAGCAGTGCCGATTGCGCGGCCGTGAGGGCGGTCTGCGCGTGGGAGATTTCTTCGCCCGAAACCGCGCCGGAGCCGGCGATGGCCTCGCGGCGCTTCAGGTCTTCACGCGCCTTGGCCACATCGGCTTCGCGCATGGTCACGTTGGCCGCCAGCGAGCCGTTGTTGACGTAGAGCGTGCGCACTTCACGCACGGCTTGCGCCAGTTGCGCTTCGGCTTGCTCCATGGCGACCTGCGAGTCGGCGCGGTCGAGCTGGATCAGGGGCTGGCCCGCGGTGACCAGCTGCGTGTCGTCGGCCGCGATCGAAATCACGGTGCCGCCGACCAGTGGCGTGACCTGCACCACGTTGCCCGCGACATACGCGTCGTCGGTGCTCTCGAAGTGGCGCGCGTACATGCCCCAGTAGATGCCGTAGGCCACGCCGGCCACCACTACCGCGGCGGTCAGCGAGAGCAGCAGGCGCTTGCGCTTGCCGTTGTTGTTGACGGGAGCCGCCGGGGAGGCGGGGGTCTGGGCCGCTTGCTTGTTATCGCTCATGATCGTCTTTTAAGAATGCTGTCGGTACTGCTCGTTGTTCTTCCGGCTGCTTGGCCGTAGCCACCTAACCGTTTAGCCGCGTGCCTCGGCTGGCTTCTGCGCATCCGTCCCGGCGCCTTCGGCTTGCTCCTGGTAACCCCCGCCGAGCGCCTTCATCAGGCCCATCTGCAGGTCCAGGCGGCGCGCCTGCAGGTCGGTGGCAAGGCGGCGTTGCTGCAGCACGTTGCTTTCGGCATTGAGCACCGTGAGCTGGGTGCCTAGCCCGGCCTTGTAGCGGATGGTGGACAGTGAGTAGGCACGCTCGGCGAGAGCCAGCGCCTCGCGCTGGGCCGTGATCTGCGTGTCCACGCTGCGGATGCTGGCCACCGTGTCGGCGGTTTCGCGCAGCGCATCGACCAGCGCCTGGTTGTAGTTGGCCACGGCGAGGTCGTATTGCGCGTACTTGCCCTTCAGGTTGGCGCGCAGCTTGCCGCCCTCGAAGATCGGCAGGCGGACCGCCGGACCGATGCCAAAGGTCCGGCTGATGCCCATCAGCAGGTTGGATGGGTCCAGCGACGCAACGCCGGCAAAAGCGGACAAGGTGACGGCCGGCAGGAATTCCGTGCGCGCCACCTCAATATCCTTGCTGGTGGCCTCCACGCGCCAGCGTGCGGCAACCAGGTCCGGGCGGCGGCCCAGCAGGTCGATGGTGAGGTTGTCCGGCAGCAGCGGCGTGCCTTGCGCCAGGATGGTCGGGCGCTGGATCGCCAGGCCGCGATCCGGGCCCTTGCCCAGCAGCGCGGCGAGCTGGTTGCGCGCTAGCTGGATGTCTTCATCCACGCGCAGCAGGTCGGTCTGTGCCGATGCCACCGTGCCGCGCGCCTGCGTGGTTTCGACCTGGGTGTCCAGACCGGCGTTGAGCCGGTCGCGTGACAGGTCGCTCAGGCCGCGGCGCTGGGCGATCGCGCGCTCGGCCACGTCGCGTTGCGCGTACAAGGCGGCCAGGTGGGCGTAGGTGCGGGCGACCGACGTGGTCAGAATCAGGCGCGAAGCCTGGCTTTCGGCCTCGGCGGCGCGGTCGTCGGACAGCGCGGCTTCGAGCGCCTTGCGGTTCTTGCCCCAGAAGTCGAAATCATAGGAGAGCCCGGCCTGCAGGCGTGACTGGTTCTGCCACGAGCCGGCCAGCGGCGTGCCTTCGAACAGGTCCGTTTGCGAGAAGCGCTGGCGTACCAGGCTGCCGTCAAAGTCGACGTGCGGGTACAGCGCGCTGCGCGTGGCGTCCGCCATCGCGCGGGAGGCTTCCACACGCGCGAAAGCGGCTTGCAGGTTGGGGCTGTCCTTTACCGCCTCGTCGACCAGGGCGCGCAGTTGCGGGTCCTTGAACTGGTCGACCCAGTCAAGCGAAGGCCACTGGCCATGCTGCGAGGGCAGGGCCTGGGCGCTGGCGAGCGAGGCCGGCGCGGTAACGGTCTGCGTGCTGTGCGAGTTGCCGAACGCGGCGCAGCCCGCCAGCACCGCGGCCGCCAGCGCGGTCAGCACCAGCGTGCCGGTCCGGCGGCCCGCCGCGCGCGCGCGCGGCGACAAAGCGGAAAAAGAAGAGAGAGCTTGGTTCATCTGGGTGCCCTGCGATAGAGCGTTAGTGTTTGTTCTTGTATTCGAGAGATCGTTGCGCCGCTGGCGTCACTGGCCGCCAAGCCTGGCCGCTACCCGCTGTTGTTACCGATGATCCGGTGCAGCATCGAGCGGAAGGTCTGTAGTTCGGCATCGGAGAAGCCGCGGAAATGCCGGTTCAGCACGCGGCAATAGATCTGGGGCAGCTGGTTCACGAGGATCTGGCCGGCGGGCGTGATCGACAGGTCGACCACACGCCGGTCGGCATCGCTGCGCTGACGCTCGATCAGGCCGCGCTTTTCCAGGCGGCTGAGCAGGCGCGTGACCGAACCCATATCGCAATTGAGCTCCCGGCCAAGGTCAGTCACCGTGCTGCCACGGCCGGCGGCCAGCATCATCAGGCAGGTGGCCTGGGCGTGCGTGATGTCCAGGCCATCGACCTCCTGCTCCACGCCGTGCGACAGCACGCTCTTGGCGCGTGCCATGAGATAGCCGATGCTTTCGCCCATGCGGTACTCGGCCGGGTCGAACGGGAAGGCGTCGTCGGAAATGGGCTGGCTCTGCTCGGACATCTCGGCTCGGTGCTTGTCGGTGCAATGTTTGCCGTGGCAACTATATGTTCACGTTCGCGGATCCGCAAGGACGTCAATTTGCTATTGCGGATATCGCAATAATTGGGTTTGTGGCGGGATGATAGCTTGGGAAGCTTCCCAACGTCGTCCTCGGGTTTTGCGCCGCAGCATGCTATAATTTCGGGTTATCTTTTGATGCTCAGCCCCAAAGCGAGACGCTGCAATGACCCGCGCCATCCGCAATATCGCCATCATCGCTCACGTCGATCATGGCAAGACCACTCTGGTCGACCAACTCCTGCGCCAGGCAGGCACCTTCCGCGACAACCAGCAAATGGTCGAGCGCGTGATGGACTCGAACGACATTGAAAAGGAACGCGGGATCACCATCCTCGCGAAGAACTGTGCTGTCGAATACAACGGCACCCACATCAATATCGTCGATACCCCTGGCCACGCCGACTTCGGCGGTGAAGTGGAGCGCGTGCTGTCGATGGTTGACGGCGTGCTGCTGCTGGTTGACGCTGTCGAAGGCCCGATGCCGCAGACCCGTTTCGTCACGCGCAAGGCGCTGGCGCTGGGCCTGAAGCCGATCGTGGTGATCAACAAGGTCGACCGTCCGGGCGCGCGTCCGGAATGGGTGATCAACCAGACGTTCGACCTGTTCGACAAGCTGGGCGCCACCGATGAGCAGCTCGATTTCCCGGTGATCTACGCATCCGGCCTGAACGGCTACGCCGGCCTGACCGACGATGTGCGCGAAGGCGACATGAAGCCGCTGTTCGAGACCGTGCTGGCCAAGGTGCCGGTCCGTGACGATAACCCGGACGGTCCGCTGCAGTTGCAGATCATCTCGCTCGATTACAACAGCTATGTCGGCAAGATCGGTGTAGGCCGCATTTCGCGTGGCCGCGCCCGTTCGCTGCAAGACGTGGTGGTCAAGTTCGGCCCGGAAGGCAACCCCATCAAGGGTCGTATCAACCAGGTGCTGAAGTTCCAGGGCCTGGAGCGCGAAATCGTGGCGGAAGCCGAAGCCGGCGACATCGTGCTGATCAACGGCATCGAAGAGCTGGGCATTGGTTGCACCGTGTGCGCACCGGACGCGCAAGACGCGCTGCCGATGCTGAAGGTGGACGAGCCCACGCTGACCATGAACTTCTGCGTCAACACGTCGCCGCTGGCCGGCCGTGAAGGCAAGTTCGTGACCAGCCGCCAGCTGCGCGAACGCCTGGACCGCGAACTGAAGTCGAACGTGGCGCTGCGCGTGGCCGAGACCGGCGACGACACCATCTTCGAAGTGTCGGGCCGCGGCGAGCTGCACCTGACCATCCTGCTGGAAAACATGCGCCGCGAAGGCTACGAACTGGCCGTGTCGCGCCCGCGCGTGGTGTTCAAGGAAATCGACGGCGTCAAGCACGAGCCGTACGAACTGCTGACCGTGGACGTCGAAGACGGCCACCAGGGCAGCGTGATGGAGGAGCTGGGCCGCCGCAAGGGCGAACTGCTCGACATGGCGTCCGACGGCAAGGGCCGCACCCGCCTCGAGTACCGCGTTCCGGCCCGTGGCCTGATCGGCTTCCAGGGCGAGTTCCTGACGCTAACCCGCGGCACCGGCCTGATCAGCCACATCTTCGACGACTACGCGCCCCTGCGCGAAGGCGGCCTGGGTGAACGCCACAACGGCGTGCTGATCTCGCAGGACGACGGCGATGCCGTGGCCTACGCGCTGTGGAAGCTGCAGGATCGCGGCCGCATGTTCGTCAAGCCGGGCGATGCACTGTACGAAGGCATGATCATCGGCATCCACAGCCGCGACAACGATCTGGTTGTGAACCCGATCAAGGGCAAGCAGCTGACCAACGTGCGCGCCTCGGGTACCGACGAAGCCGTGCGCCTGGTCACGCCGATCCAGATGTCGCTGGAATACGCCGTGGAGTTCATCTCCGACGACGAACTGGTGGAAATCACGCCGAAGAGCATCCGCCTGCGCAAGCGTCACCTGAAGGAGCACGAGCGTAAGCGTGCTTCGCGCGAATCCGTGTAAGCGTTTTCGTCCCAGGCTACTTTGCCAGCAAAAAACCGCGCCTTGTGCGCGGTTTTTTGTTGCCCGTTTTTCCTGGCGCCTTCGGCTATCCAGCCTATTCGGCCTATTCAGCCATCAAGCGTCCCGGCTGCGATCCGTCCCAAATGCGGTGCCGGCCAGCGGCGTGGTGTCCCCGGCCGCCAATAATTCGCGCGGATGACGCCACTCGGGCGGTTTCCAGAGGTGCCGCAGGTCGCGATGACGCCGCGCGTCGGCGAACATGTCGCGCCATTCATGGAAGGTGAGAGTGATCGGGTTATGGCTGGCGATGCGACGCGTAATGCCGTATTCGGGCGGCGCCTCTTCAGGCACGAAGGAGCTGAACATGCGGTCCCACACGGTCAGCACGCCCGCATAGTTGCGGTCGATGTACTGCGGGTTGCGCGCATGGTGCACCCGGTGTACTGACGGCGTATTGAACAGCCATTCAAGCCGGTGCCAGCGGCCGCCCAGCCGGGTGTGCACGAAAAACTGGAAGGCCAGGTTCAACCCCACCGCCAGGATTACCCAGTCGGGCGTGAAGCCGATCAGCGCCAGCGGAATCCAGAATAGCCACATGCCCGAGAGCGGATACGTCAGACTCTGACGGAACGCCGTCGAGAAGTTCATGCCCTCCGAGGAATGATGGGTGACGTGCGAAGCCCACATCCAGCGCACCCGATGGCTGGCGCGATGAAACCAGTAGTAGAGGAAATCCTGCAGCAGCAGCAACAGCAGGAACGACCAGGCCGTCTGCGGCATCGCCTTCAGGCCATGCTGGTAGCTCCACGTGTAGACCGTGCGCACCATCAGCCACAGGAAGAACGCGTCCGACGCCTGGTGCATCAGCGCCAGCGCGGCGTTGGACGCGGTATCGCGCAGGCTGTAGATGGCGGGGTTGCGGTGCGCCCAGTACCAGGCCTCCGCGCCGATGGTCAGCAGGAAGACTGGCGCGAATGCTAGCAGGATCAGGCCGGGATCGATTGTTGACGCTGTCATGCGCAAAGTGTCGCCCGATTCTGTCGGTTTTGTCTGGAGGCGATCCTCTATACGGTCGTGCGGTGTTGCCAAATGCGTACGCTAGCGCACCCAAGGGTGCTTCCTGCGCACATTCGCATTCCTGACTATTTTGCATGACTGAATATCCGCAGGCGCGGGGTCAAGGAGCGGTGAGGGGCGCCGTTATAGCGGGGCGGCCAAAAATGGAGCCGCATCAGCGCTAAAACCAACGGGGAGCCCTCATGTTTCGCAACACTACGATCGGTACAAGATTGTGGATTCTGACTATCGTCACCAATGCACTGTTGATGATTGTCGGTGCCGTAGGCTGGCTTGGCATGTCGCGCAGCAATGACGCCACGCGGCAGATCTACCAGCATCAGCTCTCCGCCGCGGTCAACCTGGCCGAGGCGCGTTCCAACCAGTTGCTCGTGCGGGTCTTGCTCGACCAGGCCACCTTCGCCGCCGATCCCGCAGACGCCCGCGCGCGCGCCGATACCGCCGAGGGGTTTGCGCGCCAGTCCGATACGGCCTGGAAGGCCTATCTGGCGCTGCCGCGTTCGGCGCAAGAGGCCCGCGCGGCCGAGGACGTCGCCGCCAAGCGCGAGGCGTTGTTCACGCAAGGTGTGTCGCCGATGATCGCCGCGCTCAAGCAAGGCGACCGCGAGGCGGTGATGCGCGCCGTGCTGGAAACCATTCCCAAGCTCGATATCGCTTTCACGGCCGTCAATACCGAGTTGGGCAAGCTGCAGCTCGCCGGCGCGCTGGAGGTCTATCACGGGTCGCAGGAGCGCTACACCACGCTGCGCTCGCTTTCGATCGGCGTGTTGGTGTTTGGCTTGTGCTTCAGCACGGTGGTGGCCTGGCGCCTGCGGCGTTCCATCGTGGGTCCGCTCGACACAGCCATCGCCCGCTTCGAGCGCATCGCCGCCGGCGATCTTGGCGCGAAGGCGGATGGCGCCGGCTCCGGCTCCGGCTCCGGCGCCGAGGCGGAGCGCAGCGAGACTGGCCGCATGCTCGCCATGCTCGGGCGCATGCAAGAGAGCCTGGCCGCGATGGTGAGCGACGTGCGTGGCGGGGCCGATTCCATTGCCGCCGCCAGCAAGCAGATTGCCAGCGGCAACAGCGACTTGTCGCAACGCACGGAGCAGCAGGCCGCGTCGCTCGAGGAAACGGCGTCCAGCATGGAGGAGCTCACGGGCACGGTGCGCCAGAACGCGGATAGCGCGCGCGAGGCCAATGACCTGGCCAGCAGCGCCACTGGCCTGGCGGAACGTGGCAGCGACGCGGTGGCGCGCGTAGCCAGCACCATGCAGGCGATCGACGCCAGCGCCAACAAGATCGTCGACATCATCGATGTGATCGAGAAGATCGCATTCCAGACCAATATCCTCGCCCTCAACGCGGCGGTGGAAGCCGCGCGGGCCGGCGAGCACGGACGAGGCTTTGCGGTGGTCGCGGGCGACGTGCGCGATCTCTCGCAGCGCTGCGCGGGCGCGTCCAAGGAGATTCGCACGCTGATCGGCGACTCTGTGTCGCGCGTGCGCGCCGGCGGCGAGATGGTCGAGCAAGCGGGGCAGGTGATGCAGGAAATGGTGAGTGCGGTGCGCCGCGTGAGCGGCATCATGGGCGGCATTAGTTCGGCATCCGATGAGCAGTCGCGCGGCATCGAGCAGGTCAACCAGGCGGTGGCGCAGATGGACGGCATGACCCAGCAGAACGCCGCGCTGGTCGAGCAGGCCGCCGCGGCAGCGGCTTCGCTGGAGGACCAGGCGCAGCGGCTTACCGGGCTGATGTCGGCATTTCGGGTGGCCTGAACGTAGTGTCTCGGACGCCGCACAGGGGGTGCGGCGCGCGGCTTGGCTGGTGTAAAGTTGCGGGTCGCATTTGCGGAGAAAAGAGACATGACTGACTTGGTCACAAGCGAGATCCGGGGTGGCATCGGCTACCTGACGCTGAACCGGCCCCAGGCGCTCAACGCACTGTCGCTCGAGATGATTCGCGCCATCACCCAGGCGCTCAACGCATGGGCGGTGGCGCCCGAAGTGGCGGCCGTAGTCATCGCCGGCGCGGGCGGCAAGGCTTTTTGCGCCGGAGGCGACATCCGCTTCTTCCACAAGGCCGCGCTCGCCGGCGATCCGGCGCTCGATCAGTTCTTCGTCGAGGAATACGCGCTCAATCACTTGATCCATACCTACGCCAAGCCTTACATCGCGCTGATGGACGGCGTGGTCATGGGCGGCGGCATGGGTATCTCGCAAGGCGCACGCCGCCGTCTGGTGACCGAGCGGACCAAGATGGCAATGCCGGAGACCAATATCGGCTTGTTCCCGGACGTGGGCGGCGGCTGGTTCCTGTCGCGCACGCCCGGCCGCCTGGGTGAATACCTGGGCCTGACGGGCGCCATGATTCATGCTGCCGACGCGCTGTACGCAGGCCTGGCGGATGCCTACCTGCCGGGCAATGCCATGGCGGAACTGGTGGAGGTGCTGCGCGCGCGTCAGTTTGCCAATGGCGACGCCGTGCTCGCTTGCATCGACGAGGCCACCGCGGCGCACCGCGCCGCTTGCCCGCCGGGCGAAAGCCAGCTGGCCAAGCTGCAGGAAGAGATCGATGGCCTGTTTGCCGGCGCCTCGGTGACCGGGATCGTGGCAGCGGTGAGCGATGCCGGCTCCGACTGGGCCGCACAGACGGCTGCCATGCTGCGCGCGCGCTCGCCGCTGATGCTCAACGTCACGCTGGAGCAGATCCGCCGCGCCCGCGCCATGGCGCTGAACGACGAGCTGCGCATGGAGCTGGATATGATGTACTACGTGTTCCGCCATGGCGACGGCGTCGAAGGCATTCGCGCGCTGGCGGTCGACAAGGACCATGCGCCGAAGTGGCAGCCCGCGCGTCTCGATGAGGTCACCCGCGAGCGCGTGCACGCGTTTTTCGACAGCCCCTGGGCGCACGGTGAGCATCCGCTGGCGGCGCTGTAAGCTGGCGACTGGCGGTTCCTTTCGCGCAAATGGATTAGAGTGACGCTTGGACCGGTCCCCGCGGCGCAGCAATGCGGCGCGCGAGCGCCGGCTCCGCCCACCCATAGTGCTGTGAACGAGAAAGGAATCGCGATGAGTACTCCACGTGATGTAGCCGTATTGGTAGGCAGCCTGCGCAAGGACTCCTTCAACCGCAAGCTGGCACTCGCGCTCGCCGCGATGGCGCCGGCCGGGCTCAAGCTCGACATCGTCGAAATCGGCCAGTTGCCGCTGTACAACCAGGACGACGACGCCAGCCCGCCCGCGCCATGGGTCGCCTTTCGTGACCGCATCCGGCGCGCCGACGCCGTGCTCTTCGTGACACCCGAGCACAACCGCTCGGTGCCGGCCGCGCTCAAGAACGCCATCGACGTCGGCTCGCGCCCCTACGGCCAGAGCGCCTGGGACGGCAAGCCCGGCGGCGTCATCAGCGCCTCGCCCGGCGCCGTCGGCGGCTTTGGCGCCAACCACCACCTGCGCCAGTCGCTAGTGTTCCTCAATATCCCGGTCCTTCAGCAACCGGAAGCCTACATCAGCGGCGTTGACAAGCTCTTCGACGAGCAGGGCGGCATCGCCAGCGAGTCCACCCGCGGCTTCCTGGGCAAATACCTGGCGACCTACGCCGCCTGGATCGAGCGCAACGCGGCTCGTTAATTGGCAAAGTAACCGGCAAATTAACCGGCAAAGTAATCGCCAACGCTCCCAAAGCCCATCCCCCAAAAACACTGACGCCCGTTGCCGACAGGGCAACGGGCGCGGAGGGCAGAATATCGCTGCCTTGCGCTTCTGATTCGACTTACTTGCGCTTGATGTCCCCGGCCGGCCGCGACTGCGTGCCTGCCAGCGGTTGGCCTGGAAAGCCCTCCGGATAGCTGATGACGCGCAAGGCTCCCCCGAGCTTGCGCGACGTCCATGCATGACCGGCGCGCGTTCTCGCGCCGCCTGTGATTGCCACCATGGCTTCTCTGTCGAGATCCACGCTGTCCGGCAAATCCTTGATGACGATGACGGCCATGACTTCCTCCTGCAGGGTGGCGAAGGCCGGCTCGGCCGGGGTTCGCCGGGTGGGTGCGCGCGATGCGGCAAGCCCAGCCAGATCAGTATAGGCCACGGGTTTTACCTCCGGGGCAGTGCCAGCTCGTGCGCAATAGCCGTGGAAACCCTTGGGTCTCCACGGGGTGGGGCGCATCTCGCTCAGACCGCGGCGTGGGTGGCGGCCCACTGCGACGGGTTGACGTCGATGCTCAGCGGGCCGAAGCCGGAACCGATCACGCCGACGTTGTTGAGCGTGTTCACGTTGATGCTCTGCAGCTGGGCGATGTTCTGGTTGACGTTGACATTGACGTTGGCCACCGGGCCCAGTCCTTGCAACCAGGAATTGCCGCCGCGCACCGCGGCCAGGGACTTGCTGTCGAGGTCTTGGTTCAGGGCGAGGTCGCGCACGATGATGGATGACATGATGGTTCTCCTAGTCTTCACTTGACTTGATTGCTGGAAAAGGCCGGTGCCGGGACCATTCAATAGATGTTGTTGCTGGCGTTCTGGGTCGACGTCACGTGGGACTTGATGTCGTCGGCAAAGGCCGTGTTGTTGCCGTTCATGTTCACAACGTTCTGGGTCTGGCCGATCAGCTGCGAAGCATTGAAGTTCGAGTCGATCTTGGTCAGGCTGAAGACAGGCATGAAGGGCACAAAGCCGCCGCGTACGGC
>NZ_JBFTOQ010000039.1:0-66134 GCF_056398045.1 Cupriavidus sp. 05L411 | reverse complement strand
TTGCTGGCGCTCGGCAGCGTCCGCTGCCGGTGCGCGGCCGCGCGGCTGGCCGCCGGCGGGTGCCTGGCCGCGGCCACGGCCACCACCATTGCCCTGGCCCTGGCCCTGGCCGCGTGCCTGCCGGCCCTTCTGGATCGGCTCGGCCGGAATGCTCGGATCGACCTCGAAGCCCGGCAAGATGGTTTGCTCGATCTGGCGCTTGATCAGCCGCTCGATATCGCGCATCAGCGAGATTTCATCCACGCAGACCAGCGAGATTGCCTCGCCCTCGGCGCCGGCGCGGCCGGTACGGCCGATACGGTGCACGTAGTCTTCGGGCACGTTGGGGAGGTCGTAGTTGACCACGTGGGGCAGTTGGTCGATGTCGATGCCGCGCGCGGCGATATCGGTCGCCACCAGCAGGCGCAGCGTGCCGGCCTTGAACTCGGTCAGCGCGCGCGTGCGGGCCGACTGGCTCTTGTTGCCGTGGATCGCCAATGCCGACAGGCCGTCCTTGTCGAGCTGCTCGGCCAGGCGGTTGGCGCCATGCTTGGTGCGGGTGAACACCAGCACCTGGTGCCAGTCGTTCTCGCGCACCAGGTGGGCCAGCAGTTCGCGCTTGCGCTCGCGGTCCACCGGGTAGACGCGCTGCGCCACGGTTTCGGCCGTGGTATTGCGGCGCGCCACTTCGATGGAGGCGGGGTTATCCAGCAGGCGGTCGGCCAGGCCGCGGATCTCGTCGGAGAAGGTGGCCGAGAACAGCAGGTTCTGCCGCTTCGGCGGCAAGACGTTGAGGATCTTGCGGATGTCGTGGATGAAGCCCATGTCGAGCATGCGGTCGGCTTCGTCCAGCACGAGCATTTCCACGTGCGACAGGTCGATGGTGCGCTGGGACAGGTGATCGAGCAGGCGGCCGGGCGTGGCCACCACGATATCGACACCGCGCTTGAGCTGTTCGATCTGCGGGTTGATACCCACGCCGCCGAACATCACCATGGAGCGCAGCTTGAGGTACTTGCCGTAGTTACGGACGCTTTCTTCCACCTGCGCCGCCAGTTCGCGGGTCGGGGTCAGGACCAGTGCGCGCACCGGCAGGCGCTGTCCACGCGCGGGTTCGCGGCCGGCCGAGGATTCGGACAGCAGTTGCAGCAGCGGCAGCGTGAAGCCGGCCGTCTTGCCGGTGCCGGTCTGCGCGCCGGCAAGCAGGTCGCCCCCTTTCAGGATGGCGGGAATCGCCTGCGCTTGAATCGGAGTCGGCGTGGTATAGCCCTGTTCGGCCACGGCACGCATAAGCTTGTCGGACAAGCCAAGTTCGGAAAAAGACATGAATTGACGCTTCGGCCGCCCTTTGCGCATGTGGTGCGCCAATCGCGGGGGCGACGTGAGTGAGAAAACCGAAAACCGGAAATACCGACCGGCGAAGCGAGGCGACTGCCCCCGCTTCTTTAGGAGGAAAGACCGCTAGTGTACCAGCCTGGCGCTTTCGCGCGCGCGCTGCGCCCCGAGGACGCGCGCGCCGCTGCGCTATGATGGCGGCCATCCCCCGCCTGGCCCCCTGCCTGGGTGAGCCCACGCACCGCGCGGGCGCGCGCCAGCCCGGCCCAGCCCATCCCAGCCCCCGGATGCCGACACGATGCGGTTCAGGTTCATCGAAGACCAGGAAGTCACCCTCTTTACTGCCATCCCGGTAGGGATTGCCGCGGCCATCGTCACCACCCTGTTCAAGGAGGCGCTGGACGCTAGCGGCTATGTGATGTTTGGCACGCATGCCGATATCGTCACGGTATTCGCGGGCCTCGCCCTGATCTGGCGGGTGGCGATCCCGACGCTTGGCGGCGTGATCGCGGGCTTGCTGCTGACGGCGGCAGCCAAGCTCAACGCCGCGCAGCCAGGCGTCTCCGACTATATGGAGGCGGTTGCCAGCGGCACCGGGCGCCTGCCGGTGCGCATCACCTTGCTGCGTGCGCTGTCTTCGTTCTGCTCCATCGTCACCGGCAGCTCGGTGGGCAAGGAAGGCGCGATGATCCAGCTCGCGGCCCTGTGCGGATCGGTGTTTCCGTCCGCGCGCGGCGGCAGCGGGCCGGATGGCGACACCAACCTGCGGCGCATGCTCACGGCTTGCGCGGCAGCCGCCGGGCTGGCCTCGGTGTACCACACGCCGCTATCGGCGGCGGTCTTCGTGGCCGAGGTGGTCTTCGGCGCAGTGGCAGTGCAGCGCCTGATGCCGCTGTTCCTGGCTTCCGTGGCGGGCACCGTGGTCAGCCAGTTACATGGCGGCCTGCAGCCGCTCTATCCCGGCCTGACCGTGCCCGCCGACCTGCTGCATCCGCCCATGCTGCTGGCGGCGGTCTTGCTCGGCGTGCTGGCCGGCGTGTCCGGCGCCCTCTTCATGCGCGCCTCCAGCCTGGCCAAGGGTGCCTTTGCCCGGGTGCCGGGCGGCCTGGTGCCGCGCCTGGCGCTGGGCGGTGCGATGGTGGGCGTATTGGCGATCTGGGTGCCCGAGGTGGTCGGCAACGGCTACTACACCATCCAGTCGATCTTGCAGGCGCACCCCTTGAGCGTATCGCTGGCGGCGGTGTTGCTGGCCAAGCTGCTGGCCACCGTGCTCAGCATGGGCTCGGGCGCGGTGGGCGGCGTGTTCACGCCTTCGCTGTTCGTCGGCGCGGCGCTCGGGCAGCTGCTGGCACCCGCCGTGCCGGGCGGCAGCGGCGCGCCGCTGCTGCCGCTGGTGGGCATGGCCGCCTTCCTGGCCGCCACCAGCCAGGCGCCGCTGATGTCGGTACTGATGGTGTTCGAGATGACGCTGGCCCCGGCGCTGCTGCTGCCGGGCATGATCGGCGCGGCGGCGGCCTACTACACCGCATCGCGTTGCCAGACCTTGTCCTTGTACAGCGTGGTGGCAGAGCGCACCCAGGCATCCGCCGCCGCGGAACGCGCGCGGGCGCTGACGCTGGCCGGGCTGTGCGACACCACCGACACCGTCATCGGCCCCGAGGCCACGCTGGAGCAGGCCAGCGACAAGTTCGCCGAGACCGGCACGCGCTATCTTTATATGGTTGGGCCGGATGGCTGCCTGCTGGGCGCGCTGTCGATCCATGCGGTGCAACGTGCACTGCGCGAGCGGCCGCACGCGGGTCTGCTAGCACTGTGCGAACGCGATTTCCCCACCCTGACGCCGGAGTCGCGGCTGCCCGACGCGCTGCGGCTGTTCACCCATCACGCGCTCAACCGGATCCCGCTGATCCGCGACACGGCCGGGCGCGAGCTGATGGGCACGGTCTCCAAGCAGCGTGTGCTGCAGGAAGCATCCGGGCTGTTCTAGCGCCGCGTGGCCGGCAGGCGACCGGGTAGAATATAGGGTTGCCCGGCCCGCGCCGCCGGGGAGAAGACCCGAATCGCTTTCGTATTCCGCTATCGTTTTCCGAACCGTTTCTGCCGGAGCCTCCATGCCAGCCAACCGTGCCGCGCGCCCTGCCCTTTTCGCTTTGGTCCGGGCCACCTTGCTAGCTGCATCGCTTGTTTTGCCCGCCGCGCTGCTACCGGCAACGGCGTATGCGCAGCAGGCGTTGCGCGTGATCCCCGCGGACGCGGCCAAGGCCAAGCTGGTGCTCGCCGCGCAGTCGCCCAGCGCGCCGCAGTCGGCCACGCTGGACGGCAAGACCGTTGGCGTGGCGCCGGGCCTGCGGCTGTTCGGCACGGACAACCAGTTGCTGCCCATCGGGGCGGTGGCCGGCCAAAAACTGCCGGTGCGGTTCAAGCTCGACCTCTACGGCCAGTTGCTGACGGCCTGGGTGCTGACCGAGCAGGAACAAAAAGCAGCGCAATAGTCGTAGTCCGGGGCGCGGCGACGCGCCGAGGCCCGGATGTCTTTCGTCCCCATAAAACCCTGATGCCCCCAGGTCAACCACTGAGATCGGCACCATGAAAAAAGTCTTCGTCAAAACCTACGGCTGTCAGATGAACGAGTACGACTCGGACAAGATGGTCGATATGCTCCACGCCACCCAGGGCATGGAGAAGACAGACACGCTGGAAGAAGCGGACGTCATCCTCTTCAACACCTGCTCCGTGCGCGAGAAGGCGCAAGAGAAGGTGTTCTCCGAACTGGGCCGCCTGAAGGCGCTCAAGGCCGTCAAGCCGGACCTGGTGATCGGCGTGGGCGGCTGCGTGGCGAGCCAGGAAGGCGCCGCCATCGTCAAGCGCGCGCCCTATGTCGACSTGGTGTTCGGCCCGCAGACGCTGCACCGCCTGCCTGACATGATCAACCGCCGCCAGCAGACCGGCCACTCGCAGGTGGACATTTCCTTTCCCGAAATCGAAAAATTCGACCACCTGCCGCCGGCACGCGTGGAAGGCCCGAGCGCCTTTGTCTCCATCATGGAAGGCTGCTCCAAGTACTGCAGCTACTGCGTGGTGCCCTACACCCGTGGCGAGGAAGTCTCCCGCCCGTTCGAGGACGTACTGGCGGAAGTCGCCGGGCTGGCCGGGCAAGGCGTGCGCGAAGTCACGTTGCTGGGCCAGAACGTCAACGCGTATCGCGGCGCCATGGGCGGCACCAGCGAGATCGCCGACTTCGCGCTGCTGATCGAATACGTGGCCGAGATCCCCGGCATCGAGCGCATCCGCTACACCACCAGCCACCCGAAGGAGTTCACGCCGCGCCTGATCGAGATGTACGAGCGCTGCCCGAAGCTGGTCAACCACCTGCACCTGCCGGTGCAGCACGCCTCCGACCGCATCCTGATGGCGATGAAGCGCGGCTACAGCGTGCTGGAATACAAGAGCATCATCCGCAAGTTGCGCGCGCTGCGCCCGGACATGTCGCTGTCATCCGACTTCATCATCGGCTTCCCCGGCRAGACCGAGGCGGACTTCAACAAGCTGATGGCGATGATCGAGGAGATCGGCTACGACACTTCGTTCTCGTTTATCTTCAGCCCGCGCCCCGGCACGCCGGCGGCCAACCTGGCCGATGACACGCCGCACGAGGTCAAGCTGCGGCGCCTGCAGCATCTGCAGGCCACCATCGAGGAAAACGTGCAGCGCATCAGCAAAGGCATGGTCGGCTCGGTGCAGCGCATCCTGGTGGAAGGCCCGGCACGCAAGGATCCGACCGAGCTGCACGGCCGCACCGAGAACAACCGCGTGGTGAACTTCGCACTGCCCGGCGTGCTCCAGGCCAGGCGCGACCGMATGGTCGGCGAAATGGTGGATGTGGCCATTACCGAAGCCTTCCCGCATTCGCTGCGCGGCGAAATCGTCGTGCGCCAGTAACCCACGCCTGATGCAGCCTGATGCAGCCACTCGTACCCAGATGAAAATCCCTTCAGCCGAATTCGTCGCCCCCAAGGACGACAACGCCCGCCTGCAGAACCTGTGCGGGCCGCTTGACGAGAACCTGCGCCAGATCGAGCAGGCGCTCGACGTCACCATCCAGCGCCGCGGCCATCGCATGACCGTGCGCGGCGCCTACGCCCGCGACGCCGCGGCGGCCCTTGAGCGCTTCTACAACAACGCCCGCACCGCCCTGTCGATCGACGACGTGCAGCTCGGCCTGGTCGAGGCACGCCAGGTCGCCGCGCACGGCGGCTACGTGCCCGACGGCGCGAGCGCGGATACCGGGAGCGACGATGACGAATCCCCCGTGCTGCACACGCGCCGCGCGGGCCTGCACGGGCGCACGCCCATGCAGCGCGACTACCTGCGCAACGTGCTGGCGCACGACCTGACTCTGGGCATCGGCCCGGCCGGCACCGGCAAGACCTACCTGGCGGTGGCCTGCGCCGTGGACGCGCTCGAGCGCGACTCGGTCAAGCGCATCGTGCTGACGCGACCGGCGGTGGAAGCCGGCGAACGCCTGGGCTTCCTGCCCGGCGACCTGGCGCAGAAGATCGATCCTTACCTGCGGCCGCTGTACGACGCGCTCTACGACCTGCTCGGCTTCGACCGCACGCAGAAGATGTTCGAGCGCCAGATGATCGAGGTCGCGCCGCTGGCCTATATGCGCGGGCGCACGCTGAACCATGCCTTCATCATCCTSGACGAGGCSCAGAACACCACGCCCGAGCAGATGAAGATGTTCCTGACCCGGATCGGCTTTGGCTCCAAGGCGGTCATCACCGGCGACACCACCCAGATCGACCTGCCACGCGGGCAGAAGAGCGGGCTGGTGGAAGCCCAGCACGTGCTGCGTGAAGTGCGCGGCGTGGCCATGACCCGCTTTACCAGCACCGACGTGGTGCGACACCCGCTGGTGGCGCGCATCGTCGATGCTTACGACGAATATCACGCTCAACATCGAGACGCTTAATCAAACGCCCAATCGTGAACGCAAAATCCTCCTCCCCCGCCAGCCTGATCCTGTTCGACGCCGAAGGCCGCGCGCGCAAGACCCAGGCACACGCCCTGCGCGTGCAACTGCCTGACGGCCGCAGCATCACCGTGGACCTGTCGCAAGCCGCCGACGGCGTCGTCGCGCTGCTGGCCGAGCACACCGACGACCGCCAGCAAGCCGGCCTGCTGGTGCGTCCGGACAACCACGACGCCTTGTCGGTCGCCGTGACCGCCACGCCTACGGTCACCACCACCGGCACACCCGCCACGCCGCCATCCCTGGAGCTGGCACTGCAATATGGCGAAGGCATCAAGGGACAGCGCGGCCTGCCGACCCAGCGCAAGGTCCAGACCTGGGCCAAGTCCGCGCTGTACGCCGATGCGACGCTCACCATCCGCTTCGTGGGCGAGGACGAAGGCCGCAGCCTGAACCGCAGCTACCGCGGCAAGGACTACGCGACCAATGTGCTGACCTTCGCCTATGCCGAGCACGAGTCCGACCCGGTCAGCGGCGACATCGTCCTGTGCTGCCCGGTAGTGGAGCAGGAAGCCCGCGAGCAGAAAAAGTCGATTGAAGCGCACTACGCCCACCTGATCGTGCACGGCGTCCTGCATGCGCAGGGCTACGAGCACGAGGAAGATGGCGAAGCGGAAGAGATGGAAGCCATCGAGACGGAAACGCTGCAAGCCCTAGGCTACCCGGATCCGTACCTGGCCGACGGCAACATCAAAATCAAAGACTAGAAGACAGGTGTAGCTGTGATTCCCGCCCCAAGGCGGGAATCACCCAGCCGCGATGCGAAGCGAGCCGTGAAGGTGTGCCAAGGCCGTATGGGGCGCCTTCTTTGCCTACTTTCTTGGCAAGACAAGAAAGTAGGTCGCCGCCCCGCAGGAGTGGTGAAACCGCAGTTGCAGTTAAGCAGTTGCAGTTGACGTCAAACCAGCTGAAGCCAATTTTCACGTCGCAGTTGCCATTTCAAACCCCGCCAAACCTCCCCTATCACAGCCCCCAAACCCTTTTAGTGTATCCTTCAACCGATATCCACCCCGCGCTCGTCGCGCCATGAACGACCCTTATCCCAGTTCGAAGTCAGCCGACCGTCCCCGATCCCTGCTCGAACGGCTCTCGGATTTCATCTCTCCGGAGCCCGACTCCCGTGCCGAATTGCTTGAGGTGCTCCAGGATGCGCATGCGCGCAACCTGATCGACGCCGACTCGCTTTCCATGATCGAAGGCGTGTTCCAGGTATCCGAACTCACCGCGCGCGACATCATGGTCCCCCGTGGCCAGATGGACACCGTCAATATCGCCGACGCGCCGGAGAGCTTCATTCCCTTCATGCGGCAGACAGCGCACTCGCGCTTTCCGGTCTATGAAGGCAGCCGCGACAACATCATCGGCATCCTGCTCGCCAAGGACCTCTTGCGGTATTACACCGATGAAGAGTTCGACCTGCGCGAGACCTTGCGCCCGGCGGTGTTCATTCCCGAGTCCAAGCGCCTCAATATCCTGTTGCGCGACTTTCGCATCAACCGCAACCACATCGCCATGGTGGTGGACGAGTACGGCGGCGTCGCCGGCCTGGTCACCATCGAGGACGTGCTGGAGCAGATTGTGGGCGACATCGAGGATGAGTTCGACCTCGACGAAGACCACGACAACATCGTGCAGTTGCCCGATGGCAGCTGGCGCGTGCATGGACTGACCGAAATCGAGCAGTTCAACGAAACCTTCGGCACGCAATTCTCGGATCACGACGTCGATACCGTGGGCGGCTTGCTGAGCAACCACCTGGGTCACGTGCCGCATCGCGGCGAAGTGGTGGTGTTGCCGCCGATGCGCTTTGAAGTCCTGCGTGCCGACGCCCGCCAGGCGCACCTGATGCTGGTGCGCCGCGAGGCCCCGCTCACCCCGCCCGACGTGGACGGCGTATGAAGCGCGTTGTCCAGGCATGGTCCGGCGCCGCCAGCGCCGGACGCGACGACGCGCGCGGCGTGAGCCTGCCCCGCCTGCTGCTGGCTGCCGTGCTGGGCGTGGCCCATACCCAGGCCTACGCGCCGCACACCTGGTGGTGGCTGCAACTGCTGGCGCTGGCGGGGCTGGTGGCACTGGTCGCCGATGCGCCGCGCACCCGTGGCGCGGCCGCCACCGGCTACGCCTTCGGCCTCGGCTGGTTCCTCTCCGGCATCTGGTGGCTCTATATCAGCATGCACGTCTATGGCGAGATGCCGGCGTGGATGGCGATGCTTGCCGTGCTGCTGTTCGGCGCCTTCCTCTCACTCTATCCGGCACTGGCCGCCGCCACGTGGCACTGGCTGACTGCCCGCCGTACGCGGACAACCTCATTGGCACTGCTCGCGCCACTCGCCTTTGGGGCGGCCTGGGGGCTGTCGGAATGGCTGCGCGGCGTGGTCTTCACCGGCTTTCCGTGGCTGTCCAGCGGCTACGCCCATACCGATGGCCCGCTGGCCGGCTTCGCGCCGCTGGTGGGTGTCTATGGCATCGGCGCGCTGGCCGCGACCGTGGCCGCCTTGCTGGTGGCCGCCGCGCGTGGCTTTGGCCGTGGTCGCGATGCGCACGCCAACCCGCATGGCATGCGTGCCGGCGCGATCGCCCTGGCGGCCGCCGTGGCGTTGCCGCTGGCCGGCGCCGCGCTGGTGCCGATCGCCTGGACCACACCTGCCGGCAATCCCATTTCGGTGCGGCTGCTGCAAGGCAACGTGGCGCAGGACATCAAGTTCGAGCCGGTCGGCGTGCAGCGCTCGCTCGAGCTTTATCGTGACCTGATCACCGCCGCCCCGGCCGATCTGGTCGTGACGCCGGAGACGGCGTTCCCGGTGATCTTGCAGGACCTGCCGGTAGACATCGCCATCGCGGTGCGCGACTTCACCGTGGCTAGCGGCACCACCGTGCTGTTCGGCGCCGCCGGCGCGGATTCGCCGGTCGATTTCACCAACAGCGTCTTTGGCCTGGGCCCATTGACCGAACGGCTGTACCGCTACAACAAGCACCACCTGGTGCCGTTCGGCGAGTTCATTCCCTTCGGCTTCCATTGGTTCGTGGACATGATGAAGATGCCGCTGGGGGATTTCCGCCGCGGCGGGCTGGACCAGACGCCGCTGCCCGTGCGCGGCATCCTGGTGGCGCCCAATATCTGCTACGAGGATCTGTTCGGCGAGGAAATCGCCGAGACCCTGCGCAGCCAGAAGGTGCCGGCCAATATCCTGGCCAACGTGACCAACCTGGCTTGGTTCGGCGACACCATCGCGCTGGACCAGCATCTGCAGATCTCGCGCATGCGCGCGCTGGAAACGCGCCGGCCGATGCTGCGCTCGACCAATACCGGCATGACGGCCGTGGTGACGCCGGACGGCGTGGTGGCGGGACAACTGCCGACCTTCACCGTCGGCACGCTCACCGCCAATGTGCAGGGCACGCAGGGTTTCACCCCCTACGTGCGTTGGGGCAATGTACCGGCGCTGGCGGCATGCCTGCTGGTGCTGGCACTGGCGGCCTGGCGCCGCCGCCGGCAGGGCTGACGATAGTCCGGGCCGGCCTGCGCCGGCCCCATCGCCAGGCCTGTTGTCAGGCCGACGCCGCTACGGCCGAGACCAGGGCGGCGGCAATCATCACTGCAATGGCGACGAGATAAGGCTTGCGAGAAAGTAGCGACATGACCGGTGTCCCCGTAGCTGGATTGATTCAAACGGTTGCGGCTGTTATGCACAGCTCTGCCTAATACTGTATACAAAAACACTAACGACCAGTATCCGGCAGGCCTTTAGCACCCTTCGGTGTTTACCCGATTCGTTGCAAAACGCCGACACCACATGCCAGCCCCGCGGGCGGGATTGGACGCCCTGACGCATGCAAGGGCCGTGCCGATGGCTGGCGGCGGCAAAAAAACCGATAGAATTCAGGGTTTGGCACGATCTTCGTGAGGCGCCGCGGCAACTTTGCCGCCACGCCGTCCGCCCTTGCTTGCTGGCCTGCGTGCAGGCCCTTACTAGTCTTCGCCTATGCTGACCTTCCAACAAATGATCCTCACCCTGCAGGCCTACTGGGACCGGCAGGGTTGTGCACTCTTGCAACCTATCGATCTGGAGGTCGGCGCCGGCACCTCGCACGTGCACACCTTCCTGCGCGCGATCGGCCCGGAACCGTGGCGAGCCGCCTATGTGCAGCCGTCGCGCCGCCCCAAGGACGGGCGCTATGGCGAGAACCCCAACCGCCTGCAGCACTACTACCAGTACCAGGTGGTGCTCAAGCCGGCACCCGAGAACATCCTGGAGCTGTACCTCGGCTCGCTGGAAGCGCTGGGCCTGGACCTGAAGCAAAACGACATCCGCTTCGTCGAAGACGACTGGGAGAACCCCACCCTCGGCGCCTGGGGCCTGGGCTGGGAAGTCTGGCTCAACGGCATGGAAGTCACTCAATTCACCTACTTCCAGCAGGTTGGCGGCATCGACTGCAAGCCCATTACCGGCGAGATCACCTACGGCATCGAGCGCCTGGCGATGTACCTGCAGAAGGTCGAGAACATCTATGACCTGGTGTGGACCGAGTGGGAAGAAAACGGCAAGACGCGCCGCCTGACCTATGGCGACGTCTATCACCAGAACGAAGTGGAGCAATCCACCTACAACTTCGAGCAGAGCAACACCGAGATCCTGTTCCGCCACTTCGCCGAGTACGAGTCCGAGGCCAAGCGCTTGATGGGTGCCGCCGAAGCCACGCAGCAGGACGCACCGGCCGAAGTCGCCAAGCGCCTGGCGCTGCCGGCCTACGAGCAACTGCTCAAGGCCGCACACACATTCAACCTGCTGGATGCGCGCGGCGCGATCTCGGTCACCGAGCGCGCGGCCTACATCGGCCGCATCCGCAACCTGTCGCGGCTGGTGGCCCAGGCCTACTACGACTCGCGCGAGTCGCTCGGCTTCCCGATGTGCGAGCGCGAGGCCACCGCATGACCCGCGCAGCGCGCAGCGCGCTATGCCGAGGCGCTGCCCTGGCACTGCTGGCCTTGGGGGCGCATGGCGCCGCCCAGGCCACCGCGCCGATGCCGAGCCCACAGGTGCTGTACCTGCCGGCCGACCTGTCCAATGTGTGCGAGGCCAATCCGCAGGCCCTGCAGCAGGCGATCGACCGGCACTGGCATGGCGCTTTCGGCCCGAACAACTCGCTGGACCAATGGACCCAGCTGGTGCGCACGTTCTCGTGCGATCTCTCGGGCTCCAAGGACCTGGGCTGGCACCGCGTGCCCCTGCGCGCCTATGAAAGCGCGATCCGCTACCCGCTCTCGTGGATTGAGACCGAGACGGTCAACGGGCGGGTGCGCAGGCAGATCAAGACGTACTACTCGGCCGCGCAGCTGCCGCCCAGGATCGACTTCTGGGTGAGCGGCCGCATCGACGAGATCCGCTACGACAAGCGGCTGCGCCGCCTCGATGCCCGCTTCTTCGCGCCCCGTCCCGCCCCCGGCGGCCGTGGCAGCAGCGCAAGCAGCGGCACCAATGGCACCAGCGCAGACACGCAGTGCGTAGCAACCACGCTGCAATTCCGCCAGCAAAACGGCCTGTGGCTGTTGTCCGGCGTAGAACCTACTATTGCACCGCGCTGCTAAAGCGCAGCGCGTGCCACAACTTGTTGGAAACGATTCATGTCGCAACTCCTGACCGATTCGAACGATACGCTGCTGATCGAACTGCTCACCGAAGAGCTGCCGCCCAAGGCGCTGGCACGCTTGGGCGACGCCTTCGCGCAGGGCCTCTTCGCCGGCCTCTCCGAGCGTGGCCTGGTAGGTGACGGCGCCGCCGTGACCGCGTTCGCCACGCCGCGCCGGCTGGCTGCGCTGGTCACCAAAGTGCGCCGTAACGCGCCCGACCGCGAGCAGCGCGAGAAAGTGCTGCCACTGACCGTGGCGCTGGACGCCACCGGCCAGCCCACCGCCCCGCTGGCCAAGAAACTGGCCGCCCTGGCTAAATCGGTAGGCGTCGAGGCGATCGACTGGCAAACCCTGGAGCGCGCCTCCGACGGCAAGGCCGACGCCCTCTTCTACCGCTACACCGCGCGCGGCGCCGAACTGGGCGCCGGGCTGCAGGCAGCGCTGGACGACACCATCGCCAAGCTGCCCATCCCCAAGGTGATGAGCTACCAGCGCCCGGACGGCAGCACGGTGCATTTCGTGCGCCCCGCGCACGGTTTAATCGCACTGCTTGGCACCGAGGTGGTGCCGCTCAGCGTGCTGGGGCTGCAGGCTGGCCGAACCACGCGCGGCCACCGCTTCCTCTCCAGCGGCGAGATCGAGATCGCGCATGCAGGCGAATACGCCGCCGTGCTGGCGTCGCGAGGCCACGTGCTGGCCAGCTACGCGGATCGCCGCGAACGCATCCGCACCGCGCTGCTCGAGCAGGCGGGCGCCGACCAGGTCGTGATGCCCGATGCGCTGCTCGACGAAGTCAACTCGCTGGTGGAATGGCCGGTGGTCTATCCTTGCCACTTCGAGGAGGTCTTCCTCGAGGTGCCGCAGGAATGCCTGATCCTGACCATGCAGACCAACCAGAAGTACTTCGCGCTGACCGACGCCGCCGGCCACCTGCGCAACCGCTTCCTGGTGGTTTCCAACCTGGCCACCGATACGCCGGAGTCCATCATCAGCGGCAACGAGCGCGTGGTGCGCCCGCGCCTGGCGGACGCCAAGTTCTTCTTCGACCAGGACCGCAAGAAGACCCTTGCCTCGCGCGTGCCCCAACTGGCCAACGTGGTCTATCACAACAAGATCGGCACGCAGCTCGACCGCGTGCAGCGCCTGCAGCAGATCGCCGGCCACATCGCCGACGCGCTGGGCGCAGCCGGCATTGCCGTGGAAAAGGCGGCCGCCATGCGCGGCGCCGAACTCGCCAAGGCCGACCTGCTGACCGACATGGTGGGCGAATTCCCGGAACTGCAAGGCACCATGGGCACGTACTACGCGCGCCACGACGACGAAGCGCAGAGCGTGGCGCTGGCCTGCTCAGAGCACTACCGCCCGCGCTTTGCCGGCGACGCCCTGCCGGGCAGCCCGGTGAGCCTGGCCGTGGCGCTGGCCGACAAGCTGGAAACGCTGGTCGGCATCTGGGGCATCGGCCTGTCGCCCACCGGCGAGAAGGACCCGTTCGCGCTGCGCCGCCACGCGCTGGGCATCCTGCGCATGCTGGTCGAAACCCCGCTGCCGCTGTCGATCGACGCGCTGCTGGAACTCACCCAGCAAGCCTTCGCCGGCATTGCCGCGGTCAAGCCCGCGCAAGCCGCGATTGCCGATTTCCTCTACGACCGACTGCGCGGCTACCTGAAGGACAAGGGCTACACCACCCATGAGGTCGAAGCCGTGGTGAGCCTGCGCCCGCAGCGCCTGGACGATATCCTGGCCCGCCTGGAAGCGGTGCGCACCTTTGCCGCCCTGCCCCAGGCCGAGGCGCTGGCCGCGGCCAACAAGCGCATCATCAACATCCTGCGCAAGAACACCGAGCCCGTGGGGACGGTGCAGCCGGCCCTGCTCCAGGAAGCCGCCGAAAGCGCGCTGCACAAGGCGGTGGAAAGCGTGCGTCCGCAAGTGGATGCCGCCTTCGCCAATGGCGACTTCGCCACCGCGCTGCGCGACCTGGCGCAGCTGCGCGAAGCGGTCGACCAGTTCTTCAACGATGTCATGGTGATGGCCGAAGACCCGCAACTGCGCGCCAACCGGCTCGCGCTGCTGGCCTCGCTGCACGTGCTGGCCAATCGCGTGGCCGACATCTCCAAGCTGGCCGCGTAAGCGGCCCGGCACCACAACGGGAAGCCATCATGCCGCAGACACCGCCCAAGCTTGTCGTGCTCGATCGCGACGGGGTCGTCAACCTCGACAGCGACCAGTTCATCAAGACGCCGGACGAATGGATCCCCATCGATGGCAGCCTGGAAGCGATCGCAGCGCTCAACCAGGCCGGCTATCGCGTGGTGATCGTCAGCAACCAGTCCGGTATCGGCCGCGGCCTGTTCGAGATGAGCGCGCTCAACGCCATGCACGAGAAGATGCACAAGGCGCTGGCCAACCTGGGCGGGCGCGTCGACGCGGTCTTCTTCTGCCCGCATACGGCGGCGGACGGCTGCGATTGCCGCAAACCCAAGCCTGGCATGCTTGAGCAGCTGGCGGAGCGCTTCGGCGTCGAGCTCAAGGGCGTGCCGCTGGTGGGCGACTCCCTGCGCGACCTCGAAGCCGGGCTGGCGGTAGGCTGCACCCCGCACCTGGTGCTGACCGGCAAAGGCCCCAAGACCGAGAAAAAGGGCGGCCTGCCGACCGGCACGCTGATCCACGACGACCTGCGCGCCTTTGCGCGCTGGCTGCTCACCGGCGATGGCGCCCCGCGCCAGGCCGGCTCCTGAACCCAACTCCCGTACCGATGATTTTTCTCCGCTCCTTGCTGTTCGCGTTGTTCCTCCTGGTACTGACGCCGCCCTATGCCTGCGCGTGCTTCATCGTCTTTCCGTTCATGAACGCCGACCGCCGCTACCGCTTCGTGCGCGGCTGGCCGCGGCTGGTGACCGGTGCGGCCGCGCTGATCTGCGGTATCCGCTACCGCTATGAAGGCCGTGAGCATTTCGATGCCATGCTCGACAAGCCGGTGGTGGTGCTGTCCAAGCACCAGTCGGCGTGGGAAACCGTGGCCTACCTGGCCACCATGCCCAAGCCGATGTGCTTCGTGTTCAAGCGCGAACTGCTGATGGTGCCCTTCTTTGGCTGGGCGCTGGGCATGCTCAAGATGGTGCACATCAACCGCAAGGAAGGTACCCGTGCCTTCGCCTCGGCGGTGCGCCAGGGCCGCGAGCGGCTAGCCGAAGGCGCCTGGATCATCATGTTCCCGGAAGGCACGCGCACCCCGTCGGGCCTGGAGAAAACGCGCTACAAGAGCGGCGGCGCCCGCCTTGCGGTGGAGACCGGCGCATGGGTGATCCCGATGGCGGTCAACTCCGGCCGCCTGTGGCCGCGCAACTCGTTCCTCAAGTACCCGGGCCTGATCACGGTCTCCGTCGGCGCGCCGATTTCGTCGGCCAACAAGACGGCCGACCAGGTCAATCAAGAGGTTGAGGCGTGGATCGAACAAGATATGCGTAGAATCGACGCCGAGAGCTACCGGAGCAGAACGCCCGCATGAAATTGCTGCGCCCGACCCCCGACTCCCCCGGTTCCCAGATGGAGCTGCCGCTGTCCGACGCCCTCGCAGGCGAAGACAGGGCGCCCGGCATGGTGCCAGGCGGGTTGGCGCCGGCGCAGCCCAACTCCCCGACGGCGCAGCCCTGGCCCCAGCCGCAGCCCAATGCACGACGGCTGCTGGTGGGCGAGCGCGCCGTGCACTACACGCTCAAGCGCTCGTCGCGCCGTACCATCGGCTTCACCGTGGACGACCGCGGCCTGTCCATCACGGCGCCGCGCTGGGTCACGCTGGCCGACATCGAGTCGGCCATTCTGGAAAAACAGCGCTGGATCTTCAACAAGCTGGGGGAATGGCAGCACCGCGAAGCCCGCCGCGTGCTGCCCACCGTGCAATGGCGCGACGGCGCCAGCCTGCCCTTCCTGGGCAAGCCGATCACGCTGCAGCTGGAGTCTCCGGCCGGCGCGCTGCTGTTCGATGCCCAGACCTGCATCCTTCATCTCGCGCTGCCCGTGCATGCCGACGAGCAGCAGATCAAGGATCGCGTGCAAGGCTGGCTGCAACACCAGGCACGACGCCTGCTGGCACAGCGGCTCGATATCTACGCGGAAAAGCTCGGCGTGCGGCATAGCGCGTTTGCGCTGACCTCCGCCGCCACGCGCTGGGGCAGTTGCACCGCCGACGGCAAGATCCGCCTGAACTGGCGTTTGATGCATTTTCCGCTGTCGATGATCGACTACGTGGCCGCCCATGAGCTGGCGCATCTCAAGGAGATGAACCACAGCCCGAGGTTCTGGGATACGGTGGCATCGATCTTTCCGGAGTTCCGTGATGCCCGCGCGCAATTGCGGGCCCACCCGCCCGAGTTGCTGCCCACGTTCTAGGCTGGGCCTTTGATTTAAAACGGGGAAATGGCACACCTTGGCCAAGGCAAACCTATTGCTTCCATCCCGTTTAAAATATTCGACCTATCCCAAAACAAGATCAGGCCTCTCCCAAAATGCGACTCCTCCACACCATGCTCCGCGTCGGCGACCTGCAACGCTCGATCGACTTCTACACCCGCATCCTCGGCATGCAGCTGCTGCGCGAGAGCGACAACACCGAATACAAATACCGCCTCGCCTTCGTCGGCTACGGCCCGGAATCCGAAACCGCCGTGCTCGAGCTGACCTATAACTACGGCGTGGAAAAGTACGAGATGGGCACCGCCTACGGCCATATCGCGCTGGAAACCGATAACGCGGCAGCCACCTGCGAGCGCATCCGCGCCGCCGGCGGCAACGTCGTGCGCGAGGCCGGCCCGGTCAAGGGCGGCACCACGGTGATCGCTTTCGTCGAAGACCCGGACGGCTACAAGATCGAGCTGATCGAGCGCAATTCCACGCGCGACGCCAGCCGTCCTTGAGGTGAGCGCGTCGCTGCCAAGCCGGCGCCCGCTCGACAGCACAGCCGTCACGCTGATGGTGGTCCTGTGCGTGGCCTGGGGACTGCAGCAAGTGGTCATCAAGGCGACGGCGCCACTGATGGGCGCCGTGCTCCAGGCTGGCGTGCGCTCGGCGGTGGCAGCCGTGCTTGTGTTCGGCTTTGCCGCCTGGCGCCGCACGCCGCTGTGGCAACACGATGGCACGCTGGGCCCCGGGCTGCTGGCTGGCCTGCTGTTCGGCGCCGAGTTCTTCTGCATCTTCGTTGGGCTCGGCCACACCACGGCTTCGCGCATGGCGGTGTTCCTCTACACCGCGCCCATCTTTACCGCACTCGGCCTGCATCTGAGCGTCGCCGGCGAACGCCTGCGGCGCGGGCAATGGCTGGGCGTCGGGCTGGCCTTCTGCGGCATGGCGCTGGCCTTTGCCGATGGCATCGCCACGCCGGCCGCGCATGGCGGCAGCACGTTGCTGGGCGATGCGCTGGGGATCCTGGCCGGCTTCCTCTGGGCCGCTACCACGGTGGTGGTGCGCGCCAGCCGGCTGGCTTCGGCAGCGCCCAGCAAGACGCTGCTCTATCAACTTGCGGTGTCTGCGGTGATGCTGCTGTCCATGGCGCTTGCGGCCGGGCAGCATCTGCATGCGCGCGTCGACGGCTTGGTGGTGGCCAGCCTGTTCTACCAGTCGGTGCTGATTGCGTTCGCCAGCTACCTGACGTGGTTCTGGCTACTGCGGCAGTATCTGGCTTCGCGTTTGTCGGTGTTTTCGTTTTTGACGCCGCTGTTCGGGGTGGCGTTTGGCGTGGTGCTGATGCATGACGCCGTAGGCATGCGGTTTGCGATTGCCGCGGTGCTGGTGTTGGGGGGGATTGTGTTGGTGAATCGGCGGGAGTAAATGGAGATGGTTGGGGCTGCAACTGCAAAATCAATTTCATAATCAAGAACTTAACTGAAAAATCAACTGCAATTTCACCACCCCTGCGGGGAGGTGAAACTGCAGTTGAAGTTGCCCTTGACGTTAAGCCGTTGCAGTTGCAGTTGCCATTAACCTACAACCCCCAACAATTCAACCTCAAAACCTAAAAGTCCCCAACGCCTCGCGCACTTCATCCAACGTAGCCTGCGTCACCAACCGTGCCTGCTCCGTCCCCTGCTTCAAAATATCAAACACAGAGGCCGGATCCTTGGCCAGCTCCTCGCGCCGCTCGCGAATCGGCGCCAGCAGCCCTTGCAGCACGCCATCGAGCCTGCGCTTGAGCACCATGTCACCCAAGCCGCCGCGCCGATAGTGCTCCTTCAACTCGGCCACTTCATCGACCGCCTCGTCGAACGCGTCGAGGTAGGTAAACACCACATTGCCCTCCACCTGACCCGGATCGGACACCTTGAGGTGGTTGGCGTCGGTGTACATGCGCATGACCGCTTCCTTGACCTGCTCAGGCGAGGCCGCCAGCGAGATCGCGTTGCCTTGCGACTTGCTCATCTTGGCCTTGCCGTCGACGCCGGGCAGCCGGCCAAAGCGCGGGATCAGCGCGGCGGCTTCCGGTAGCACTTCGCGGCCAACCTGGTGGTTGATTCGGCGCGCGATCTCGTTGGTCTGCTCGATCAGGGGGGCTTGGTCCTCGCCGACCGGCACCACGGTGGCCTTGAAGCCGGTGATGTCGGCAGCTTGCGAAGCCGGGTAGCACAGGAAGCCCGCCGGGATATCGCGGCCGAAGCCGCGCGCCTGGATCTCTTCCTTGATGGTCGGGTTGCGCTCGAGCCGGGCGACCGTGACAAAGTTCAGGTACATCAGGGTCAGCTCGGCCAGCGCGGGCAGGTGCGACTGCACCGTGATGGTGGTCTTGGCCGGATCGATGCCGACCGCGAGGTAGTCGAGCGCCACTTCCAGCACGTTGCGCCGCACCTTGTCCGGATCGTGCGCGTTGTCAGTCATGGCCTGGGTGTCGGCCAGCAGCAGATATTGCTTGTGGGTATCCTGCAGCGCCACGCGGCTCTTGAGCGAGCCAACATAGTGGCCCAGGTGAAGCTGGCCGGTGGGACGGTCGCCGGTGAGGATGACCTTGCGCTGGGGCGCCTGCGTTTCGCTAGTCATGGCATTTCCTTGGGTAAGAGAAGCGCCGCGGTGCCGGTCAGCGCAGGCAGAGTGCTGCCAACCGGGCTGCGGCGGCTGGAGTCGGGATCAGGGGATGACGACGTGCCGCTGCGTTCAGCAGCGCCACCAATGGGAACGAGAGCCGGTCGCGCGCATCATGTAGCCGGGGTTTCAAGCTGGCGCGCCAGGCCGACGTACTCGGCCACGGGGACTTCCTCGGCGCGCCGCGCCAGGTCGAAGCCAAGCGCTTCAAAATCGACCTGGTCGCGCAGCATCGACAGTGTATTGCGCAGGACCTTGCGCCGCTGCGAGAACGCCGCGGCCACCACGTCGCCCAGCACCGTCAGGTTGCACGCGGGATACGGCGAGCGCAACTGGCCATCGGGCTGGCGCGGCCAGGGGATCATGCGCACCACGGCGGAGTCAACCTTGGGCGGCGGGTTGAACGAGGCCGGCGGCACGTCGAGCACATGCTCCATGTGATAGCGCACCTGCAGCATGATCGACAGCCGCCCGAAGGCTTTGCTGCCTGGCTCGGCCACCATGCGCTCGACCACTTCCTTTTGCAGCATGAAGTGCTGGTCGCGCACCTGGTCGGCAAACTCGGCCAGGTGGAACAGCAGCGGGCTGGAGATGTTGTAGGGCAGGTTGCCGACGATGCGCAGCGGCTTGCCGGCTTCGCACAGCTTGCCGAAATCGAAGGCCAGCGCGTCGCCGGCGTGGATCACCAGCCGTTCGCCGTAGCGGCGGCGCAGGCGCTCCACCAGGTCGCGGTCAAGCTCGACTACCTGCATCTGCGGCAAGCGCTCCAGCAGCGGCTGGGTCAGCGCGCCAAGGCCGGGGCCGATTTCGACCAGGGTGTCGCCGTGCTGCGGGTCGATGGCACTGACGATGCCGTGGATGATGCCGTCATCGACCAGGAAGTTCTGTCCGAATCGTTTGCGGGCCACATGGCCCTGGTGTACGTTGGAACGCATAGTTAGGTCTCGCTCGGGCGTCAGCGTGTTGCCACCAGCGGCGCGGCGCGCGGCCGGCCATTGGCGTGGCCGGCCATGGCGATGGCGTTGCGGATCGCCTCGATCATGCTGCCGTGCTCGGCCTGGCCACTTGCGGCCAGGTCGAGCGCAGTGCCATGGTCGACCGAGGTGCGGATAAAAGGCAGCCCCAGCGTGATGTTCACGCCGTGGCCAAATGTGCCGTACTTGAGCGGGGCCAGGCCCTGGTCGTGGTACATCGCCAGCACGCAGTCAGCCCCATCTAGATGGCGGGGCTGGAACAGCGTGTCGGCCGGGTACGGGCCGCGGGCATCGATGCCCGCGTCCACGGCATGGGCCAGCGCGGGAATGATCACATCGATCTCCTCGCGGCCCATATGGCCGCTTTCGCCGGCATGCGGGTTCAGGCCGGTCACCAGGATACGCGGCCGGGCGATGCCGAAATGCCGGCGCAGGTCGTGGTCGACGATGGCCAGCGTTTCTTCCAGCATGGACACGGTCAGCGCGTCGGGCACCGCGCGCAATGGCAGGTGGGTGGTGGCCAGCGCCACGCGCAGCATGGCGTTGCCATGCGCGGGCTGCGGGCCGGCCAGCATCATCACGACGCGCGGCACGCCGGCGCGCTCGGCCAGGTATTCGGTGTGCCCGGTGAAGGGCACGCCGGCATCGTTGATGGTGCTCTTCTGCACGGGCGCGGTCACCATGCCGGCAAAACGCCGCGTGCCGCTGGTCCCGCCCATGCAGCCATCGATGGCGGCATCGAGCAAGGCGAGCACATAGCCGCCGTTGCGCGCATCCAGCCGGCCAGCATCGCAAGGCACGGCTAGAGGGATGTCGTCGCACACCACGCTGCCATCTGCAAGCCGGTGCGCCCAGGCTTGCGCGACACCCAGCGCGGCGGCGCGCGCCGCCAGCAGGCCCGCGTCGCCAAGCACGTGAAAACGCACCTGCGGATGCTCGCCGGCAAGTTGCAGCAAGGCGCCGACGGTAATGTCGGGGCCAATGCCGGCGGGTTCCCCGGTGGTGATGGCTAGCGCGAGCGGCTCGGACATGGTGGCGATACGTTCTGGTTAGCGCTGGCGGTTGACGCGGTATTCCACGTAGGCGGCCTGGCGCAACTGGCGCTGCCAGTCTTCATACGCCGCGCGCACCTTCTGCTCGCGAAGCTCCGCGCGGGCAAAGTCGCGCTGCTTCTCCGGCGTGATCTCGGTCTCGCGGCGATTGAGCACCTGGATCAGATGCACGCCGAACTGCGTGACGATGGGCTCGGACACCTCGCCCGGGCGCAGGCGGCTCATGGCCTGCTCGAACTCTGGCACCAGCTCGCCCGGCGATACCCAGCCAAGATCGCCGCCGTTCTGCGCCGACCCATCCTGGGAGAAGCGCTTGGCCGCGTCGGCAAAGTCGCCGCCGTGGGTGATCCGGTCGCGCAGCGTGGCCAGCTGGCGGCGTGCCTCGGCCTCCGGCATGTTGGGGCCGGTGCGGATCAGGATATGGCGCACCTGGGTCTGCGTGATGCGATCGCTGGCCGCCGGGTTCGACGCTGCCGGCGGCGCGGTACGCTTGGCCACCAGCTTGAGCACATGGAAACCGTTGGCGCTCTCGATGACCTGGGGCGCCACGCCACCAGGCTGCAGGTCAAGCACGGCATTGGCAAACAGCGCCGGCAGCCGGCCGATTTCACGGAAGCCGAGCGAGCCTCCCTGAGCGGCCTCGGGGCCGTCGGAGCCCTGCGCCAGCTGGGCGAAATCCGCGCCGCCCTGGGCCTGCTTGAGCAGGCCTTCGGCCTTGGCGCGCAAGGTGGCCTTCTGCGCTTCGGAGGCATCCTCAGGCACGCGCACCAGTATCTGGGCCACGTTGTATTCGGTGGGGCCGCTTCCGGCGGCGCCCTGCCCGCCACGGGCGGCGAGATAGTTGTCGATCTCGCCGTCATAGACCTGGATCTTGGAGTCGACTTCGCGCTCGCGCAGGCGGATCACCTGGACCTGCTTGCGCAGCTCGTCACGGTACTTGGTCCAGGTCATGCCGCTGCGCTCGACCTGGCTGCGCAGGTCGGTCGCATTGATGTGGTTTTGCTGCGCGACCGACTCAATGGCGCGATCGACTTCCTGGTCGGTCACCTTGATGCCGGCGTCCTGCGCCGCCTGCGTCTGCACCCGCTCCATCACCAGCCGCTCGAGCACTTCGCCCAGCAGGTCGGCACGCGCCGGCACCGGCCGGTTGGCCTGGCGCAGCTGCGATTCGATCTCGTCGGCGCGGTCCAGCAACTCGCGCCGCGTGATCACGCTGTTGTTGACGATCGCCACCACCTCGTCCACCAGTTGCGAGCGCTGAGCGCTCGTGCCCGGCTGCGTCACGCCCAAGCGCGGCTGGCTGGGCGAGGCGGCAGCGCTGTCGCCGGCCTGGGGCAGGAAGATGCCGGTAGCCTTCTGCCCGGGCGCCTTCAGCTGCGCCGAAGCCGGCAGCGCGAAGGCGGCCAGCAGTGCGGTCAGCAGCAGGCTTTGCCAGCCGGTCAGGCGGGAAGACATCGAGGGGCGCGCGTTGAATTCTTGACGTTTCATCATGGTCCGTCATTCATAGTGGTCGAGCTGGGATGGGATAACAGGCTTGGCGAGGACGGGCTCATAACCCGGCACGTTCAGCCGCAGCACATCCAGCGGATTGGAACCGATCTTGGACAACCCGCGGAACTCCACCTGGAAGAAGATGCGCCCGGTGTAGCCCTGCGTGGTATTGCGGAAGCGCTGGTAGACCACACGGCCAACCCAGCAATCCGCTGCGTATTCGAAACCGGCCAGCGCGTCGACCAGCTGGCTTGCGCTCAGGTCGAACGCGACCCGGCCGATGCCGTAGGTGCGCTGTGTCAGCGGCCACTGGCTCGAAACCTCGAACTGGTCGATAGCGGTATTGTCCGTCACCGAGGTAGGGCGCCGGTAGCGATAGCCGATATTCAGCGTCTTGCGCTGCTCCGGCCGCCACGAGAAGGCGATGTTCGAGTAGATCACCCGATCGCTGTCCGGGTTGTACTGCATCCCGGCGTCGAGGTAGTAGCCCTTGAACATCTGGATGGTCGTTGCCGCCAGCAGGTCGGAATAGCCGGCCTTGCCGACCGGGTCTGTACCGCCGATCTGCACGCGCTGGCCGGTCAGGTCGAAACGCTGGGCAATCGTGCCGCGGAAGCGCTCAATCCCGCTGCTTGCCTCGATCAGGCGCGTGGTCACGCCCGCCGTCACCTTATTGTTGTCAGCGATGCGGTCATAGCCGGTGAACGGGTTCTCACTGAAGATCTGGCCATAGCCAAAGTCGGACTGTACCGTGTCGAACAGCGGAAACTGGCTCTGGTCGCGGAATGGCGTGTAGACGTAGAACAGGCGTGGCTCAAGCGTCTGCACGTAGTTGACGCCAAACAGCCGGCTCACGGTCGGCGCATCACGCTCGAAGGTCATGCCCGAGTCCAGGCTGAGCGTCGGCAGCGTGCGGTTCAGTGTGGTCGGTGTGCCTGTGGCGACCGAGCCAGGTTCCATCTGGTACTGGGTGGCGTTGAACGACACCTTGGGCGTGATGAACCAGCCTGGGCGCACAATCGGATAGCTGACCGAAGACTGGACGAAGAGCCGGTCACCTTCCGGTTGCTGCGTGCCATCCGTGGTCAGCGGGATACGGAAGCGCGTGAAATCGGTCTCGACTTGCACGTCGAAACCGCCCAGATCGTACCGCGTATACTTGCCATTAATCTGCGGCACGCGCTCGTAAGAGGGCTGGCTTGGCGTCAGGGTCTGGAACTTCTGCACGCGTGCGAGAAGGGAAAAATCCTGCCAGGCGTAGGAAACGCCCGCTTCCTGCGTGTATTGCCTCTGAGTCGCCTGCGTCACCGATCTCGTGAGGTCGTCCGGGTACTGGTTGTCCGAGACCTTATTTACGTTAACGTAAGCGGTAAGGCCACGGGCGAGCAGCTGGGTATGCTGGACCGAATAGGCCCAGCGATTGGTCTTGGTCTTTTGATCGTCAGGAAGGAATTCGCCGCGCAGGCGGCCGCTATAGCCATCGCCGACGTAGCGAAAGTCGCTGCCTAGTTGCGGCCCGCGCGAACTCAGATAGCGCGGGAAGATCGTCAGGTCGCGGTTGGGCGCGATATTGAAGTAATACGGGACCGTGAGGTCCATGCCCGAGCGCGAGCTGTAGCCGAACAGCGGCGGTAACACCCCACTGCGGCGCTCGCTGTTCAAGGGGAAGCTGAACACCGGTGCCGCCATGATCGGCACGTCGAAAAAGCGCAGCACGCCGCCATAGGCGGTGCCTACCTGGCGGTCGCTGTCGATATCGAGCTCGCGCGCGCTGAAATACCAGTCCGCGTTGTCCGGCGAACAGGTCGTGTAGGTGGCGCGCTTGATCGTGCTGAGATTCTTGTCGATGAAATCGATGCGCTCGGCCTTGCCGGATCCGCCGGTCTGCTGGAAATAGTAGTCCGGGGACAGCATGTAGCCTTCGTTGGCCTCGACCCGCAGCCGGGCTTCCGGCCCGACCGAGAGCGAGCCGTCGCGGGCAATGCGGGCATTGCCGTGGACAAAAGCCTCGTCGCTGTCCTGGTCGTAGGTGAGCTTGTCGCCCTTGACCACGCCGCCATCGCGGCGCAGCTCGGCGTTGCCCTCGAGCTCCACGCCACGCTGGTTATAGCCGGTCATGCGATCGCCCGAGACAAAGGTGGGCGGGTTGTCGTCCGGCTCGGCTGTCTTGGTCTTGGCCGTGCCCGGCTCGGCCAGACGCGGCACCAGTTCGCCGGCTACCGGCGGGGCCTCGGGTGCCGCCTCGACGGCCGGCTCGGCCACTGGCAGGTCGGGAATGGCGGAGCTCACGGCCTGCGCGTGCGCACCCACCGACCAGCCGGCCATGGCCAACACGAGCGGGCGCAACGCGCTGCCGGGGAGTCGTGCCGGTGTCTTGCTAGCCTTCTGGTTCGGTGATCGTCGTTGTTCGGTCATGCGAGCGGGTCATGAGTCAGAGCGGCGGCGGCGGCCCAGCAACCGCCAGCCACCGCCGAAGCAGGCTGTCGGGCTGTAGGAGGCCCGCCTGGGAGCCGCCCCGGGGCCCGGGTCTGGTCGGGTATTATACGGGGCATCCTATTCTCCCTTTCCGGCATGGCAGCACATCCTCTCGACCCGCGTCTCGACCAGCTCAAAGTCTGGGTGTCCGGACTCGGTCCGGCCTGGTCCGTTAACCCCGACTCCTGTACCCCCGCATCGGCTGACGCCAGCTTCCGGCGGTACTTCCGGGCCAGCACCAGCCACCCCGACCATCCGAGCGTGATCGTGATGGATGCGCCTCCCGCGCAGGAAGACTGCCGCCCCTTCATCCATGTCGCGGAACTGTTCGGCGCCGCCGGCGTGACCGTGCCCAAGGTACTGGCGCAGGACCTCGAGAAAGGCTTCCTGCTGCTGAGCGACCTGGGCAACACCACGTATCTGTCCCGGCTGGACGCGGCCAGCGCGCGCGGCCTCTATGGCGATGCCGCCGCCGCGCTCGTGAAGATCCAGCTCGCGACCCGTCCCGGCACCTTGCCCGCCTACGACCGCGCGCTGCTGCAGCGCGAAGTCGACCTGTTCCCGCAGTGGTACGTGGCCCGGCACCTGGGCGTGACACTGACGCCCGACCAGGAATCCGGACTGGCCGAAGTGATGCAGACGTTGCTGGCCAACAACCTGGCCCAGCCACAGGTGTATGTCCATCGCGACTATCACTCGCGCAACCTGATGGTGCTTGAGGGCGAGGCCAATCCCGGCATCCTGGATTTCCAGGACGCGGTGATCGGCCCCATTACCTACGATGCGGTGTCGCTGTGGCGCGATGCCTATATTGAATGGGACGAGCAAGAGCAGCTCGACTGGCTGATCCGCTACTGGGAGCGCGCGCGCAAGGCCGGGCTGCCGGTGGCGCCCGACTTTGGCGACTTCTACCGGGATTTCGAGTGGATGGGCCTGCAGCGCCACCTCAAGGTACTCGGCATCTTTGCCCGCCTGTACCATCGCGACGGCAAGGAAGGCTACCTGGCCAACCTGCCGCTGGTGCTCAAGTACGCGCGCCAGGTGGCGGGCCGCTACATCGAGCTGCGCAGGCTGGTACGCCTGTTCGACGCCCTCGACGGCGTCGAGCGCCCGGTCGGCTACACGTTCTGATGCCGGCGCAAGCCATGCCGGGCGCACAGCCATGACATCCGGCGGCGATCCCACGGCCACGCTCACCCGCAGCGGCGAGTGGTGGGCAGGCGTGCGGGCGCTGGCGCCGATGCTGCTCGGCGTGGCGCCGTTCGGCCTGATCTATGGCGTGCTGGCGGTCAACGCCGGCATGCCCGCATGGCTGGCCTGCGCCATGAGCGCAATCGTGTTCGGCGGCGCCTCGCAGATGATCCTGACGCAACTGTGGGCGGCGGGCACGCCGGCGGTGCTGATCGCCGTGACGGTCGCCATGGTCAACCTGCGCCATGCGCTGTACTCGGCCACCATGGCCCCGGCGCTGGCGCACCTGCCGGGCCGCTGGAAGGCACTCATCTCCTACCTGCTGACCGACGAGGCCTTCGCCGCCATGACGCGGCGCCTCAGCGACGACGACGAACACAAGCGCTACCGCCACTGGTTCTTCTTTGGCGCCGGCTTCGCGCTGTGGGCCAGCTGGCAGGTCTCGACGCTGGCGGGTGTGCTGGTGGGCGCCCAGATCCCGCGCGACTGGCCGCTCGATTTCTTCCTGCCGCTCACCTTCATCGCCATCATCGTGCCCGGCATCAAGCACCGCTCGCACGCCGCGGCGGCGCTGGTGGCCACGGCGCTGGCGGTGGCCTGCTACGGCATGCCGCACAAGCTTGGCCTGATGGTCGCGGCGCTGGGCGGAATTGCCGCGGGCATGCTGCTGCTTGGCAAGGACCGCAGGCAGCGCAAGCCGGCCGCGACGGAGCCCGCCGCATGAGCCAGCTGACCCTGCTGCTGGTGTTTATCGGCGCCGGCCTCGCCACCTTCCTGATCCGCCTGTCCTTCATTGCCGTGGAAGGCCGGGTACGGCTGCCGTCGTGGTTCCGCACCGCGCTGCAGTTCGTGCCGGCCGCCATGCTGTCGGCGTTGATCGCGCCCGACCTGCTGATGCGTGATGGCCACGTCGACATCGGTCCCGGCAATGCGCGCCTGGTAGCCGGGCTTGTGGCCATTGTCATCGCCGCCAGGACGCGCAGCATTGGCTGGACCATCGCTGGCGGCATGGGCACCCTGATCGCGCTGACATACCTGCTGAACCACGCGCTGAAATAAGCGCCGGAGACCCTGCATTGAAAGCCATGATTTTTGCAGCCGGGCGCGGCGAGCGCATGCGCCCGCTGACCGATGCCCATCCGAAGCCGCTGCTGCCGGTGGGCGGCAAGCCACTGATTGCCTGGAAGATCGAGGCGCTGGCGCGCGCCGGCTTCAAGGACATCGTGATCAACCACGCCTGGCTCGGCGAGCAGATTGAGCAGGCGCTCGGTGATGGCAACCGCTTCGGCGTGCGCCTGGCGTACTCGGCCGAGCCCAGCGCGCTGGAAACCGCCGGCGGCATCGCCCAGGCGCTGCCGCTGCTGTCGGCCGCACCCGAGCGCGGCGAGATCTTCCTGGCGGTATCCGGCGACATCTTCACCGATTACGACTTCCGCGTCCTGCTGCCCCGCGCGCGCGCCATGGCCGGTGCGCCCGAGCCGCGCATGCACCTGGTAATGGTGCCCAATCCGCCGTTCCATCCGGACGGCGATTTTGCGCTCGGCGCCAACGGCCTGTTGTTGCCCACGCCCACGGCGACGGCGCCGAGCCTGACCTTCGGCAATATCGGCCTGTACGACACCCGGCTGTTCACCGCCATCGAGCCCGGCCAGAAAGTTGCCATGACGCCCTACTACCGCGCCGCCGTGGCAGCCGGGCTAGCCAGCGGCGAGCGCTTCGACGGCGCCTGGGAGAACGTCGGCACGCCGGCCCAGCTGGCGGCCCTTGATGCCCTGGTGCTAGCGCGAGCCGGCACCGCTTGCGCCCCCCTGCCCTGAGCGGGTCCGGCCCGTCCAGCCCCGCGCCGGCAATCCGGCGGCGTTAGAATCGCCCTATTCCCCATCCACGTGGCCCAACACATGTCCGCACCCGACTCCGCCCTCCTTCTCGCCTGTCGCGACCGGCGCGCCCGCGTGCTGCAGCAATTGCGCGCCGCCGGCGGCGGCGTGGCGATCCTGCCCACCGCGCCGGAAGCCATGCGCAACCGCGATAGCGACTATCCTTATCGCCACGACAGCTATTTTTATTACCTGACCGGCTTCACCGAGCCGGAGGCCGTGCTGGTCCTGGTGGCACAGGCGGGCGGCGCCGAGCGCAGCATCCTGTTCTGCCGCCCCAAGCACGAGGAGCGCGAGATCTGGGATGGCTTCCGCTATGGCCCGGAAGGCGCGCAGGCGGCCTTCGGCTTCGACGAGGCACATTCGGTCGAGGAAATCGACGCCGTGCTGCCCTCGCTGCTGGCCAACCACGCTGTGGTGGCCTACCCGCTGGCCGCCAACACCCGCACCGACATGCAGGTGCGGCGCTGGCTCGAAACGGTGCGCATGCAAGGCCGCGCCGGCGTGACCGCGCCATCGACAGCGATCGACATCCGCACCATCCTCGACGAGATGCGCTTGTTCAAGGACGCCGGCGAGATCGCTACCATGCGCCGCGCCGCCGAGATCTCGGCCCAGGCCCATGTGCGCGCCATGCGCGCTTCGCGCGAGGGCCTGCGCGAATACCACCTGGAAGCCGAGCTGCTCTACGAATTCCGCCGCCACGGTGCGCAGAGCGTCGCCTACAACTCGATCGTCGCCACCGGCCCCAATGCCTGCGTGCTGCACTACCGCGCAGGCCCCGCCGAGCTGCGCGACGGCGACCTGTGCCTGATCGACGCCGGCTGCGAGCTCGATGGCTACGCGTCCGACATCACCCGCACCTTCCCCGTCTCCGGCCGCTTTTCGCCAGCCCAGCGCGAGCTGTACGACCTGGTGGTGGCCGCGCAGGAAGTCGCCATCGCCGAGACCCGCCCCGGCGTGCCCTACAACGTGCCGCACGACGCCGCCACGCGGGTGCTGGCGCAGGGCATGCTTGATACCGGCCTGCTCGACGCGAACCGTTGCGGCGGCCTGGACGAGGTACTCGCCAGCGGCAGCTACCGCCAGTTCTACATGCACCGCACCGGCCACTGGCTGGGCATGGACGTGCATGACGTGGGCGAATACCGCGTGCCTGGCGCCGCGCCGGCCGAGGGCGAACGCGCCTGGCGTCCCCTCGCGCCCGGCATGGTGCTGACGGTGGAGCCCGGCATCTACGTGCGTCCGGCACCGGAAGTGCCGGAGCGCTTCTGGCATATCGGCATCCGCATCGAGGACGATGCGGTTGTCACCGAGGGCGGCTGCGAGCTGATGACGCGCGGCGTGCCGGTCAAGGCGGACGAAATCGAGGCGCTGATGCGCGACGCGGGAGGTACACGATGATCAGTTGGCTACGCAAGATACTTCCGAGCGGCGAGCGCCCACAGACCAGCCGCGCACGCGCCGTTGATCCCGCGCAACCGTTCGTGGTCAACCTCTATGATGACCGCCTGGTCGTGCATCGCCCCGATGGCCAGCGCGAAGAACTCGAATGGGACGTGATCGAACGCGTGGTGGTGCGGGTCTCGAACCGCGAGCCATGGGCCGGGAAGGCCTGGCTGATCCTGGTGGGAGACCCCAAGGCCGACGGCACGCCCCGGGGCTGCGTGGTACCGCTCGACGCGGCCAACCATGCGGCGCTGGTGGAACGCCTGCAGGCATTTCCCGGCTTCAACCAGCAGAAGCTGGACAACGCCCTGAGCGACGCGGCGGCGGGCAAGCACCGCACCGACGCCAACTGCTGGAAGCGCGGCGCACAGCCGGCGGAATCCGGCGCCATGGGCAATGCGAGCAACGACGGCAACCTCGTCGCCCAGCCAGGCAGCGCGCATGAGCCCGGCAAGCACTGAAGCCTCCGCGGACACGGATATCGCCATCGTCGGTGCAGGGCCGGTAGGCCTCGCGCTGGCCTGCCTGTTGCTGCGCAAGAGCCCGTGGCGCCTGACCTTGATCGACGCCGCCACGCCGGCGCGCGCGTCCCGCGATCCGCGCGCCATCGCGCTGTCGTACGGCAGCCGCCAGCTGCTCGAGCAGATCGGCGCGTGGCCCCGCGCTGTCACCCCGATCGAGCATATCCATGTGTCGCAACGCGGGCGGTTCGGCCACGTCAAGCTCCACAGCCACGACTACGACGTACCCGCGCTGGGTTATGTGGTGCGCTACGGCGAATTGTGCGAGGCACTCGAGCGTGCGCTGGCCCAGGCCGTCCAGGCCAGCCCCGCCCCCGCTGGCGAACGCCTGATACGGGTCTACGAGACACGCATTGATCATCTGGAACAATCTGGTCCCGATACGGCTGCAGCCAGCCTGGTGCGCCTCCGCGGCCATGGGCATGACCAGCAGCCCGCCGCCTTCGGCGCGCGCCTGGTGGTGCAGGCCGAAGGTGGCCTGTTCCACCAGCAGTCCACCCGCGCGGAGCGCGGCGTGCAGGGGCAGAAATACAGGCGCGACTATGGGCAGACCGCCATCGTGGCCCACGTGGCCTGCTCGCGTCCGCAGCCCGGCTGGGCCTGGGAGCGCTTTACCGAGGAAGGGCCGCTGGCGCTGCTGCCGCATGAAGAGCACGGCACGCCCGGCTACGCCCTGGTCTGGTGCTGCCCGCCGGAACAAGCGGCCCGCCGGCTCGCACTGCCCGAAGGGGAGTTCCTTGCTGAACTGGAACAAGCCTTCGGCCCGCGCATGGGCCGCTTCACCGGCATTGGCAAGCGCCATGCCTTCCCGCTTGGGCTGAACGCGGCGCCCGTCACCGTGGAGGGCCGGGTAGTGGCGGTCGGCAATGCGGCGCAGACGCTACATCCGGTAGCCGGCCAGGGCCTCAACCTCGGCCTGCGCGACGCCTTTGCCCTGGCGCTCGCGCTGCGCGCCGACTGCAGCCCGCAGGCCTTGCAGGCGTTTGCGGCGCAACAAAAGCTGGATCGGGCCGTCACCATCGGCGTGACCGACCTGCTGCCGCGCGTGTTTGGCGTTTCCTACCCGCTCGCCGCCCACGCGCGTGGGGCATCCCTGGCGGCGCTCGCTTGCCTGGGACCGCTCAAGGACACACTGGCGCACCAGATGATGTACGGCATGCGCCGCTAAAGGCTGCCAAGGGCCGCCGGCGGCCCTGTTGTCAACATTGTTTGCAATCCGGCCCGGTGCAATATTTGCTCAAATCTTGAGCAACCCGGGTCGTTTGGCGGTAAAATCCTGCCCTCACACATGTCCACTGAATGACGCCGAGCACTGTTTCGGCAGGGCATGCCATTTTCATTTTTGTCTAGTTGCGGGCCGCCTTGCGGCCCCTCGTCAGTCGCTACAGTCGCTATCGTGCAAATCGGACCGCACCAACTCCGCAACAACCTGTTCGTCGCGCCCATGGCCGGTGTGACGGACCGGCCATTCCGCCAGCTGTGCAAACGGCTGGGGGCGGGCTATGCGGTGTCCGAAATGGTCGCCTCCAACGCACAGCTGTGGAAGAGCGAAAAGACCATGCGGCGCGCCAACCACACGGGCGAAGTCGAACCCATCGCGGTGCAGATCGCCGGCGCCGAGCCGGCCATGATGGCGCAGGCCGCACGCCACAACGTGGAGCGCGGCGCGCAGATCATCGACATCAACATGGGCTGCCCGGCCAAAAAGGTGTGCAATGTGGCCGCCGGCTCGGCGCTGCTGCAAAACGAGCCGCTGGTGGTGCGCATCGTCCAGGCGGTGGTCGCTGCCGTGGCCGAGGTCGATCTGCGCGTGCCCGTCACGCTCAAGATCCGTACCGGCTGGGACCGCCAGAACCGCAATGCGCTTCGCATCGCGCGCATGGTGGAAGACGCCGGCATCAGCATGCTCACCGTGCACGGGCGCACGCGCGCCGACCTGTACAAGGGCGAAGCCGAGTACGAGACCATTGCCGCGGTCAAGGCAGCGCTCTCCATCCCCGTGGTCGCCAATGGCGACGTCACCACGCCGCAAAAAGCCAAGCATGTGCTGGCCGTGACCGGCGCCGACGCCATCATGATCGGCCGCGCGGCGCAGGGCCGGCCCTGGCTGTTCCGCGAGATCGAGCACTACCTGGCCACCGGCGAGCTGCTGCCGTCACCGGAAGTGGCCGAGATCCGCGCSATCATGAACSCSCACCTGGMMGACCACTACGACTTCTACGGCGARTTCACCGGCGTGCGCACCGCGCGCAAGCACATTGCCTGGTACACGCGCGGCCTGGCCGGCGCCAACCTGTTCCGCCACCGCATGAACACGCTGGACAGCACCACGGCCCAGCTCGCCGCGGTCAACGAATTCTTCGATGAACAGGCACTGCTGTCCGAGCGCCTGGTCTATGTGGAAGACGGCGCGGACGGCACGGATGACACCGACGACGAGAAACGAAACAAGTCGAACAACAACAATAACGGGGAGTTGCTTGCCGCATGAGCCGCAACGCTATCGACCAGTGCATCCGGGACAGCCTGGGTGCCTACTTTCGCGACCTGGACGGTGAAGAGCCGTCGAATATGTACAACATGGTGCTCGAAGCCGTGGAACGGCCGCTGCTGGAAGCAGTGATGGCGCGCGCCGAGCGCAACCAGTCGCTCGCGGCCGCCTACCTGGGCATCAATCGCAATACGCTGCGCAAGAAGTTGCAGCAGCACGGTTTACTTTGAAGCGTCTCCCCATAGCCATGATCAAGCAAGCCCTCCTCTCCGTATCCGACAAGACCGGCATCGTCGAATTTGCCCGCGAGCTCAACTCGCTCGGCGTCGCGCTGCTCTCCACCGGCGGCACCGCCAAGCTGCTGGCCGATGCCGGCCTGCCCGTCACGGAGGTGGCCGACTACACCGGTTTCCCCGAAATGCTCGATGGCCGCGTCAAGACCCTGCACCCGAAGGTGCACGGCGGCATCCTGGCCCGCCGCGACCTGCCCGAGCACATGGCGGCGCTCGCCGAGCACAACATCCCCACCATCGACCTGCTGGTCGTGAACCTGTACCCGTTCCAGCAAACCGTGGCCAAGGATGACTGCTCCCTGCCGGACGCCATCGAGAACATCGACATCGGCGGCCCCACCATGCTGCGCTCGGCCGCCAAGAACCACCGCGACGTCACCGTCATCGTGGACCCGGCCGACTACGCGCCGGTGCTGGAAGAAATGCGCGCCAACGCCAACAGCGTCGGCTATGACACCAACTTCCGCCTGGCCACCAAGGTATTCGCCCACACCGCGCAGTACGACGGCGCCATCACCAACTACCTGACCAGCCTCGGCGCGGACAAGGCGCACCAGACCCGCAGCGCCTACCCGCAGACGCTGAACCTGGCCTTCGAGAAGGTGCAGGAAATGCGCTATGGCGAGAACCCGCACCAGTCGGCCGCCTTCTACCGCGACCTGAAAGCCTCCGACGGCGCGCTGGCCAACTACACGCAGCTGCAAGGCAAGGAACTGTCGTACAACAACATCGCCGATGCCGACGCGGCATGGGAATGYGTCAAGACCTTCGGCGCTGCCACCGGTGCGGCCTGCGTGATCATCAAGCACGCCAACCCGTGCGGCGTGGCAGTCGGCGCCAACGCGCTGGAAGCCTACGAAAAAGCCCTCAAGACCGACTCGACCTCGGCCTTCGGCGGCATCATCGCCTTCAACGTCGAGCTGGACGAAGCCGCCGCCCAAGCCGTGGCCAAGCAGTTCGTCGAAGTGCTGATCGCCCCGTCGTTCAGCGCCGGCGCGCGCGCCGTGTTTGCTGCCAAGCAGAACGTGCGCCTGCTGGAAATCCCGCTGGGCAACGGCCTCAATCCGTATGACTTCAAGCGCGTCGGCGGCGGCCTGCTGGTGCAAGGCCCCGACGCCAGGAACGTCCAGCGGGACGAACTGCGCGTCGTGACCAAGCGCCAGCCCACGCCCAAGGAAATGGACGACCTGATGTTCGCCTGGCGCGTGGCCAAGTTCGTCAAGTCGAACGCCATCGTGTTCTGTGGCGGCGGCATGACGCTAGGCGTCGGCGCCGGCCAGATGAGCCGCGTGGACTCGGCCCGCATCGCCAGCATCAAGGCGCAGAACGCCGGCCTCACGCTGGCGGGCTCGGCCGTGGCATCGGACGCCTTCTTCCCGTTCCGCGACGGCCTGGATGTAGTGGTGGATGCAGGTGCCACCTGCGTCATCCAGCCGGGCGGCTCGATGCGCGACGACGAAGTGATCGCCGCCGCCGACGAGCGCAATATCGCAATGGTATTGACCGGCGTGCGTCACTTCCGCCATTGAGGTCCGGGCTGGGCATTTGAGCGCATCGCGGCACCGCGAGCGCCCGCCCTCTCCCCCGGCCCCTCTCCCACAAGTGGGAGAGGGGAGCCAACCAGCGGCAAGATCAACCGATTGGTATAGCCGTGTGAAGCGCCCGAAGGGCGGGCCACACCCCAACGCGATGCGAAGCGAGCCGTCAAGGTGTGCCAAGGCCGTATGGGGCGCCTTCTTTGCCTACTTTCTTGGCAAGACAAGAAAGTAGGTCGCCGCCCCGCAGGGGTGGTGAAACTGCAGTTGCTTTTGACAAGAGGCAATTGCAGCCGCCCCTCCCCTCCCAACGTTACAATCCCCCATCACCCATTAAAAGCCGAGCCCGACCCTCATGCGTATCCTCGGCATCGACCCCGGCCTCCGTACCACCGGCTTCGGCGTGCTGGAAAAGCACGGCAACAAGCTAACCTACATCGCCTCCGGCACCATCAAGAGCGACGGCGACAGCGGCCTGCCGGCAAGGCTGAAAACCCTTTTCGACGGCATCAGCGAAGTCACCCGCACCTACGCGCCCGATTGCGCCGCAATCGAGAAGGTATTCGTCAACGTCAACCCGCAATCCACGCTGTTGCTTGGCCAGGCCCGCGGCGCGGCGATCTGCGGGCTGGTCACGCATGGCCTGCCGGTGTTCGAGTACACGGCACTTCAGTTGAAGGTGGCGGTGGTCGGCTACGGCCGCGCCAACAAGGAGCAGGTGCAGGAAATGGTGATGCGCCTGTTGAGCCTGACGGGACGCCCCAGTTCCGACGCGGCGGATGCCCTGGGCATGGCAATCTGCCATGCCAATGGCAGCAACACGCTCACCGCCCTGACCGGGCTGGCCCCGGACCTGGTGCGCAAGGGCATGCGGGTACGGCGTGGGCGCCTGATCGGCTGAGCGAGCCCAGGCGGCCAAGCAGCCGCTGGCACCTTCAAGTCTCTTACAATCGAGCGATCGCCCGTCAAAGGATGCCGCATGCTCCGCTCGCCTCGCGCGTTCCGCGCCTTGAATCCGCCCCGCCCCGCTCGCCTGCCGGCGCTGTTGTCCGCGCTGGCCGCCACGGTTCTCGCCGGCTGCGCCGCGCCGCCGCCCGTGGCCACTATCCCGGCGGCCCCAGCCCCTGGCCCAGCCCCGGCCCCGGCCCCGGCCGTGCCCAAGGCGCTGGTGATCGGGCATCGCGGCGCTAGCGCGCTGCGCCCTGAGCACACGCTGGCGTCCTACCAACGCGCCATCGACGACGGTGCCGACGTGGTGGAACCCGACCTGGTGATGACGCGCGACGGCGTACTGGTGGCCCGGCACGAGAACGAGATCGGCACCACGACCAACGTGGCGGAGCTGCCCCAGTTCGCCAGCCGCAAGCGCATCAAGGTGATCGACGGCGAACGCCTGGATGGCTGGTTCACCGAAGACTTCACGCTGGCCGAGCTCAAGACGCTGCGCGCGCGCGAGCGTATCGCGCAGGTGCGCAAGGCCAATACCCAGTACAACGACAAGTTCGAGATCCCCACCTTCGACGAAATCATCGATCTGGTGGCCAAGGCATCGCAACGCAGCGGGCGCGTGATCGGCCTGTACCCGGAAACCAAGCATCCGAGCTATTTCCGCGGCATCGGCCTGCCGCTGGAGGAGAAGCTGGTGGCCACGCTGCAAGCCCATGCGTACACGCGCAGCGCGCCGGTGTTCGTGCAGTCCTTCGAGACCGGCAACTTGCGCGAGATGCGTCAGCGCCTGGCCCAGGGCATGCCTAATGTGAAGCTGATCCAATTGATGGGCGGCGCGAAGAACCGGCCTGCCGACTGGCGCCTGGCCGGCGACACCCGCACCTACGCTGACATGATGACGCCGATCGGCTTGCGCGAAGTGGCCAGCTACGCCAGCGGCATCGGCCCGGAGAAGTCCAGCGTGATGCCCCGCGACGCCAACGGCAACCTCGGCACGCCGACCGCGCTGGTGCGCAACGCGCATGCGGCAGGCTTGCTGGTCCATCCCTATACCTTCCGTCCTGAGAACACCTTCCTGCCGCGCAACCTGCGCACCGGCGGCGACGATGCCACGCGCAGCCCCAGCGGCATGGTGCGCGAGGTGCAAGCCTTCCTCGCCGCCGGCATCGACGGCTTTTTCACCGATGATCCCGCGCTGGGACGCCAGGCGGTGGACACGCTGGGCCAATAGCAGATAGCCGATAGCCGATAGCCAATGTGGCCCGGCCGCGCCGGTACGCCGTACGCTGGGCTACACTGGCGGCCTTCGCGATGGCGGGCCTTTCCCCGCGCTGGCCGCCGCCGCACTCCCTTCCCATCCCGGCGCGCGCGCCGTAATTCGCTGCAGACACTACACCATGATCGGACGCATCGCCGGCACCCTCATCGAGAAGAATCCCCCGCACCTGCTGGTCGATTGCCACGGCGTCGGCTACGAGATCGACGTGCCGATGAGCACCTTCTACAACCTGCCCGCCGTCGGCCATCCCGTCACCCTGCTGACCCAGCAGATCGTGCGCGAGGACGCGCACCTGCTGTACGGCTTTGGCAGCGCCACCGAGCGCAACACCTTCCGCGAGCTGATCAAGATCACCGGCATCGGCGCGCGCATGGCGCTGGCGGTGCTATCCGGCATGTCGGTCAGCGAACTGGCGCAGGCCATCACGCTGCAGGAAGCCGGACGGCTGACGCGCGTGCCGGGCATCGGCAAGAAGACCGCCGAGCGCCTGCTGCTCGAACTCAAAGGCAAGCTGGGCGCCGAGCTTGGGGCCGCGCCCGGCAGCACGCCGGTGCACGACAACGCCGTCGACATCCTCAACGCGCTGCTTGCGCTCGGCTACTCGGAGAAAGAGGCAGCGCTGGCGATCAAGCAGGTGCCCGCAGGCACCGGCGTGTCCGACGGCATCAAGATGGCGCTGAAATCGCTATCCAAAGGTTGACCCGGCCGGATCACGGGCAGGCCAAGGACGCTCCCGGCGTTGAGCCTGCGCGGCGTGCGCAGGATTCGCGCGGCCGGCGCCACGCCCGGAAGGGCTACAATCCAACCACTTTGCCCGCATCCGTAACATGATCGAAACCGACAAGCTAGCCACCGAGCGGGGCGCCGATCGCGTGATCGCCCCCACCGCCGTCTCCCCCAACGAGGAGGCCTTCGAGCGGGCGCTGCGTCCCAAGCTGCTCGACGAATATGTCGGCCAGGAAAAAGTGCGCGGCCAGCTGGACATCTTCATGCACGCCGCGCGCAACCGGCGCGAAGCGCTCGATCACGTGCTGCTGTTCGGGCCGCCGGGGCTGGGCAAGACCACGCTGGCGCACATCATCGCTCGCGAAATGGGCGTCAACCTGCGCCAGACCTCCGGCCCGGTGCTGGAACGCCCGGGCGACCTGGCGGCGCTGCTGACCAACCTGGAAGCCAACGACGTCCTGTTCATCGACGAAATCCACCGGCTATCCCCGGTCGTCGAGGAAATCCTGTACCCCGCGCTCGAGGATTACCAGATCGACATCATGATCGGCGAAGGCCCGGCCGCACGCTCGGTCAAGCTGGACCTGCAACCTTTCACGCTGGTTGGCGCCACCACCCGCGCTGGCATGCTGACCAACCCGCTGCGCGACCGCTTCGGCATCGTGGCGCGGCTGGAGTTCTACACCGCCGAGGAACTATCGCGCATCGTCACGCGCTCCGCCCAGTTGCTGGGTGCCCGCATCGACCCGCTGGGCGCGCTGGAAATCGCACGCCGCGCGCGCGGCACGCCACGGATCGCCAACCGGCTGCTGCGCCGCGTGCGCGACTTTGCGGAAGTCAAAGGAGATGGAAACATCACTCGCGCCATCGCGGACGCCGCGCTCGCCATGCTCGACGTGGACGCGGTCGGCTTCGACCTGATGGACCGCAAACTGCTGGAAGCGATCCTGCTCAAGTTCAGCGGCGGCCCGGTGGGCGTGGATAACCTGGCCGCAGCCATCGGCGAGGAGCGCGACACCATCGAGGACGTGCTCGAGCCCTTCCTGATCCAGCAGGGCTACCTGCAGCGCACGCCGCGGGGCCGCATGGCCACGGCCGCCGCCTACCGGCACTTCGGGCTGGCGGCGCCCGGCGAGAGCGATTCGGCCCCCGCCTGAGCGGCATCGAAATCCGCACATCGAAACCCGCATTAAGTAGTTTCGAGGCCCGCAGACAATTCTTTTGTCGTGCATTGCTGGCTGCTCCCTCCTTGTCCACAATGACTTAGCTCCGACCGCCAAGGCAAGGCGACAACTGACGGCAGATGCCCGACGGCCGGCTAACTGATCCCTGACAGGAGAGAGCACATGAATCGACGCCACTTTGTCACCCGGCTGGCGGGCTCGGGCCTGGTCGTGGCCACCGCGTTCGCGGCTGGCTGCACCACCACCGGCACCTATGCGCCAACCGATGCGGCGGCCAAGAAGAAAGAAATCGACGCGGGTGCCGACGGGGCGCTCAACCGGCTGTTCACAACCGTCGACAGCTCGCGCGAGCTGGCCTCACGCGCCCAGGGCATCCTCGTGTTCCCGCGCGTGCTGTCGGCAGGGCTGGTGGTCGGCGGCGAATACGGCGAGGGCGTGTTGCGCTCCAAGGGCGCCTCGGTGAGCTATTACCGCACCACCTCGGCCTCGATCGGCGCGACCGCCGGCGGCCAGTCCAAATCCGTGGTGGTGATGTTCATGACGCCCGATGCCTACGACAAGTTCGTCAACAGCAGCGGCTGGACAGTCGGTGCGGATGCCGGCGTGGCGCTCGCCAAGGTCGGTGCCAACGGCAAACTCGATACGATCACCGGCCAGCAGCCGGTGATCGCCTTCGTGCAGACCAATGCCGGGCTGATGTTCGATGTGTCGCTGGACGGCTCCAAGATCAGCAAGCTGAACATCTAGCCGCAGCCCGCGCAGGCAGCCCTTGGCCCGGGGCGACCCGGCCAGGGCGCGCGCGCGTCTACAGTGTGGCGGGGCAAGGTGGCGGCGCCGCTGGCATAATCGCCCAAAAATCGCCCCTGGAACACCCCGATGACCACGTCAAGCGCCACGTCCGCCCACAGCGGGCGCGTCTATCGTTACTACGATCTCGTGATGGTGGCTTTCGTCACGGTCCTGCTGTGCTCCAACCTGATCGGCGCGGCCAAGGCGGCCCAGGTCACGCTGCCGGTGATCGGCCCGGTGACCTTCGGCGCGGGCGTGCTGTTCTTCCCGATTTCGTACATTTTTGGGGACGTGCTGACCGAGGTCTATGGCTACGGGCGCGATCGCCGCGTGGTCTGGGCCGGATTCGCGGCGCTGGCGTTCGCCACCTTCATGAGCCTGGTGGTGCTGAAGATGCCGGTGGCGCCCTTCATGAGCGATTACCAAAAGAGCCTGGAAGACGTCTTCGGCAATACCTGGCGCATCGCGCTGGGCTCGCTGATCGCATTCTGCTGCGGCAGCTTCACCAACAGCTATGTGCTGGCCAAGATGAAGCTGTGGACCAACGGCCGCTGGCTGTGGACCCGCACCATTGGCTCCACGCTGGCCGGCGAGCTGGTCGATTCCTCGCTGTTCTACGTGATCGCCTTCTACGGCATCTGGCCGCTGGAGAAAGTGATCCAGGTCGCCATTGCCCAATACATCCTCAAGACCACATGGGAAGTGGTGATGACGCCGGTCACCTACAAGGTGGTGAACTTCCTCAAGCGCGCCGAGCGCGAAGACTACTACGACCGCAATACCGATTTCACGCCCTTCCGCCTGCGGGTGTAAGAAGCGCCCGGCGCGGCCAGCGCGGCTCAGGGCACCCTGCGGTCGACTTCGTCGAGCGTAAGCGCTTCCAGGTGGCCCACGTCCGCCCACTGCATGACCGTGAGCCGCACGCTGTCACAGCGCAGCCGGTTGATGCTGGCATTGAGCAGCTCGTGCCGGCGCGGCGCCTCCAGTGTCATGTCGTTGGCTTCGCGGTACAGGCAGTCCAGCACGCCGCCGTGCGCCACCAGGGCGATGCGCTCGCCGGGATGGCGGCGCCCGAGCGCCAGCGCGGCTTCCACCGCGCGCTCATGAAACGCCAGCAAGGACTCGCCGCCATCGGGCGCGTAATCGGGAACCCGCGCTTGCCACCTGGCGAAATCCTCGGGCAGCTGCTCGGCGACTTCCGCGTAGGTCATGCCTTCGAGCGAGCCGTAGCAGCGCTCGCGCAAGCGGGGATCGGGTTGCACCGCCAGGCCGAGCGCCTCGGCCAGCGGCGCCGCCGTCTGCATCGCGCGCGACAGGTCGCTGGCGTAGACCGCATCGATCGGCTCGATCGCCAGCGCCTGGGCCAGGGCATCCGCTTGCGCCACGCCGGTAGCGTTGAGCGGAATGTCGAGCTGGCCTTGCAGGCGCCGCTCGCGGTTCCATGCGGTCTCGCCGTGGCGGATCAGGATCAGGTGGGTGAAGGCCAGCGAATGCGGCCCGGGCAATTGCGACATGCCGTTTCCTTTAGGCGATTTAGGCGGCGCTATGCTGTGCTGCCGTAGCGCCCCTGGCGCGCAGCGCTTGCGCGCCGCGCGGCCCGTGCTTACTTCGCCGGCTGGCCGGCGAGTTTCGGATTGAGGGTATAGGTACCGGTGTAGGCCGCCTGCGCCAGCACGTGACCCTGGATGGCCTCGCGCACCATGGCGCCGGTGAAGGTGCCCTCTAGCGGCAGGCGGTCCAGGTCGAGCGCGTAGACGGTGAACACGTAGTGGTGCACCAGGCTGTCGTTCCACGGCGGGCAAGGGCCGTCGTAACCGTAGTAGTCGCCCTTCATGTCCGGGTCGCCGGCGAACCAGCCGGTGTAATCGTTCAGGCCGTGGCGCAGGCCGCCTGCCGCGGCCGTGCCGCCGGTGGCCTCGGGGCCCGGCTTGCCGCGCGCGATCACGCCATCGCTGTGGGTGCCCGCGGAGATGGTGCGCAGCCCCATCGGAATATCCACCAGCACCCAGTGAAAGAAGTCCACGCGCGGCAGCGAGGCRGGCACTTCGCGGCCTTCCTGGTTGACGTCGTCGCCACGGCTGGGCACGTCCGGATCGTGGCAGATCAGGACGAAGGAACGCGTCTCGGCCGGGGCCTCGTCCCAGTGCAGGTCGGGATTGCGGTTGCTCGACAGCGTCACGTGGGTGGCCGGGTCGATCGCACCGAAAGCGAACTCGATCGGAATCGGCCCGTTGTCGCTGAATGCCTTGCTCCAGAGCTTCATGTTTCTCTCCTTGCTGGGTTGCGCCGCGCACTGCGCGGCATGCGGGATCAGGCCAAGGCCGGTCCCGGCGGTGACGTGCGGCGGCGGTAATTGAGCTGCAGCAGGCCGTCGAAGCTGGTGGCGATGTAGAGGGTGACTGTCTGGGTCATGTCCGGTCAGGCCGTCGCCGCATCAGCGGCTGGCCTGCGCTGGCTGGGAGTGGGCGGACGGCGCGGCCGGCGGCACGCGCAGCCAGAAGGTGACCGGACCGTCGTTGACCAGGCTGACCTGCATCATGGCGCCGAACTCGCCGGTCTGCACCTCGCCGTGCGCGGCACGCGCACGCGCCACGAAATGGTTGTACAGGCGCTCGCCATCGGCGGGCGCCGCGGCCGGGGTGAAACTGGGCCGCGTGCCACTGTTGGTATCGGCGGCCAGCGTGAATTGCGACACTACCAGCAGGCCACCGCGCGTGCCGCGGCCATCGATGTCCTGCACGGGCAGGTTCATTTTGCCGGCCTCATCGGAGAACACACGGTAGGCCAGCAGCTTGGCGAGCAGGCGTTCGGCCTGCGCTTCGGCATCGCCGCGCTCGGCGCAGACCAGCGCCAGCAGCCCGGCGCCGATCTCCCCGGCGGTGCGGCCATCGACAGTGACGCGGGCCTGGGCGACCCGCTGGATCAACGCAATCATGAGCCCTTCCTGCCCGGCCTCAAGCCAGCGTCACGCGTGCGAAGCGGCGCTTGCCCACCTGCACGACGTAGCTGCCGGCCTCGACCTTCAGCCCCTTGTCGCTGACGACGGTGCCGTCGATCTTGACGCCGCCCTGCTCGATATTGCGGTTGGCTTCCGACGTGGACGGCACCAGGTTGGCCTGCTTGAGCAACTGGCCGATGCCCAGCGGTGCGCCGGAAAGGCTGACCTCGGGGATTTCGTCGGGCACGCCACCGCGCGCGCGGTGGTTGAAATCCTCGAGCGCGCGGTCGGCGTCGGCCGCGCTGTGGAAGCGCGTGACGATCTCCTGGCCGAGCATCACCTTGCAGTCGCGCGGATTACGGCCCAGCGAGATCTCCTGCTTCATCAGGTCGATCTCGCTCATGGGGCGGAACGACAGCAGCTCGTAGTAYTTCCACATCAAGTCATCCGAGATGCTCATCAGCTTGCCGAACATCTCGCTCGGGGCTTCGGTCACGCCGATGTAGTTGCCCTTGGACTTGGACATCTTCTCCACGCCATCCAGGCCCACCAGCAGCGGCATGGTCAGGATGCACTGCTGCTCCTGGCCGTATTCCTTCTGCAGCTCCCGGCCCACCAGCAGGTTGAACTTCTGGTCGGTGCCGCCCAGTTCCAGGTCGGCCTTGAGCGCGACGGAGTCGTAGCCCTGCATGAGCGGGTAAAGGAACTCATGCACCGAAATCGGAATCCCAGTGCGGAAGCGCTTGGTGAAGTCGTCGCGCTCCATCATCCGCGCCACGGTGTACTTGGCCGCCAGCTGGATCATGCCGCGCGCGCCTAGCGGATCGCACCACTCGCTGTTGTAGCGGATCTCGGTCTTGGCCGGATCGAGCACGAGGCTGGCCTGGCTGTAGTAGGTCTGGGCGTTGGCCTCGATCTGCTCGCGCGTGAGCGGAGGACGCGTGGCGTTGCGCCCGGACGGATCGCCGATGGTGGAGGTGAAATCGCCGATCAGGAAGATGACCTGGTGGCCCAGGTCTTGCAACTGACGCATCTTGTTGAGCACCACCGTGTGGCCGATATGGATATCGGGCGCGGTCGGGTCCAGCCCCAGCTTGATGCGCAGGGGCACGCCGGTGGCCTCGCTGCGCGCGAGCTTGGCCAGCCATTCGGATTCGACCAGCAGTTCGTCGCAACCGCGCTTGGACACCTCCAGGGCGTGCATCACGGTGGGCGTGAGGGGGTAGGAAGTGGCAGCGCCGGAGGAAACTTCAGTCATGACGTAAGTCTTTGAAAAACATGAGAATTCAGACGGCGGCACAAACCGGCTTGCGGCCGGTTTTGGTATAATCCGCGCTTCTTGTGCAAACGGGAATGTTCCCGTGGGCCAACCGCCATTCTAGGCGGCAAACCAATATGGCAGGCGCCGCACCTCCGGGGAGGAAGGCAGACGAAGCAAAAAATCGTCGCGGCAACGCAGCCCGAAACAAAGAGTGAATTTTACGTGATGTGGTCCAGACTCCGCGAAGTTTTCGCGCGGGAGCTGGTGGTTCTGGTCGATCCTACCAATGCCCTGCACGCCCGTCGGCGCAAGCAGTTGACAGCGGCGGTGGGTACGGTGTTCACGCTGGGCATGGCAGCCGCCATGGGCGTGGCCCCCCGTAGTGCCTTCGACGACCCCCAGGCTCCGCGTGTCCGGGAGGCGATACGCCTGCCCGATCTGCGCACGCAACTTGAACAGCTTACCGAAACCGACGCCACCTTTGTGCGCGAAGAGCGCATGCAGCGCGGCGACACCATTGCCAGCCTGCTCAAGCGGCTCGGCGTGGACGACCCCGATGCGCAGGCCTTTATCCGGCGCAACACCACCGCGCGCGGCCTGTTCGACCTCAATCCCGGCCAGACGGTGCAGGCCGAGGTCGACGAGAACAACCTGCTGGTGTCGTTGCAAGCCAACCTCGGCGGTGACGCAAACGCCTCCCGCGAACTGGTAATCGAACGCGCGGGCGACCCTGCCGATCCGGTCTACAAGGCCCGCGTGCAGTCGGTGAAAAACGAGCTGCACTACGAGATGCTGTCCGGCGCCATTGCCTCGGGTGGCTTCTTCAAGGCCATGGACGCAGCCAATGTGCCCGACGAGATCGTCCAGCAAATGCTCTCGATCTTCTCCGGCGTGATCGATTTTCACCATGACATCACCAGCGGAGACCGCTTCCGAATCGTCTACGAAGCGGGCTTCCGCGACGGTGCGTTCGTGCGCAACGGGCGCGTGATGGCGGTCGAGCTGATCAACCACAACCAGTTGCACCAGGCGCTCTGGTACGCACCGGAAGGCAGCAAGCAGGGTGGCGCGTACTACACCTTTGACGGGCGCAGCATGAAGCGGCCGTTCCTGCGCTCGCCGGTGGAGTTCTCGCGCGTGTCGTCGGGCTTCGGCGGGCGTGACCATCCGCTGCACCACCACTGGGCGCAGCACAAGGGCGTGGACTTTGCCGCACCTACGGGCACCAAGGTGATGGCCACCGGCGACGGCGAAGTCGAGTTTGTCGGTCAGCAGAACGGCTACGGCAACATCGTCATCCTCAAGCACCATAGCGGCTACTCCACCTACTACGCGCACCTGTCCGGCTTTGCCACGATGAAGCGCGGGCAGCATGTGTCGCAAGGCGAGGTCATTGGCTACGTCGGCCAGACCGGCTGGGCCACTGGCCCGCACCTGCACTACGAGTTCCGCGTCAACGATGTGCCGCTGAACCCGCTGGCCATCGCCGCGCTCGACACGCCCGCGCTGTCCGGCCCGGCGCGCCAGCAGTTCCTGAGCTATACCAGCGAGATGCTCAGCCGCATCAACGCGCTGCGTACCTACAACGTGGCTTCGGCCAGCAATTGATCCATTGAGCCCGCCCAGCATGCCAACTTCGTCCCCAGACTGCTTTATCGGCGTCATGTCCGGCACCAGCATGGACGGTGCGGACGGCGTGCTGGTCGATTTCTCGGGGCCACGGCCCACGGTGCTGGCGGCAGCCTTCCAGCCCTTCCCGGCCGAGCTGCGCGACGCGTTCAGCGCGCTGCAGCAGCCCGGCGATGATGAAATCCACCGTGAGGCGCTGGCCGCCAATGGGCTGGCGCGCGTCTATGCGGCTTGCGTGGCAACCCTGCTGCGCGATGCCGGGCTGGCGCCGGAGGCCATCGCGGCAATCGGTGCGCACGGCCAGACCGTTCGCCATCGGCCCGGCTTGTACGACGGCATCGGCTATACCCGCCAGAGCCAGCAACCCGCACTGCTGGCAGAGTTGACGGGCATCGACGTGGTGGCGGATTTCCGCAGCCGCGACGTGGCGGCCGGCGGCCAGGGCGCACCCTTGGTACCGGCGGTGCACCAGGCGCTGTTCGGCGACACCGCCCAGACGCGGGTGGCCTGCAATATCGGCGGGATCTCCAATATCAGCGTGCTGCCCGCCGCCAGCGAAGGCGGTGCGGCGCAGCCGGTCACCGGCTTCGACTGCGGGCCGGGCAACGTGCTGCTCGACTATTGGATCGACCGGCATCACGGCCTGGCCTACGACGCCGACGGCGCCTGGGGCGCCAGCGGCAAGGTCGACCAGGCGCTGCTGGCGCGCCTGCTGGCCGAGCCTTATTTCAGCGTGGCCCCGCCCAAGAGCACGGGCCGCGACCTGTTCCATCCCGCCTGGCTGGAAAATCATCTTTCCCAGCACGGCACGGCACTCGATCCCGCCGACGTGCAGGCCACGCTGGCCGCGCTGACCGCCGGCGCCATCGCCCGCGATGTCAGCCAGCACGCGCCCGACACGGCGCGGCTGATCGTGTGCGGCGGCGGCGCCCGCAACCACCTGGTGATGGCGTTGCTGGCGCAGGCGCTGCCCGCTGTCGCGGTGCAAAGCTCGGACGAACTGGGCGTTCCCGTATCGCAGGTGGAGGGCATCGCTTTTGCCTGGCTGGCGCGGCAGATGCTGCGCGGGGCACCGGGCAATGTGCCTACCGTCACCGGCGCGGCCGGCCCGCGTGTCTTGGGCGCGCTCTACCCCCGATAGCAACACCTCGCCACCCTCACGCCGGCTCGGCGTGGCCTGCCTCGCAAACCCACTGGATAAACGCTTGCGCAACGGGCGACGGCCGCATGGCCGGCGAACGCGCCAGCACCACGCGTTGCGGCGTCACGGCCTCGCGCAGCGGCAAGCAAACGATGGGCTGCCCGTCATAGCTGTGGTCGCCTGCCGGACGCGTGCATGAGAGCGCCACGCCATAACCGTGTGCCACCAAGCCGCGCTGCATCTCGAAGGTCTGCGTGTACTGGTGCAACTGCGGGCGCAAGCCGTGCGCCCAGAACAGCGAGAGGAAGTACTCACGTGTTTGCGCAATATCCTCCAGGATCAGCCGTTCGCCGGCCAGGTCTTGCAGGCTCACGCTTGGCTGGATGGCCAGCGCATGGCCGGGGTGCAGCAGCGCGTAGGGCGCAAGCCGGGCAAGTACCCAGCGCGCAATGCGCTGGTCGAAGCCGAGATCGTAGGTCAACGCCAGTTCCGCCTTGCCGGCAGCAAGCGTGCGATGCACCGTGGCCAGGTCGGCCTCGAACAGCGTCACGGCAACATGCGGATGCAGCCGCCGAAAGCCGGCCAGCAGCCGCGGTGCGTAGTAGGCGCCAAGATCCTGGAAGCACGTCAGCGACAGTTGCCCGCTAAGGCCGCGCGCCTGTGCCTGGTCCACGCCATCGGTTGCCAGGCCGGCGGCCAGCGCCAGGATGTCGCGGGCGCGGCCCAGCAGGCGCTGGCCGGCCGGCGTCAGCTCCAGCCCGCGGCTGACCTGGCGGCGAAACAGGATCTCGCCCAGCGTTTCCTCAAGCTGCGCCACGGCCTGCGACACGGAAGGCTGCGATACGTGGCGCGCGCGGGCAGCCGCGCTGATGCTGCCGTGCTCGGCGGCCGCGACAAAGTACTCGAGCTGGCGGAAGGAGAAACCGATCATGATTTCCTATACTACAGCATAGGAAATATATTCTTTTCCTATTATCACCCGGCCCCGATACTCGTCCCAAGCCAGCCATCCACGGGACCCTCATGCACATCACCGCAGCCGATATCGAGACCTACCAGCGCGACGGCGCCCTGGTATTGCGCGGCGCCTTCACCGATTGGGTGACGCCGCTGCGCGAAGGATTCGAGCAGAATCTCGCGAAGCCGGGCCCTTTTGCCATCGAGAACGTCGGCAGCGGTGAGCGCGGCCGCTTTTTCGAGGATTACTGCAACTGGGAGCGCATCCAGCCGTTCGCCGACTTCATCCGGCGCTCACCGGCCGCAGCCATCGCCGGCCACATCATGCAGGCCGAGGCCGTCCAGGTGTTCCACGAGCACATCCTGGTCAAGGAACCAGGCACGGCAAAGCCCACGCCGTGGCACCAGGACCTGCCCTACTACTGCGTGGATGGCCTGCAGACCGCGAGCTACTGGATCCCACTGGACCCTGTCACCACCGCCAATACCTTGCGCGTGGTGCTGGGCTCGCACCGCTGGCCCAAACTGGTCAGGCCCAAGCGCTGGGCCAGCAATGAGAATTTCTATGCTGGTAGCGACCAGTTCATGGAGATGCCGGACGTGGACGACGGCAGCCACGCAATTCTGATACCGGAGCTGGAGCCAGGCGATGCCGTGGTGTTCGACTTCCGCACGGTACATGGTGCCGCGGGCAATACCGGCACAGAACGGCGCCGCGCCTTCTCGGCACGCTTCCTGGGCGATGACGTGCGCTATCTGGAGCGGCCTGGCCGCACCTCGCCGCCCTTCCCCGGAATCGGCCTGGCCAGCGGCGAGCGGATGCGCGAGGACTGGTTCCCGGTGGTCTGGCGCCAGGAGGCATAAAAAAAAAGCGCACCAAAGTGCGCTTTTCTATTGCCGCGAGAACCTGTCGGAAACCGCGGCGCCCTTGCGAGCCTTATACCGAGAACGAAGAGCCGCAACCGCAGGTAGTGCTTGCGTTGGGGTTCTTGATCACGAACTGTGCGCCGTTGATGTCTTCCTTGTAATCGATCTCGGCGCCCACCAGATACTGGTAGCTCATCGAATCGATCAACAGCGTGACGCCATTCTTGTCCAGCGTGGTGTCGTCCTCGTTCACCTCTTCGTCAAAGGTGAAGCCATACTGGAAGCCGGAACAGCCGCCGCCCTGCACGAACACGCGCAGTTTCAGATCGGCATTGCCCTCTTCCTCGATCAACTGCTTGACCTTGTCGGCAGCGCTGTCGGTAAAGACGAACGGGGCGGGCATGTCCTCGGTAACGGGTGCCTCTGCGACTGCGTTCATGGGGTTCTCCTATGTAGATACGCCTGTATTTTAAGCGCTCCGGGAAGATCGTGCCGAAACCCCGTGAATTCAAGGGGTTCTGTTGGTGCAATCAGGCCACGGGTGCCGTATCAGGCAGATTCTTGTGTGCCGGATGCCAGCACCAGGTTGGGTAGCGCCTTGGGTTGCGCATTGCCGAGCGGCACGAGGCGGCCCTCCACCAATGCCCCCTGGTGCATTTCCAGCGCGGCGTAGTGCACCTCGCCCTGCACGCGGGCGTGCGGTTGCAGCTCCAGCAGCTCGGTCGCGTGCACGGGCCCGGTGACCGTGCCGTTGAGAATCAGGTGCCCGACCCGGACTTCGCCCTCGACCACGCCTTTTTCGCTGATGACCAGCATGCTCGCCTGGTCGGCAGCCGCTGTCACGTTGCCGCGTACCCGGCCATCCAGGCGCAGGCCGCCCGAAAACGTCAGGTCGCCCTGGATCACGCTGTGCTGGCCAATCAGGGTATCGATCGACAAGCCTTTCTTCTTGGAAAACAACATAGGTCCCTTTTTTCGTTGCTGGCCCAGCGCACCCTTACGGCATGGCCGTCTGGGTTGCGCGCAACTGACCGTTTTGCAAAATTCGTACCGTGACCGCCCGCACCGTGGCGCCGGCAGGCAGCGCGAAGGCACTTTCGATCCGCTGGTAGTGCGTGACCCGCAGGCCAGGCAACGAACCGGCGCCAGTTTCCGGCAGGCTCAGGGTGACCGGCTTGCCATCCTGCATCAGCGAAACGACCAACTGTAACTCACCGCGGAACTCCGGCAAGGGTGAAAAAGCCTTGGATCCACCCTGCATTATCAGCAATCGATAGTGCATCTTCAGCGGGTCGGCTTCATCAAGACCCACGCGAAAACTCCGCACCTGGATGCCGGACGTATTGCCGCTGGCCGGGAGCAGGCCCTCAAAAAATGCCAGGTCTTCCTTGAGCTGGGCGACCTCGCCTTCCGCCGTCTTCAACTGCCCGGCCAGCGCCTCCTGGGCGCTGCGGGCCATCTGCAACTGCGCCTCGGCGGTGTTGGCCACCGCCTGCAAGCGCTCGTGCTGAGCCGTCATCGCCGCCACCTGCTCGCGCAGCGCCTTGTTCTCCGCCGTCCTATCCGGCGCACCAGCCAGCCGCCGGCCAGCGTCGTACGCCCAACGCGCGGCGACCACCACCACCACGAGCACGACGACGAGCACAGCGGCGGCGCCCAGCACGCGCAGCGGCCACGGCAAATGCGAACGCACCGCCAGACTCCCGGATAGCGAGCCCCGGCGCGGGCGCAGCACGCGATACTTCATGCGCCGCGGACGCGCGGCACCGGCACGCGGGCGCGGGGCGGGTCGGCAGGCCATCGCATCCAATGCATCATGGTCGGGTTCTCCGGGCGACAAGAGCAGGGATTGTATCCGGGGAGATGCAAAGTATTTGTAAAACGTGGCGATAGCCTGCCGTTACGCGCCATTGCACGCACCTTCACGGGCGCTAACGGCGAAAAAAAACCGCACGGCGAACCGTGCGGTTTTTTCTGAACGGCCAGATCCGGTTGAACCGGACCCGCCGAACACACATTAACGCTTCGAGAATTGCTTCCGACGACGCGCCTTGTGGAAACCGACCTTCTTACGTTCCACTTCACGCGCATCGCGCGTGACGAAACCGGCCTTGGACAGCGACGGCTTCAGGGTGGCATCGTAGTCGATCAGTGCACGGGTGATGCCGTGGCGCACTGCGCCGGCTTGACCCGTTTCACCGCCGCCAGTGACGTTGACCTTGATGTCGAAGGTCTGTGCGTTGGCAGTCAGTTCGAGCGGCTGGCGCACGATCATCAGCGAGGTTTCGCGAGCGAAATACTCATTGATGGGCTTGCCATTGACGATGATATCGCCCTTGCCCGACTTGATGAAGACCCGAGCCACTGCGCTCTTGCGGCGGCCAGTACCGTAATTCCAATTTCCGATCATGGATGGCCCCCTTAGATTTCCAGCGCTTTAGGCTGCTGCGCTTCATGCGGATGCTCGGCTTCGGCGTAAACCTTCAGCTTCTTGATCATCGCATAGCCCAGCGGGCCCTTCGGCAACATGCCCTTCACAGCTTTTTCCAGGGCGCGGCCCGGGAAACGTTGCTGCATCTTACCGAACGTCGTTTCGTAAATGCCGCCCGGGTAACCCGAGTGACGATAGTACTTCTTGTCGGTTTCTTTGGTACCCGTGACACGCAGCTTGCCTGCGTTGACGATGATGATGTAATCACCCGTGTCGACGTGCGGAGTAAATTCCGGCTTGTGCTTGCCGCGCAGTCGGCGTGCCACTTCGCTGGCAACACGGCCGAGGACTTTGTCCGTCGCGTCAATCACGTACCAGTCGCGCTTAACCTCTGCAGGCTTTGCGGAAAAGGTCTTCATGATTTTTCCTGAGACTTGTAGAACCTGCCCGAAACATTGACTTTACGTCGTCGGCCGACCCTTAGGATCTGACCTTCCTGCTTGTATGTGCAGGCTCTCCCTGAATTCCTTCCCGCGGGCATGACGGAAAAGCCTACGAGTATACTGCGGACTGAGGCCGGAGCACAAGGAAAGTTAGGAAGGAACGCCAAGATGGTGCCGCTCCGTGTGCTGCTCGCCATCCAGAATGGATGCAAACGGCATAAAAGCAAGCCATGAAGCACTTCGCAGCAGGATGTGCATGCGGCCTGGCGGGCCGCAGAATAAAAAAAACCCAAGCTATTGAGCTTGGGTTTGAATCCACCAAAGGAGGAGGGTGGAGGAGACACCGGGAGACCGACGGGGCTGGATCGTGGTGCGGACCGGCGAATGTGGCTGAAACCATCCGATTCGCTTTCGCACTCTGCGCCGTGTTGTGCGCCGTCGTTCAATGATTCAAATTATACATGAGCGCTCTCCCAGCGCAAGGAAATTTGCAGTGCGAAATGACATTCCGTATTGTGAAAAATCATCAAGAGGCACAGGAAGATTTTTTATATAATAAAATCAATAACTTAGCATTTTGTCGTGTTATCACAGCACCGTCATCTTAGAAGAAAGCTTCAGTTTTCGGGAAAAATGTCGAGTTACGGCGCTTCTAGCCAAGTGGCCTATACTCAAAAAGCAAGCTTTGAAATCGCGTGTTCATGATCGAATACGCACTCACTAGAACGCAGGATCGAACAAAATGGAATGCAAAGTAACTTGGATGGGCACCGACGGCATGAGCTTCGTGGCCGAGACGGGCAGCGGCCATATCGTGGCGATGGACGGTGCACCCGAGGGCGGCGGCCACAACCTGGCCCCGCGTCCGATGGAAATGGTTCTGCTGGGCACCGGCGGCTGCACCGCCTATGACGTGGTGCTGATCCTGAAGAAGAGCCGGCAGGATGTGCGCGGCTGCAGCGTGAAGCTGCAAGCGGAGCGCGCCAGCGAAGACCCGAAGGTTTTCACCAAGATCAACTTCCATTTCACGGTAAGCGGGCGCAACCTGAACCCCGGCGCGGTCGAGCGTGCCATCCACCTGTCGCACGACAAGTATTGCTCGGCCTCGATCATGCTGGCCAAGACGGCGGAAATCACGCACACGATGGAAATTGTAGAGGTGTAGGCGCCTGGCGCCTGCCCAGCCCCGGGGAGCCGGCTGTGGCGCCCCCAATTGGGATGGGTGCGCGCCACACTAAAGAATCAGAAGCAAAGCAGGCCGATAAGCCGGATTCTGTGCGTGCCGGCTTCCTTGCGGTTGCCGGCACGTGACAATCATTCCTCTAGGCCGGTCGTTACCGACCGGCTCAAGCTCCCTACCCGCAGGCTCAGCGGGCCGCCTCAATGCCTGCCTATTTGGGATTGCTCCAGGTGGAGGTTACCGCGTTTCACCCTTCCCATCGGGCGAACCCGATGGCAAGACTCGTCTCTGTGGCCCTATTCCGCACGTTGCCGTGGATGGCTATTAGCCAACACCCTGCCCTATGGAGTCCGGACTTTCCTCCCCTTGCACCACGAGGGTGCAAGCAGCGATTGTCTGGCCTGCTTTGCGGCCCGCAGTCTAACACCGTTTGGCCACGAACCGGCCACCCTCATGCGGCCTGCGCGCGGCGCCCGCGACGAAACACCGTGGTATCCGCGTAGTAGGCCGGATCGCGATTGGCTTCGCACCAGCCGGGAATGCCCAGCACCGGCAACGGCGCAAAGCGGCCGCTGTGCAGCTCGGCCGCTTCGAGCGAGGCGCACACGGAATCGTCGAGCGAGCCGGGAAGCGCGGCGCCCGCAGCCGGCGGGACGGTCAGCGGCCATGCATGCGCGGTCAGGGCCTTATAGGGCCGCACCAGCTTCTCCAGCAAGGCGTGGCCGAAGGGCACCACGCTGCAGCGGGCGGTGCCGTCACGGCTGCCGGCATGCTCGCTACCGCCCCAGACATCCCGCCGCGCCACGAACAGGTGCTCCCAGCCGAAACCGCGCAAAACGGACTCCAGGCCACTGTCTGCACTCAGGAACAGAATGGCGTTCTCGTCGAACAAGGTCGCGGCATCGCGCAGGCTGCCACGGCGCCCCTGCACGCCTGCCACCGCGATAGCGTGGGCCTGCAACCGGTTCAGCACGCGTTTGGAACGGGGAAAATGCAGCCAGATGAGCGCATTGAAGAAATCATGCAGGTTGTCGCGCGTCGGCACGGCGCCGGTGGCATAAATATGTGCCTCGTAGGCCGTGCCGGTGGGCAATTCGGCTTGCGCAACGAAACGCAGCGGCACACCACGGGCATTGCGCAGCGCGCGCTGCGTAGCCACTTCACTGAGGACGGCGCGCAGGTCGGCGCCGCCTCGCAGCGCGCTGTCCAGCGCCGAGCCGATGGTGGCAAATGGCCGGAACCACGGCTGCGCCCAGTCGATCTGCGCCACCGCCGCAACCAGCGCCAGCCGGATCTGGCTTTCTGCTTGCACTTCCACTCCGCCAGCGCGGCTTAGCGGGCCTTCCAATGCAGCGTCTCGCCGCCGCGCAGCGGCACCAGCGTGGTATCGCCATACGGCAGTTCGGCTGGCAGCTCCCACGCCTCGCGGACCAGGGTGAGCGTGCCGCTATTACGCGGCAGGCTGTAGAACGCCGGGCCGTTGAAGCTGGCGAAGGCTTCCAGCTTGTCCAGCGCACCGGCGGCTTCGAAGGCCTCGGCGTAGAGCTCCATGGCGTGCAGCCCGGTATAGCAGCCGGCGCAGCCGCAGGCATGTTCCTTCAGCCCGCGCGCGTGCGGCGCGCTGTCTGTGCCGAGGAAGAAGCGCTCGCTGCCGGACACGGCCGCGGCCACCAGGGCTTCGCGGTGGGTCTCGCGTTTGAGCACCGGCAGGCAGTAATAGTGCGGGCGGATGCCGCCGGTGAAGATGGCGTTGCGGTTGTACAGCAGGTGATGGGCAGTGATGGTGGCGGCGACCKGGCCTTCGGCGTCGCGCACGTACTCGGCCGCATCCTTGGTGGTGATGTGCTCGAACACCACCTTGAGCGCCGGGAAGTCGCGGCGCAGCGGCGTCATGACCTTGTCGATGAAGACGGCTTCGCGGTCGAAGATGTCGATCGCCGGATCGGTCACTTCGCCGTGCACCAGCAGCGGCAGGCCCACGCGCTGCATGGCTTCCAGCGCTGCCGCGCAGTGACGCAGGTCGGTCACGCCGGCATCGCTGTTGGTGGTGGCACCGGCCGGATACAGCTTGACCCCGTGCACGAAGCCGCTGGCCTTGGCAGCGACGATCTCCTCGGCGGTAGTCTTGTCGGTCAGGTACAGCGTCATCAGCGGCTCGAACGCCAAGCCCACCGGCAGCGCGGCCAGGATGCGGTCGCGGTAGGCCGCGGCCTGCGCCACCGTGGTCACGGGCGGCTTCAGGTTGGGCATGATGATGGCGCGGGCGAACTGGCGGGCGGTATCCGGCAGGACGGCGGCCAGGGCCGTGCCGTCGCGCAGGTGCAGGTGCCAGTCGTCCGGGCGGGTAATGGTGAGAGTCTGGGTCATGGCTTTCGGGGGCCGGCCGGCAGTCGCGGCTGGCGCTTATCAGGGATTACAGAATCAGGATGGCGCGGTAGTCATTCACATTGGACCGCGTGGGGCCCGTCACCACGAGGTCGCCGGCGGCTTCGAAGAAGCCCCAGGCATCATGCGCGTCGAGCCGGGCGCGCGCCGATGCACCGGCAGCCTGCGCACGCGCGAACGTGGACGGATCCAGCAACGCGCCGGCATTATCCTCGGAGCCGTCGATGCCGTCGGTGTCTGCCGCGATGGCGTACACATTATCAACGCCATCCAGCTCCAGGGCGAGCGACAGCAGGAACTCCGAGCAACGCCCGCCACGGGGCTTTCCAGCCGCCCCGCTACCGCCCTGCGGCAACGTGACGGTGCATTCGCCACCGGAAATCAGCACCACGGGCACCGCGAATGGCGCATTGTACGCGCGTATCTCACGCACCAGCGCCGCGTAGACCCGGGCAACTTCCTGCGCCTCGCCGGTCACCGTGTCGCCCAGCACCACCGGCTGGATGCCGCGTGAGCGGAAGTGATCCGCTGCCGCCATCAGGCTGCCGTGAGCGGTAGCGATCACACGATTCTCAACCCGCGCGAACAGTGGATCGCCGGGCTTGGGCGTTTCCGCCACTTCGCCGCGCGCACCGCGCTCCAGGTACGCCTGCACCACCGGCGGGACCACCGCACCGTAGCGGCGCAGGACCGCCAGGGCATCGGCGTAGGTACTGGCGTCTGGCACGGTGGGGCCGGAGGCGATGGCGCTGGGGTCGTCCCCGGCCACGTCAGACACGATCAGCGTGGTCACCGGCGCGCGGCAGGCCTGGGCGAGGTGCCCGCCCTGGATGCGCGACAGGTGCTTACGCACGATATTCATGTCCGTGATGGGAGCGCCGCAGCGCAGCAGCGCCTGCGTGGTGGCCTTGAGGTCCGCCATGGCGATGCCCTCGGCTGGCAGCGACAGCAGGCTGGAACCGCCGCCGGACACCAGCACGATCAGCCTGTCTTGCGGCCCGAGCTCGCCCGCCCGCGCCAGGATCTCGGCCGCGGCGCGCTCACCAGCCTCGTCCGGCACCGGGTGTCCGGCCTCTATCACGCGCACGTGTTCGGTCGGCAGGCCGTGGGCGTAGCGCGTCACCACCAGGCCGTCGAGCTGCACCGCGCTGTTCTGGCTGGCATACGCCCGCTCCACGGCCAGCGCCATCGAGGCCGCAGCCTTGCCGGCGCCTACCACCAGGGTACGCCCGCCAGCCTGGGGCGGCGGCAGGTGGTCCGCCACGATGCGCAGCGGATCCGCTGCCGCCACCGCGGCATGGAAGCTATCGAGCAGCAGGGCACGCGCGTCGGCCGCGGTGGCCGGCAGAGGTTGGGCGGTCGTGCTCACAGCGCTTGCGCGATGGCCTGGCCCAGGTCCGCCGTGCCAGCCTTGCCGCCAATGTCGCGGGTCAGCGGGGCATGCTCCGGCCCGGCCGACAGCACCTTCTCGATGGCGCCCAGCACGGCCGCGCCGGCTTCCGGCTGGCCCAGATGCTCCAGCATCATGGCGCCACACCAGATCTGGCCGATCGGGTTGGCCACACCGCGCCCGGCGATGTCCGGCGCGGAGCCATGCACCGGCTCGAACAGGCTGGGGAAGGTGCGGTCCGGGTTGATATTGCCCGAGGGCGCGATGCCGATGGTGCCGGTGCAGGCCGGGCCCAGGTCGGACAGGATGTCGCCGAACAGATTGCTGGCGACCACCACGTCGAACCAGTCTGGATGCTGGACGAAGTGCGCGGTGAGGATGTCGATGTGGTACTTGTCCACCTTCACGCCGGGGTAGTGGGTAGCCATGGCCTCCACCCGCTCGTCCCAGTACGGCATGGTGATGGAGATGCCGTTGGACTTGGTGGCCGAGGTCAGATGCCTGGCCGGACGCTTTTGCGCCAGCTCGAAGGCGAACTTGAGGATGCGGTCCACGCCCGTGCGCGTCATCACCGTTTCCTGGATCACCACCTCGCGGTCGGTGCCGGGGAACATGCGCCCGCCGATGCTGGAGTACTCGCCCTCGGTGTTCTCGCGCACTACGTAGAAATCGATGTCGCCCGGCTTGCGCGCATTGCCGTCGCGGTCCACCAGCGGGCTGCGGATACCCGGCATCAGCCGCACCGGGCGCAGGTTGACGTATTGATCGAAGGAGCGCCGGAACTGCAGCAGCGAGCCCCACAGCGAGACATGGTCGGGCACGGCGTCCGGCCAGCCCACCGCGCCGAAGTAGATGGCGTCGTACTTGACCAGGGTGTCGAACCAGTCGTCCGGCAGCATCTTGCCGTGGCGGGCGTAGTAGTCGCAGCTGGAGAAGTCGAAGTGATCGAATTGCATATCGATGCCGAACCGGCGCGCGGCGGCATCCATCACACGCAGGCCCTCAGGCATCACTTCGGTGCCGATGCCATCGCCGGGGATGACTGCGATCTTGTATTTGCTCATGTCTCGAGGGCCCGCTGAATGGTATTGAAATCGGGGAAAAACGCGCTGCGCTTGGCAGATAGCCCGGGCAGGCCGGATAATGGAACATTCTATTGCAATCCGGCAGCCTGCTGCCGGTCCGGTGCCCGCCATGTGCCAGCTGCTCGGCATGAACTGCGCCACGCCGACCGACGTGACGTTCTCCTTTACCGGCTTCGCCGCCCGCGGCGGCGTCACGGATCACCATGCCGATGGCTTTGGCGTGGCGTTCTTCGAGGACAAGGCCTGCCGCCTGTTCATCGACAACCAGTCCGCCGGCACCTCGCCCGTGGCTGAGCTGGTCAAGCGCTACCCGATCAAGTCCAAGAACGTCATCTCCCATATCCGCAAGGCGACCCAGGGCACGGTACGGCTGGAAAACTGCCATCCCTTCATGCGCGAGCTGTGGGGACGACACTGGATCTTTGCCCACAACGGCGACCTGAAGGACTTCTCGCCTTTCCTGTCGGGGGTCTACCAGCCGGTCGGCGACACCGATAGTGAACTCGCCTTCTGCACGCTGATGCAGGGGCTGCGCAAGCGCTTCCCCGGCTCGCAGCCGCCGCTCAACGAGCTGTGCCACGCGCTGGCGGACATCACGCGCGAGATCACGCAGCACGGCGTGTTCAACTACCTGCTGTCCAATGGCCAGGCGTTGTTCTCCCACTGCTCCACGCGCCTGTACTACATCGTGCGCCAGTGGCCCTTCTCCACCGCCCACCTGATCGATGCCGATCTGTCGATCGATTTTGCCCAGGTCACCACGCCCGACGACCGCGTGGCGGTGATCGCCACCGCGCCACTGACCGACAACGAAACCTGGACCGCCTTTGCACCCGGCGAGCTGATGATGTTCGAGGAAGGCCGCTCGGTGATGACGCTGACCGTGCCGATCCCGCCGGAAGTCCAGGCCAAGAACGCGGCCAACAGCGCCTGCACCTGAACCATTGCGGGCAAGCCATGCAAAAAAGGGACGCCTCGGCGTCCCTTTTTTGCATCCTGCCTGCCACCCATCAGCGCGGCGGGGCGGCGGCCTGCATCAGTGATGCAGGATCTTCGACAGGAACTGCCTGGCCCGCTCGGAGCGCGCGTCGATATTGCCGAAGAACTCTTCCTTGGCGCAGTCCTCGACGATCTTGCCCTGGTCCATGAAGATCACGCGGTTGGCGACCTTGCGCGCGAAACCCATTTCGTGGGTCACGCACATCATGGTCATGCCTTCCTGCGCCAGCTGCACCATCACGTCCAGCACTTCGTTGACCATCTCCGGGTCCAGCGCGGAGGTCGGCTCATCGAACAGCATGCAGATCGGATCCATCGACAGCGCGCGGGCAATTGCCACGCGCTGCTGCTGGCCACCCGACAGCTGGCCCGGGAACTTGGCCGCCTGGGCTTTGAGGCCCACGCGATCCAGGTACTTCAGGCCTTTCGCCGTTGCCTCTTCCTTCGAGCGGCCGAGCACCTTCATCTGCGCGATGGTCAGGTTCTCGGTGATCGACAGGTGGGGGAACAACTCGAAGTTCTGGAACACCATGCCCACGCGCGAACGCAGCTTGGGCAGGTTGGTCTTGGGCGAGCCCACCGAGGTGCCGTCCACCGTGATGTCGCCCTTCTGGAAGGGCTCCAGCGCGTTGACAGTCTTGATCAGCGTCGACTTGCCCGAACCCGAGGGGCCGCACACCACCACAACTTCGCCCTTGGCGACCTTGGTGGTGCAATCGGTCAGCACCTGGAAGGCGCCATACCACTTGGAGACGTTATTGATTTCAATCATACGGCCACCTTTTTCTGGTAACGCTTGACCAGCAGCGATGCGGAGAAACAGATAATGAAATACACCAGCCCGGCGAACAGCAGCATCTCCACGATGCGGCCGTCACGCTCGCCGATACCGTAGGCCTGGCCAAAGAAGTCCGCCAGCGCGCTCACGTAGACCAGCGACGTATCCTGGAACAGGATGATGCCTTGCGTGAGCAGCAGCGGCACCATGTTGCGAAAGGCCTGCGGCAGGATCACCAGCCGCATCGCCTGCCCGTAGGTCATGCCCATGGCCTGCGCGGCGAACATCTGCCCGCGCGACACGCTCTGGATACCCGCGCGGATGATCTCCGAATAGTACGCCGCCTCGAACAAGGCAAAGGCAATCAGCGCCGAGGTCATGCGCAGGTCGGACGCCTGCGACAGGTTGAACGTCTTTTGCAGCAGCTGCGGGATGATCAGGAAGAACCACAACAGCACCATCACCAGCGGAATCGACCGGAAGATGGTGACGTAGCCCTGCGCGAACCAGTTCAGCAGCTTGACGGAGGACAGCCGCATCATCGCCAGGATGGTGCCCCAGACGATGCCGACCACCACCGCGGTGACGGTGATCTTGAGCGAGACCAGCATCCCCTCGCCCAGCACGTCCAGCGTGGTCGCGTTGATCGAGCTGAAATCGAATGTATATGCCATGACGTGTCCTCTTACTTGCCGCCGATGAAGCCGGGCACGCGGGTGCGGCCTTCGACCCAGCGCATGAGCAGCATGACCACGATATTGATCAGCGCGTACATGATGGTCACCGCGATGAAGGACTCATACGGGCGCGCCGTGTAGTCCACCAGTTGGCGCCCCTGCGCCGCCAGCTCCAGCAGCCCGATGGTCGACGCTACAGCGGAGTTCTTGAAGATGTTCAGGAACTCCGAGGTCAGTGGCGGCACGATAACGCGGAACGACATCGGCAATAGCACATAACGGTAAGTCTGGGCCAGCGTGAAACCCATCGCCAGGCCGGCGTTCCGCTGGCCGGGCGGCAGCGAGTTGATCCCGGAGCGCACCTGCTCGCAGACCCGGGCCGCGGTAAAGGTGCCCAGGCACAGCACGGCTGCCAGGAACTGCTGGGCAAACGGGTTCATCTGCTTGAACGACTCGCCGCCGGGCAACAGCTCGGGCATGACGAAATACCAGATGAACAACTGCACCAGCAGCGGAATATTACGGAAGATCTCGACGTAGGTCGCGGCCACGCCGGACAGCCACTTGTTGGGCACCGTGCGCAGCACGCCGAGCACGGAGCCGATGATGAGGGCGATGATCCACGACGAGAGCCCGAGTGCAATGGTGACCTTCAGGCCGGAAATCATCCAGTCCAGGTAGGTCTCGTTCTGGGCCGCTTGTTCGAGGAATACACCCCAATGCCAGCTGTAGTTCATGATGTGTCCTCAAAAAGAAACGGAAGGACATGCCTTCCGTTTCACACAACCGGAATCCCAGTATCAGTCGAGTGCCTTGTCGTTCGGCGTCTTGAACAGTGCCTTCATGTCTTCCGACAGCGGGAAGTCCAGGTTCAGGCCCTTGGGCGGGACCGGCTGCTGGAACCACTTGGTGTACAGCGTGTTGATCGAGCCATCCTTCATCATGCCCGTGATCACTGTGTCCGACAGCTTCTTGAACTGTGCATCGTCCTTGCGGATCATGCAGCCATAAGACTCGCGCGACTGCGGCTTGCCCACCACGATCCAGTCGGCCGGGTTCTTGGCCTTGGCGCGTTCGCCGTACAGCAGCGCATCGTCCATCATGAAGGCGACGGCGCGGCCCGATTCCAGCGTCAGGAACGACTGGCCATGGTCCTTGGTGCTGATGATGTTCATGCCCAGTTTCTGGTCATCGTTCATCTTGCGCAGCAGGCGTTCCGAGGTGGTGCCGGCGGTCGTCACCACGTTCTTGCCCTTGAGGTCAGCCCAGTCCTTGATGCCGCCATCCTTCTTCACCATGATGCGGGTGCCGATGATGAAGATGCTGGTGGTAAACGATGCTTGCTTCTGGCGCTCGAGGTTGTTGGTCGTCGAGCCGCACTCGATGTCGATGGTGCCGTTCTGCAGCAGGGTGATGCGGTTCTGCGAGGTGATCGGGATTTCCTTGACCTGCAGGTTCGGCAGCTTCAGCTGGTCCTTGATCGCTTCCACGATCTTGACATTGATGTCGTAGGAATAGCCGACCTGGCGCACGCCGCCGAGGTTGTAGTTGAACGGAATCGACGACTCACGAACGCCAAGCGTAATCACACCGGTGTCTTTGATCTTCTGCAGCGTGCCCGTCAGTTGCTCGGCAGCTTGCGCGGTACCGCACAGCACGCCAGCAGCAATCATCAGGGAAGCCAACTTGGCAACATTCATAACATCTCCTTGACCATGAAGAGAAAGGCGGGACTCTAACAAAAAACCACCCGCCGACGAAATAGTATTGCGCAGGCAAGCACTCAAGACAACGGGTTTTTCCCCTAACAGCGCCATCTAAGGCATGGTTTGCAAGGCAAACGAGGCATGCCTCCACTGCCGTAAAGCCGTTGCGCCAACGCGTCGGGCCGGCCTTGCGGCAACGCCTCGCCAGCACGGGAGCCCCCTGGCGTGCGCGGGGCAGCGAGCGCATACGACAACGCGGCTGCCGGGAAGCCCGGCAGCCGCGTTACCAATCCTGGATAGGCTTGTTGCGCCGCAGCATCGCCAGGTAGCGACGCTGCGGCGCCAAGCCGCGTCAGGCATCAGGGATAGAGACCGCGCATTTCGCGCGCCTGAAGAATCCGCGTGCACGCCACGATGAAGGCGGCAGTGCGCAGGGTAACCTTGTTGTCCTGAGCGACCTGCCAGATCGCCCGGAATGCCTCTTGCATGATTCGTACCAGGCGCTGGTTGATTTCCTCTTCGGTCCAGAAGAAGCTGGAAAAGTCCTGCACCCATTCGAAATAGGAGACCGTAACGCCGCCGGCATTGGCGATGACGTCGGGCGCCACCAGGATATTGCGCTCGCGCAGGATGTCGTCGGCCTCGGGCGTGGTCGGGCCGTTCGCACCTTCGATGACCATGCGTGCCTTGATGTGGGGCGCGTTCTGGGCTGTGATCTGGCCTTCCAGCGCGGCCGGGATCAGGATTTCGCAATCCACCTGCCAGAATTGCTCGGCGGAGATGGTCTCGCCCTGGAAACCTTCGATGGTGCCGCTGTGCGAGGCATATTCCATCATGGCGGGCACGTCCAGGCCAGCCGGGTTGTACAGCGCGGTGCGGTGGTCCTGCACCGCCACCACCTTGGCGCCAGCCTCATGGAACAGCTTGGCGGCCACGGCGCCGACATTGCCAAAGCCCTGCACGGCAATGCGTGCGCCCTTGATCTCAAGGCCAAGGTTGCGCGCCGCCTCGGAACCCACCACGAACACGCCGCGGCCGGTTGCCTCGCGGCGACCCAGCGAGCCGCCCAGCGAGATCGGCTTGCCGGTCACCACGCCGGTGGCGGTGCTGCCGGAATTCATCGAGTAGGTGTCCATCATCCATGCCATCACCTGTTCATTGGTGTTGACGTCGGGCGCCGGGATGTCCTTGTTGGGTCCGATGATGAAGTTGATTTCGCTGGTATAGCGGCGCGTGACGCGCTCCAGCTCCGAGCGCGAGAGCGTGCGCGGATCGACGCGGATACCGCCCTTGGCGCCGCCGTACGGCACGTTGACCGCAGCGTTCTTGACCGACATCCAGGCCGACAGGGCCATCACTTCCGACAAGGTCACGTCCTGGTGGAAGCGCACGCCGCCCTTGCCGGGGCCGCGCGACATGTTGTGCTGCACGCGATAGCCTTCGAAGTGGGCAATGGTGCCGTTATCCATCTCGATCGGCACGTCCACCACCAGCGCGCGCTTGGGGCGCTTCAGGGTCTCGACCCAGCGGGCCAGCGAGCCCAGGTAAGGCGTGACACGATCGACCTGCTGCAGGTAGATGCCCCAGGGCCCGAGCGCATCGGCGTTCAGGTAGGAAGGCAAGGTGTGGTTCTTGACGGCAGGATTGGACGGCGCTGCGGAAGACATCGTTTGGTTCCGGTGTGAAGGTGCCGCCAGCTTAGGGGAGGCGGCCCCGCCGAAGCCAATGCCGTTTGATTATCCCGTTATGCATGCTTTGCATAACCTTTGACCAAGGGCCTATGGCGCCCCGTACCGACCTTCCCGGCAATGTTGCCATGTACCCGGCGCACCAGCTGCGCGGCTTCAGGGTTTCGGCAGTGCGGGCAACGCCTGCGCTGCCAGCGAAGACCATACGCGCTCCACCAGCTGGCGCTTGTTGCGAACCTGTGCACTGCGCCGCTCGTTGACGTGTTCGCCCGGCTTCTCCCGGTAAAGCCGGATTTCCATGTCGATCGACAACGGCACGCCGCGCGCGGCCTCCGCGCGCACCAGCCGGTGCTGGACCAGTTCCTCGCGCACCGCGCTCTCCGGCAGGAAGGCCATGCCATGCCCGGACAGCGCCATCACCTTGAGCGCCTCGGCCATATCGGTCTCGTAGCATTTGTCGAGCTTGAGCGCGTCGGTGGTCTCTGACAGCAGCATGTCGACCATGCGGCCGAGGAAGGCATTGGGCGTATAGCTGAGGAAGGGCACCGGCTTCTTGTCCGTGCCCGGCAGCCGGTACAGAGGCTTGCCGGTGGCGTCCGGCACGCTGTATGGCGACAGCCGCTCGGTGCCCAGCACCATCATGTCGTAGTGCGCGGGATCGAGCTGGATGGCCTGGCGCGCATGGTGGTAGACCATCACTAAATCGCAGCCGCCATCGACCAGCGCCAGCACGGCGTCATGCACGTTGAGCGCACGCAGCCGGCACGGCAGCGTGCCGATCTCGCGCTCCACCGCCTTGAGCCATTCGGGGAAGAACGTCAGCGACAGCGTGTGCGGCACCGCGAATTCCAGCACCTGGGCATTGGCCGAACGCTGCCCCCGCATCAGCGCGCGGGTCTCGCTGACCTGCGCCAGCATGGCCAGGGCCTGCTCGTAGAACACCTTGCCCGCCGGCGTCAGGCTGGTGGGATAGCTGGAGCGGTCGATCAGCTCCGTGCCCACCCAGGACTCCAGCGACTGGATCCGGCGCGAGAACGCGGGCTGCGTCACATGACGCTGCTCGGCCGAGCGCGAGAAGCTGTGCGTCTCGGCCAGGCTGACGAAGTCTTCAAGCCACTTGATTTCCATGAGGCGGCATTATCCACCGGCTTCCCGCGGTTTCGCCACCGCCAGGAATAATATTCTATACGGTTGAATATTATTAGAATTTGATTACACTTTCATCCAGATTTGCACGACAAGACGCACGTGCTTGCTACGGGACGGACGCTATGATGGTCTCAAACCAACAAGGAGCCCGTCATGGCCACCCAGCAAGCCGCCGTTACCGATATTGCCAGCCACGCACGTAGCGCCGGCGTCCTTGGCACCCTCGACACGGCCGACGGCCAGCCGGATCTCTTTGCCCCGCTGTCCGACGGTATGTCATCTGCCTTTGCCGCCAGCGCGCGCATGGTGGCGCAAGGCATCGAAGCCAGCCTGCCGGACGCCGCCACGCTGCTGGCACTGCTGCCGGAGTCGCTGCGCGAAGGGTCGGCTGAGGGCTATGTGCGCCACCTGGTACACGCCGATCCGCTGGCGCGCTTCTCCGCCATGCTGATCGTCTGGCGGCCGGGGCAGCACAGCCCGGTGCACGGACACCAGACCTGGTGCGCCTACCGGGTGCTGCGCGGCACGCTGCATGAGCGCCACTACCGCTGGGACGCGCAAGAGCGGCAGGCGCATCCGTGCGGCGAGATCACGCGCACAGTGGGCGATACCTTCAGCGTGCCAGCTGGGCTGCGCCATATCCATGCGCTCGGCAACGACAGCGACGCGGTGGCCGTGTCGCTGCATATCTATGGGGTGGACCAGGAACACATCTGCAGCGGTGTGAACCTGCTGGTGGACGCGGCCTGAGTCTTGCGGGCGGTGGGCGGCCAGGCACCCGGACGACGCTGCGCGCCAACAGGATTTGCCATGGACCGATACGACCGCCAGATACTTGCCGCTCTCCAGGAAGACGCCACCGTGCCGGTGGCCGAGCTGGGCGAGCGGGTGGGCCTCACCTCCACGCCGTGCTGGCGGCGCGTGCAGAAGCTCGAGGAAAGCGGCGTGATACGCAAGCGGGTGGCGCTGCTGGACCCCGCGCTGCTGAATGTGGGCGTGACGGTATTCGTCTCGGTCCGCACCAGCCAGCACAGCGTCAAATGGCTCAAGACCTTTCATGACCTGGTCGCATCGATCCCCGAGGTGACTGAGTTCTACCGCATGGCCGGGGATACCGATTACCTGCTGCGCGTGGTGGTGCCGGATATCGCGGCCTATGACCGGGTCTACAAGAAGCTGATTCAGGGGGCTGAGCTGGCGGATGTTAGTTCTAGTTTTGCTATGGAGCAGATCAAGTACACGACGGCTTTGCCTTTGGATTATGCGTGATTGGGGTTGGTTGCTGTTTCTTTGAACGGCGATGGTTTTTGCACCCAAGGTGCCGTACGACATCGCCCTAGCGTGGTTGGTTGCTGTTTATTTGAGCGGTGATGGTTTTTGGACCCAAAAGCCATACGACATCCCCCTGCGGGGGCTGCCGGTCACTCTTCTTTGCGTCGGCAAAGAAGACTAACGAGAAGAAAGCCGACCCTGCTGGGAGCAGAGCAATAAGGCTGTTCGGCCCCGGTGGTTGCGTCGTACGGCCCGGAGTGTTGGCGGGCTTCTGCCGGTACCGGCTGGACCGGCCACGAATCTGCCAGCCTCCGGGATTCGTGGTGAGGCCCCCGGTAGCCGACATCACTTGCTTCAAGCCGTCTGTCGCTCGCGGAGCAACCGGCCACGAAGTTGCAGGTGCACCGGTTCCGTCGTGGGCGCGGTGGCACCGGGTTGATATGCTCGGGGCCTTCACCACCGCGCCCGCCCCACCACGAAACCACTGACGGGCGATGTGTCGTGATGGCGCGCGCTGGTAACGGCAGATTGGCGAATGGGCAAGGATTCCGCTACCGGGGGCCGTACTGCGAATCCCGGAAATCGGCAGCGTCGTGGCCCTTCAAACCGGTACCGGCAGATGCCCGCAGAACTGTGGCCGTACGACGCAACCAGCGCCCCTAGCACCCGCGATTGCTCTGCCCCCGGCAGGGTCGTGTACGAATCAACCACATGGGTAACAAACGAGTTCACTCACATGGGTAACACTTTGATTGTCAGGTAGTGCTGCTTCGCCTGGCGTTCATCAATCAATCCTATGGCAATGGGGCCGAAGTGCACACGCCATATCCCATCGGCAACTGC
>NZ_JBFTOQ010000038.1:0-68763 GCF_056398045.1 Cupriavidus sp. 05L411 | reverse complement strand
GAGCGCGGCCCTCGTGGACGGGCCACGGTGCCCACCACGAAACCAGGGGAGTTGATAGCAAGGAGCCGGCAGCGCCGGTACGACAGGGCATCAAATCGCCGGGGCGGTTACCGCTAGAGACAAAACCACGAAACCACCAAGGCAGGCAGGATCGCGGCGCTGCGCACCGCGAACGGCAGATGTGTGAATGGTCACCGCGCAAAGCGATCAGGGGCACCACCACGTGACCATTGGGTCATGCCGTAGTGATGACCTACAAGCCGGTATGGCAAAGGCCAGCCAACACTACGGGCCGTACGACGCAACCACCGAGGCCCACAAGCCTGATTGCTCTGCCCCCGGCAGGGTCGGCTTTCTTCTCGTTAGTCTTCTTTGCCGACGCAAAGAAGAGTGACCGGCAGCCCCCGCAGGGGGATGTCGTATGGCCCTTGGGTACAAAAGCCAACGCCGCTTAAAGAAACAGCGAAGGCAACCGATCAGCCTACAACCTCTCAACAATAGTCACATTCGCCATCCCCCCACCCTCACACATCGTCTGCAACCCATACCGCTTCCCCTGCGCATGCAGCGCATGCACCAGCGTAGTCATCAGCTTAGCCCCCGATCCACCAAGCGGATGCCCCAGCGCAATCGCCCCGCCATTCACATTCATGCGCGCCGGATCGGCGCCCGTGGTCTGCAACCAAGCCAGCGGCACTGGCGCAAACGCTTCATTGATCTCGAACAGGTCGATATCGCCGATCTTCATGCCGGCCTTCTGCAGCGCCCGCAGCGTTGCCGGCAACGGCGCTTCCAGCATGATCACCGGATCATGGCCCAGCACCGACATATGGTGAATGCGTGCCAGCGGCTTGACGCCCAGCTTCTTCAGGCCGGCTTCGTTGACCACCATCAGCCCCGCCGCGCCATCGCAGATCTGGCTGGCGCTGGCGGCGGTGACAGTGCCGCCTTCCTCGATCAGCTTGACGCTGGCGATGGATTCCAGGCTGGCTTCAAAGCGGATGCCTTCGTCCACCGTATGCAGCTCGCCGTTGGCGCTGCCGTCGGCGGCGCGCACGGCGACGGGCACGATTTCGTCCTTGAAGCGGCCTGCCTGCGTGGCGGCGATGGCGCGGCGGTGGCTTTCCAGCGCGTAGCGGTCCAGGTCGTCCCGCGTGAGGCCGTACTTGCGCGACATCATCTCGGCGCCGGTGAACTGGCTGAACTTCACACCGGGATAGCGTTCCTGCATGGCCGGGCTCATCGAGCTGCCGAAGCCGTTCTTGAAGGGCAACGTGGAGGGCAGGCCCATCGGCACGCGGGTCATGCTTTCCACGCCGGCGGCGATCACGATGTCCATGGTGCCGGACATCACCGCCTGCGCGGCGAAGTGCAGGGCTTGTTGCGACGAGCCGCACTGGCGGTCGACCGAGGTGCCGGGCACGCTTTCCGGCAGCTTCGAGGCCAGCACGGCGTTGCGCGCCACGTTGCCGGCCTGCTCGCCGGCCTGGCCGACACAGCCCATGATCACGTCGTCGATCAGTGCCGGATCGGCGCCGCTGCGCTCAACCAGCGCGTTCAGCACCTGCGCGGCGAGATCCGCCGGATGCCAGCCTGCCAGCTTGCCGCCCTTGCGCCCACCCGCGGTGCGCGCGGCCGCTACGATGTATGCCTCTGCCATGTCGTCTCCTCTTGTCGTTCCGGGGCGAACCCGCCCGTAATGGCCGTGTCCCGGGAAGGGCACGGCCAAGCCTGGTTATCCTGTTGCGGATTCTGGCGCAGCAGCGGGGCGCCCGGCGTCGTCGGAAGCGACGATTGCGCGGCGCAGCCGACGGCCCAAGCGGCGGCGGCGCATCACGCGCGCGGCGTGAGCACCGAGAAGATGGCGGTGGCGCGCAGCAGGCAGCGCTCCCCGGCCATCAGGCGGCAACCGCCAAAGCGCAGCCGCGAGCCCAGCTTGTCAAACTCAACGTGCGCCTCCACCCAATCGCCCACCCGCGCGGCATCGAAGTAGTCCATGCTGAGGTTGACCGTCACCGCCGGCTGCTTGCGGTCGGTCTCCAGCGCCATCATCATGCCGATGGCGGTGTCGGCCAGCGTGGCCAGCATGCCGCCGTGCGGGATGCCAAGCGGGTTAAGGTGATGCGGCCCGATACGGATGGCCACTACGCGCCGTTCCCGGTCCACGTAGATCTGCCCGAAGTTCTCGAGGAAGCCCTTGGCGCCACGCAACGCGACAAAGCCCGGCGGCGGCGCCTCGGCCACATCGGATTGCCCTGCGCCCGGGCCGGCATCGGAAGGTTGACTGGCTTCAGCCATGGCTGCGCCGGCTTATGCTGCGAAGTAGCGCGAGGCCACCCCGAGCTGCTCGCGGCATTCGGCCACCATGCGCTCGATCAGCTCGGCGCAGGTCGGGATATCGTCGATCAGGCCCACGCACTGGCCGGCGCTGATGATGCCGCCGTCGGTCTCGCCGGCGGCGAGCGCGGCCTTGCCGCGTACGCCCGCCACCAGGTGCTTGACGTCCTCGAACTGGGCGCCGCCCGGCTGGCGCTCGATGGTGACGACCTCATCGGAGACGGCGTTCTTGAGCACGCGCGCGGTGTTGTGCAGCGTGCGGAAGATCAGGTTGGTGTCGCGCTCGCTGGCGTCCACCAGGGCCTGCTTGACGTTGTGGTGGATCGGCGCCTCGCGCGTGGCGCAAAAGCGCGTGCCCATGTTGATGCCCTCCGCGCCCAGCACCAGCGCCGCCGCCATGCCGCGCCCGTCGGCAATGCCGCCCGAGGCAATCACCGGAATGCCCAGCCGGCGCGTGGCCAGCGGGATCAGCACCATGCCCGGGACGTCGTCCTCGCCCGGGTGGCCCGCGCACTCGAAACCGTCGATGGACACCGCGTCCACGCCCAGGCGCTCGGCCGACATCGCATGGCGGATCGCCACGCACTTGTGGATCACCTTGATGCCGGCCGCCTTGGCGCGCGCGATGTGCTCCTTGGGATTGTTGCCCGCCGTCTCCAGCACCTTGATGCCGCTTTCGATGATCACGTCGAGGTAGCGCGCGTACGGCGGCGGGTTGATGGAGGGCAGCAGCGTCAGGTTGACGCCAAAGGGCTGGTCGGTCAGCTCGCGGGTGCGGCGGATCTCCGTGGCCAGCGCTTCCGGGGTGGGCTGGGTCAGCGCGGTGAGCACGCCAAGCCCGCCGGCGTTGGAAACCGCGGCGGCCATCTCGGCGTAGCCAACCCACTGCATGCCGCCCTGGATGATGGGGTAGCGGGTGCCCAGCAATTCGGTGATGCGCGTCTTCATGATGTTCCTTCTGGCTTCTGGTCTTTGTGTTCTATGCTCGGTCATCTGCCTGGCTCAGGCCGCCAGGCGTCCTGGCGCCAGTCTACGGCGGCGCTGCCGTCCCTACCTCGTCGGATTCGACGATTGCAGGCGCCCGATTCTGCACTACCTTACCCACACCCATTTCGAGAGCCAAGGCCAGCCATGAGCACCCCGAACCCAGCCGTCCCCCCCAGCTTCGAGACCCTGCAATACGCCGTCGACAAGGGCGTCGCCACCATCACCCTGCACCGCCCGGAAAAGCTCAACGCCTTCACCCCGCGCATGATGCAGGACCTGATCGACGCCTTTGACGCCACCGACGCCGACGACGACGTCCGCGCGGTGATCGTCACCGGCTCCGGGCGCGCCTTCTGCGCCGGCGCCGACCTGTCCTCCGGCGGCTCCACCTTCGATTACGAGAAGCGCTACGGCGCCAGCAAGGAAGCCGCCCACCGCGATGGCGGCGGACGCGTGGCGCTGCGCATCTTCCGCAGCCTCAAGCCGGTCATCGCGGCGGTCAACGGCCCGGCGGTGGGCATCGGCGTGACCATGCAGCTGCCGATGGACATCCGCCTGGCCGCAACCGACGCCAAGTTCGGCTTTGTGTTCGCGCGCCGCGGCATCACGCCCGAGGCGGCATCGTCGTGGTTCCTGTCGCGCGTGGTGGGCATTTCCACCGCGCTGGAATGGTGCTACACCGGCCGCGTGTTCTCGGCGCAGGAGGCGCTGGAGCGCGGGCTGGTGCGCTCGCTGCACGCGCCCGAGGACCTGTTGCCGGCCGCGCAGGCGCTGGCCCGTGAGATCGCCGACAATGCCGCGCCGGTATCCGTCGCCATCTCGCGCCAGCTGATCTGGCGCATGGCCGGGGCCAGCCACCCGATGGAGGCGCACCGCCTGGACAGCCGCGCGATCCAGTCGCGCGGCCAGTCGGCCGACGTCAAGGAAGGCGTCAGCGCCTTCCTGGAAAAGCGCCCGGCCAGCTTCCCCGAGCGCGTGTCGCAGGACATGCCGGACTTCTTCGACTGGGGCAACGAGCCGCCCTTTATCTGATCCCCAATGGATCCCCTGCCAAGCCCCAAGGAGAACAGCGTGAAAGTCAGCATGGCAGTCCAGAGCCGCAAATCGGTACGCGGCTTTCTTCCCACGCCGGTGCCACCGGAAATCATCCGCGACGTGCTGGAGCAGGCCGCGCGCGCGCCATCGGGCGGCAACCTGCAGCCGTGGCACCTGCACGCGGTGGGCGGCGAGCCGCTGGCGCGGCTCAAGGCCACCATGCGCGAGCGCGTCGCCGGCGCGCCCCGCGGCGAAGGGACCGAGTACGACGTCTACCCGCGCGAGCTGGTCTCGCCTTATCGCGAACGGCGCTTCCAGGTAGGCGAGGACCTCTATCGCTGCCTGGGCATCCCGCGCGAGAACAAGCAGGCGCGCCTTGCCCAGTTTGCCAACAACTTCACGTTCTTCGGCGCGCCGCTGGCGCTGTTCTGCACCGTGGACCGCCGCATGGGCCCGCCGCAATGGTCGGACCTGGGCATGTACCTGCAAACGGTGATGCTGCTGCTGCGCGAGCATGGGCTGGACAGCTGCGCGCAAGAATGCTGGGCGATGTATCCGGAAACCATTGCGGGCTTCCTCTCCCTCCCAGCCGAACGCATGCTGTTTACCGGCATGGCGATCGGCTACGAGGATCCGGCAGCGGCGGTCAACCAGCTGCGCGCCACGCGTGCGCCGCTGGCGGAGTATGCGGAGTTCATCGGCATCTGAGCGGGTGAACCGGTGAACGGGTGAATGGCTGAACGGCTAAGCACCATGACCATGCCAATTTCGTTATCGGCTTGCGCGAAAAGCCACAAGCCAGCGGCACGTCCGCGTGCCCCTCTGCAGGGGTTTCCATCCCCCCGGACGCCGCCTGGGCTCGCTTAATCGCCCGCGCTTCCTTACAGCAAACCCAGTTGCCGCGCGATGGCAACCGCCTGCGTGCGGTTGCTGGCCCGCAGCTTGGCGCTGATATTGCGCAGATGGGTGCGCACGGTGGTCTCCGAGACAAAGAGCCGATCCGCCATCGCCACATTGGAGAAGCCCTCGGCCAGCAGCTGCAGCACTTTCTGCTCCTTGGGCGTGAGCGGTTCCAGCAGCCCATGGCGCGCCTGCATGGCGGCCGGGTCCACCGGCTCCGGCGCGCCGCCGCAGGCTTGCAGCAGGCGCTCCACATACCCTGCGGGCAACGCGCTGCCCTGGCGCAGGCAGGCTTCGGCCACCAGCCGGCGCACGTCCGTGCTTTCGTCAGCGAAGATGCGGATGAATCCTTCCGCCGCGCCGAAGCGCAGCGCTTCGCCCATCGCCTGCAACGCCTGGGGGGCTTCGCCGCTGCGCTGGCAGGCCAGCGCCAGCAGGATGCGCAGCTTGAGCGCCCTGCGCATCAGCTGCGCGCGCTCGGTGGCGGCGAGTTCCGTCTCGATGGCCTCGCGCGTGCGCACGGAGGGCTCGGTGAACAGCGCCAGCCGCAGGCGCCCCATGACCACGTCTTCCAGGTCGTTGGCAAAAGAGCTGACCGCGCTCAGGCCGGGACGCGCGCGCCACAGCGCCGGGTCGGCTGCGTGCTGCAGCGCTTGCTCGGCGGCATGCTGATTGCCTTGCAGCAGCGCCAGGCGGGCGCGCTCCAGCATGGCGCCCAGCACCAGCCGTGGCAGGCCGCGATGATGGCCAAGGTGCTCGAGGGCGGCCAGCCATTCGTGCGCGCCGTCCACGTCGCCGCGGTCGCAGGCAATGCGGGCCAGTACGGTATGGCCGGTGATGATCTGGTCGGGCAGGCCGAGGTCGCGCGCGAGCGGCACGTACACGGTGAGCAGGCGCTCCGCGCGCTCGCGCTCGTTGATCTCGTAGAGCGCATCGGCCAGCAGGATGCCGGCCATGGCGTTGCCGTTGGTAGGGCCGTAGCGGTTCGGCAGCATGGTGCTGGCGGCAATGCGAAACCGCGCCAGCGCCTGCTGCAGGCGGCCCTGGCGCAGGTCGATCAGCCCCTCCACCGATTCCGAGAAGATCTTGTTGAAGTTGCTGTCGGAGCCGCGCACCACCTGGCGGGCCACGCCCAGCAGGCGCCGCGCCTCGCGGTAGTCGCCGGTGACGGCGGCCATGCGCGCCATCGAGGTGGCAAGGATGGAGTCCGGGAACGGATAGCCCATGGGCAGCGGCAGCGGATCGTCGCGGCTGCAGGCACGCGCCTCGTCGAAGCGGTCCATCATGTTCAGCAGCATATGGCGCAGCGCGCGCACATGCGCCAGCAGGTCGCCCTCGGCGCCGGCCAGCGGGATGGTCTGCAGCAGCGCAATGGCGTCGGCCGGACCGCGCGTAAACGACAGCGCCCACACATGGGCGATCTGCAGCTTGGGCCACGCAGCCAGTGCGCCGGCCGGCACCGCGTCCAGCCAGCGCGTCAGCAGGCGCATGCGGCCCTGCGCCAGCAACTCGTCCACCTTGCCCGCCAGCAGCGGCAGCGCGTGGTCCACCGCGCCGGCCGCCAGCGCATGCTCGATGGCCGGCACCGGCCGGCCCTGCTGCTCGTACCAGCGCGAAGCGGACATCTGCAAGGCGGGCACTTCGTGCGGCATGGCCTGCTGCAGCTGCGCGCGCAGGAAGCTGGAGAACAGGCTGTGATAGCGGTACCAGCGCGCATTGGGCTGATGGGCCTGAGCAGGCGGCTCCGCGCCGCCGTGGCGCTCGCCATCCAGCGGCATCAGGAACAGGTTGGCCCGCTCCAGCCAGGCGAGGATCTCCTCGCTGTCGGCGGTGCCGCTCACGGCATCGCACAACGGCCCGCTGAGCTGGTCGAGGATGGAGGTGCGCAACAGGAATGCACGCACCGCATCGGGCAGGTGCAGGTAGACGTCTTCCACCAGGTAATCGGCAATCGCGGCGTTCGAGCCGGAAAAGCCGGCGATGAAGGCGTCCGGCTGGCCACGCCGCTCCAGCGCCACCGACGCCAGCCATAACGCGGTGGCCCAGCCTTCGGTGCGCCGGTGCAGCGTGGAGATAGCGGCGGGCTGCAGCGCCAGGCCGCGCGCGCGGCGCAGGAAGGAATCGGTCTCGTCGGCGGTGAAGCGCAGCTGGGCCGGCTCGATCTCCAGCAGCTCGCCACGCGCGCGCAGCCGCGCCAGCCCGGACTCCGGCACCCAGCGCGTGCCCACCACCAGGCGGGCGCCGGGTGGCAATTGCTCCACCACTTGCCAGACCAGGCCGGCCACGGCGGGGTTCTGCAAGGCCTCGAAGTCGTCCAGGAACAGCGTGAAGGGGCGGTCGTGGGCCGCCATGCGGTCGATCAGCGCAAGCGCGTGCTCGCCTGCCGACTGCGGCGCGGGCTGGGCCGCGGCGAGCGGCGCGCCGCCCTTGCGCAGCACCAGCTCGAAGGCGGCTTCGAGCGAGCCAAGAAAACGCGTGGCGTCATTGTCCGCGCGGTCCAGCGTGAGCCAGGCGGTGGCCACGCCTTCGGCGTCCAGCCGCGCCCGGCATTGCAGCATGGCAGTGGTCTTACCGAACCCGGCCGGCGCGCGCACCAGCACCAGCTTGACGAAGCCGGCCGCGCACACCGCGTCGCAAATGGCGCGGCGCTCCACCTGGAACGGGGTCAGCATGGGCGGGCGCAGCTTCGCCACCAGCGTGGCGGCGCGGGCGGCGCCCCGTTGGCCCGCGCTGGTCTCCTCGATTGTTGCCATTCGCCGTGTCTTCCTGTTGGCGGCGGCATCCACGAGCGGTGGATGCCACGCGATCGGCGCCGGCTTATGGTTGCCGGCTGCTGGCGCCACATGCGCCAGGGATCGAACGGCTGATTATGGCGTAAACGCCCGCCCGGCATGCGCCGCCGCCGCGATGCCGGGCCGGCGGCCTCGATGCCGGCCACAATGCTGACCACACGAGCAAGCTATACCAGCTTGTTCTCCCGCCCCGCCCAGTAGCGCTCGCGCAGCAGCCGCTTGAGCAGCTTGCCGGTGGGCAGGCGCGGCAGCTCGGCGGCAAAGTCCACCGAGCGCGGGCACTTGATGGCCGAGAGGTGCGTGCGGCAGAAGGCCAGCAGCTCGTCGGCCAGGGCCGGGCTGGCGCGCGCCATGTCGAGTGGCTGCACCACCGCCTTGACCTCCTCGCCAAAGTCCTCGTTTGGCACCCCGATCACTGCCACGTCCATGACCTCGGGATGGGTCATCAGCAGGTTCTCGGCCTCCTGCGGATAGATGTTGACCCCGCCCGAGATGATCATGTTCGCCTTGCGGTCGGTCAGGTAGAGATAGCCCTCCTCGTCCACGTAGCCGACATCGCCCAGCGTGGTCCAGCCGGCGTGCACCGGGTGGCGCGACTGCGCGGTCTTGTCGGGATCGTTGTGGTAGACGAAGCTGCGCCCCTCGGCAAAGTAGATGGTGCCGGGCTCGCCCGGCGGCAGCAGCGCGCCGCTGTCGTCGCAGATGCGCAGCTGGCCAATGGAGGCGCGGCCCACCGTGCCTTTATGGGTGAGCCAGTCGGCCGAACCCACGGCGGTGGAGCCGTTGCCCTCCGTGCCGGCGTAGTACTCCCAGATGATCGGCCCCCACCAGTCGATCATCTGCTCCTTGACGGCCACCGGGCAGGGCGCGGCAGCATGCACGGCAAAGCGCAGCGAGGACACGTCGTGGCGCAGGCGCACATCCTCGGGCAGCTTGAGCATGCGCGAGAACATGGTCGGCACGACCTGGGTATGCGTGATGCGGTGCCGTGCCAGCAAGCGCAGGAATGCTTCCGCGTCGAAATGCTCCATCACCACCGAGGTGCCGCCGAGCTGCTGCACCGCCATGTTGTAGCGCAGCGGCGCGGCGTGGTAGAGCGGTGCCGGCGAGAGGTAGCGCGTGTCCGTGCCGAACTGGTAGAGGGATTGGCACATCAGCACCATGGTGCCAGGCACGTCGATCTGCGGGTTGGCCGGCGGCGTGAAGACACCCTTGGGGCGGCCGGTGGTGCCGGAGGAGTACAGCATGTCGGTGCCCGCGCATTCGTCCTCGATGCGCCACCCGGGGTACTGGGCCAGCGCCGTCTCGTAGGCGGCAAAGCCCGGCACCGCGCCATCCATCATCAGGCGCGCGACCAGGCCTGGCACCTTGGCCGCCACGCCCTGCGCCACGGCGGCCTGCGCATGCGAGGTGACCAGCATCCTGGCCCCGCTGTCGGCCACGATATGCGCCGCGTCGTCCACGTTCAGGCGCGTGCTGATGCACACGTAGATCAACCCCGAGCGTTGCGCGCCCCAGCACAGCTCGAACAGGCGTGGGTGGTTCTCCAGCAGGAAGGCCACGCGGTCGCCCGGCTGCAGCCCGTGGTCGCGGAACAGCCGCGCTGCCTGGTTGGAGCGCTCGTCGAGCTCACGGTAAGTAACGACGGTGCCGCCGGCCATGATGATGGCCGGCTTGTCCGGGGTGCGCTGCGCATGAACATGCGGGTGCATGACTGACCCTCCTGGAAGTGGGTATGGCCGAACTGGGTGACTGGGTGACTGGGTGACTGGGTGACTGGGTGACTGGGTGCGTTGGAAACTTCGGTACCGCGGAACCGGCAGGGATGGCATTGCGTGCGGCACATTGTCGGGACAGGTACCCCGGGCGGGCATCGTCGGATGCGACGAACGCGCCTTGGTGCAATGCCGCAAACGCCGATGTGGCCGCCCGCGCGGCGCGCCGCGCGCCAAGGCGATTCGTCGCATCCGACGATGCGAACCGCCGGCCTCTTCACATAATGGCAAGTGCCCCAGCAACCGCGCCAAGGAACCACCGTGGATTTCCAATTCAGCGAAGAACAATCGATGCTGCGCGACACGCTCGCGCGCTACCTGGCCGACCACTACAGCTTCGAAGCCCGCCAGGCGGCAATCCGCTCGCCCGCTGGCTGGCGGACATCCTGCTGGCAAGCCCTGGCGCAGGAGCTAGGGCTGCTGGGCGCCGCTTTCCCGGAACGCTTTGGCGGGCTCGGCGGCAATGCCGTCGACCACACGATCGTGATGGAGCAGTTCGGCCGTCACCTGGTGGTCGAGCCTTACCTGTCTACCGTTGTGCTCGGCGGCGGCGCCTTGCTGCATGGCAGCGAGACCCTGGCCGCCAACTGGCTGCCTGCCATCATCGGCGGCGAAGCCACCGTGGCCTGGGCGCACGCCGAGCCGCGCAGCCGTTACTGCCTGCACGATGTACAGGCCAGCGCTGCCCGCGCGCAAGGCGGCTGGCGCCTTGACGGCCACAAGGCCGTGGTGGTGGCCGCGCCGTGGGCCACGCACCTGGTGGTAAGCGCGCGCACCGGCGGCAGCCGGCGCGACCGGGACGGCATCAGCCTGTTCTGGATCGCGCGCAACGCGCCCGGCGTGACGCTGCAGGAATACCCCACCGTGGATGGCTCCCGGGCCGCCGACATACGCCTGGACAACGTCTTCGTGCCGGATGGCGGCTTGCTGGGCGCCGAGGGCGAGGCGCTGGCGCTGATCGAGCGCCTGAGCGACGACGCTGCGGTAGCGCTGTGCGCCGAAGCCGGCGGCGCCATGAGCCGCATGCTGGGCGACACGGTCGACTACGCACGCCAGCGCAAGCAGTTTGGCGTACCGATTGCCACCTTCCAGGTGCTGCAGCACCGCATGGCAGACATGTACGTGCAACTGGAGCAAACCGTGGCGCTGACGCAAGTCGCCGCCATGCAGGCTGGTGCGCAGCCCACGCAGCGTGCGCTGGCGGCCAGCGCCGCCAAGGCGCAAGCCGGGCAGGCCGGCAGGTTCGTCGGCCAGGCCGCGGTGCAGATCCATGGCGGCATGGGCGTGACGGAGGAGCTGGCGGTTGGCCATTACTTCAAGCGCGTCACCGCGATCGACCTGCAGTTTGGCTCCGCCGAACACCACCTGCGCCGTTACGCCGACCTGCTGTATCCGGTTGCCGCGTGAGCCCACGCATTCCCGCCCCGCACTGACGAATATCCCGAGGCCCATCGATGAATCTCGATTTCTCCCCGCAAGAGCTGCAGTTCCGCGACGAGGTCCGCGCCTGGATCAAGGAAGCCTTCGACCCCGGGCTCAAGGCCCTGATGGCGCGCACCAAGAATGGCTACCTCGACAAGGAAGGCCAGGTGCGCTGGCAGAAGAAGCTGTTCGAGCGCGGCTGGGCCGCGCCCAACTGGCCAGAGGAATATGGCGGCCCGGGCTGGTCCCCGGCGCAGCGCTACCTGTTCCAGGCGGAGACGGCTGCCGCCGGCTGCCCGACCGTGTCGCCGATGGGCCTGAAGATGGTAGCGCCGGTGATCATGAAATACGGCACTCCGGCGCAAAAGGCGCGCTTCCTGCCGCCCATCCTGCGCTCCGACATCTGGTGGTGCCAGGGCTACTCGGAACCCAACTCCGGCTCCGACCTGGCCTCGCTGCAGATGCGCGCCGAGCGCGGGAACGACGCGCACGGCGAGCACTACATCCTCAACGGCTCCAAGATCTGGACCACGCACGCGCAGTGGGCCGACTGGATGTTCTGCCTGGTGCGCACCAGCCGCGACGCGCGCCGCCAGGACGGCATCTCCTTCGTGCTGGTGGACATGCGCACGCCCGGCATCACGGTGGCGCCGCTGCCCACGCTGGATGGCCCGGTCGAGGGCCAGCAGGAAGTCAACCAGGTCTTCTTTGAAGATGTGCGCGTGCCAGTGGAGAACCGTATCGGCGAGGAGGGCCTGGGCTGGACCTACGCCAAATACCTGCTTGAGTTCGAGCGCGGCGGCAGCTACGGCCCGATGCTGCGCCAGCAACTGGCCAAGGTGGCGCGCATCGCGGAGAACGAGCCCGGCGAAGATGGCGGGCGCTTGCTCGACGACCCGGGTTTTCGCCGCAAGCTGGCCGAGCTGCACGTGCGCGCGGCCGCGCTGGAGGCGAGCGAGCTGCGGCTGTTTTCCAACGTGACGTCGGGCACCTCGATCGGCGCCGCCTCCAGCATGCTCAAGCTGGTGGGCACCGAGACCATCCAGTCCATCAGCGAGCTGGCGGTGGAAGCCGCCGGCCCGTACGCGCTGCCCTTCGTGCAGGACGGCTGGGGCGAATTGCAAGGACGTGCCACGGGGCCACAGGCGGGCCCCGACTATGCCGCGCCGCTGGCGCCGCGCTACTTCAACTACCGCAAGGCATCGATCTACGCCGGCTCCAACGAGATCCAGCGCAACATCATCGCCAAGCTGGTGCTAGGGCTGTAAGCCGCGTCAGTGCAGCAGCCCGCCCGCCGGGCTGCGTTCCTGCAAGGCAGCCACGCCGGCTGCCGGCCCATCGACATCCCCGCAATCCTCGCAGCCCACGCACTCGACAAAGGGCACGGCCGGCTGGCCGGCGCCCACCTCTTCGCCGGCTTCCAGCGCCGCGGTCACCGTGGCACGGATCGATTCCGCCTTGAGCAGCAGGCGCAGGGCGATGTCGGCGCCACGGCTGGCCGCCACGCGCGCGATGAAGGCCCGGCGCGCCGGTTCGCCCAGCGTGGCGACGTGGGCCGCTTCGCACAGCACATGCCATGCGGCTGGCTGGCCGTCGAACTGTTGCCGGCGGCGCAGCAGGGTGGCGTCGATGGCGGCGGCGATTTCCGCGTCCCTGACAGTGTGATTGCGCATGGTGCTCTCCTGAACGGGAAACTGGGGTTAGGGCCAGGCGCGGGCCGCGCCACGAGCATTGCTGCCGTGACTGTCGCCTGTCTGGAACCTGGCGCCGCGCTGGCGGGCGGCATGGATGGCTTCGCTCTTGTTGCTGACCTGCAGGCGCTGGTACAACAGCGCGACATGGCTCTTCACGGTCGCCATCGAGATATTGAGCAGGCGGCTCACGGTCTTGAGCGCGTAGCCGTGCGACAGCAGGACCAGCACCTCGTACTGGCGCGGCGTGAGCTTCAACATGCGCGCCTCGTCGCGCAGCTGGTCGATGCGGGCGCGTTCCGTCGCAAGTGCCTGCAAGGGCGCAGAGGGGTGCGGGGCCGGCTGGTGCCAGCGCGCGTCATCAGCCAGCACCAGCCGGATCGCCACCTCGATCGCCGCCAGCGATGACGCCTTCGGCAGCCATGTGCAGATGCCCCACGCCAGGTCCGGCGGCAACACGGGCGGTAACGTGCCATCGACCAGCAGCAGCAGGTACTGCGCCGATAGCACGGTGCGTGCGGTCTCCAGCAGCGCGCGCGCGCGATCCTGCGCTGGCGGCAAGCCGAGGATCACCAGCCCGATGTCGTTCATCTGCCCGTGCAGCATGGCGAGATCGGCCGGATCCACGCAGATCACGTGGCCCAGGCCCTCGACGCCAGCAAGCATGCGCAGCAGGCCGAGCCGCAGGAGCGGGTTGTCTTCAAGCAGGAGTGCATTCATGACGGCGTGCCTCCGTGCGAGCTGCTGCGTTCCGGTTCCATCTGCTCCCCCTTTGGCAACGACGTGCCCATCCGGCTTGGCTGGTATTCGCGGCAACGTTGTCACAGGCAATACCGCAAGCCGCGTGCCAGCGGCAAGGCGTTGAGCGCAGCGGATGCGAGGGGGATTGCGGCAGGGGTGGCGTCGGCCGGGAAGGCAGGCGCCATAACGGCTGGCGGGAGGGCGTGCCAGGCTGGGGGGACCTGGCGGCGCCCCTTGCCAGCCGCGAATGCGCAAGCGGCGGCCTGGTTGCGTGTTACGCGTTACGTAACGCGTTCCGTGGGGCAGGTGGAGGCGTTCAGGGAGAATGTGTCCTGATAATCACTGACTCGCTGCGCTCTCCCATGAAATAGGAGAGCGCAGCGTACCGAGCGTCTTGCATTGCTGTGCGCCAGCCTCAGTTGACACGCCGGTTGTACCCCTCCCAATACGGCTCGCGTAGCTTCCTGCGCAGCAGCTTGCCGGACGGGTTGCGCGGCAGCGCATCGGCAAACTCGATGCTCTTTGGGATCTTGTAGCCGGCCAGCCGCTCGCGCGCCCACGCCACGATGCTGTCGCGATCCGGCGCCTGCCCGGGACGGGGCACGACGATGGCCTTGACCGCCTCCCCCCATTTGTCGTCGGGCACACCGATCACGGCCACATCCGCCACCTGCGGGTGGCCATAGATCGCGCTCTCGACCTCGGCGGGATACACGTTCTCGCCGCCGCTGATGATCATGTCCTTGACCCGGTCGTGGATGTAGACATAGCCCTCGGCATCGAGAAAGCCGGCGTCGCCGGTGCGCAGCCAGCCGTCGGCGTCGATGGTGCGCGCGGTCTCGTCGGGCTGCTTCCAGTAGCCGGCCATGTTCTGCGGCGAGCGGATCATCAGCTCGCCGACTTCGCCCGGCGGCAGGCGCCGGCCTTCCCAGTCCACCACCACCACTTCCACGCCGGGCAACGGCTTGCCGGCGGCCCGCATGCGCGGCACGTCGTCGGTAGTGTGGTCTTCCGGCGGCAGCGCCACCACCGTGCCGGTGGTCTCGGTCATGCCATACTGCTGCGCAAACCCGCAGCCGAAGACTTCGATGCCTTCGCGCAGCAAGGCGGCCGGGATCGGCGCCGCGCCGTAGAGCAAGGTCTTCAGGCGAGAGTAGTCGATGCTGCGCGCGCGCGGATCGCGCAGCACGAACTGCATCGCCGCGGGCACCAGGAACAGCTTGCTGATGCGCTCGCGCTCAAAGAAGTCCAGCACCGCGCCGGGATCGAAATCGCGCGCCACCACGCCCTTGGCCCCCGCGAGCAAGCTGCGCAAGCCCCAGCCCGAGCCACCAATGTGCGCCACCGGCATGGCCACCAGCGAGACATCGTCGTCCGTCCAGCGCGACCACGAGATATCTTCGCGCTCGCTGGCCTCGGTGCCAGCGGTCAGGTTGCGGTGGGTCAGCATGGCGCCCTTGGGGCGGCCGGTGGTCCCCGACGTATAAAGCTGCAGCACCACGTCGTGCGCGGCGCTCTGGTGCGCCGGTGGCGTGGGCGCCTGCGCGTCGCGCCACGTCACATAGGCGGGCCAGTCCGGCTGGCCGCCTTCCATGGCGATCACCTCGCGCACCAGCGGCAGCGTGGGCAGCAGCTTGCGCACCAGGTCTGCCGATTCCGGCCCCACGAACAGCAGCGCGGCATCGGAGTGGCCAACGATATAGCCCACCTCCGGCGGCACCAGGCGCCAGCTCGCGGGCGCCATCACGGCACCCATCTTGGCTGCCCCCAGCAGCAGCTCGAAGTAGTGATCGCAGTTCTTGCCGATATAGCCGATGCGCTCGCCGGGCCCGACCCCCGCTGCCGCCAGCGCCTGGGCGACACGATCGCTCTGGCGGTCCAGCGCCAGATACGTGGTCAGCCTGCCTTCGAAGGCATAGGCCACCGCATCGGGCCGCCGCTGCGCGAAGTGGCGCAGCGCATGCGGCAGTGTGGTCAGGTAACTGAAATCCATCAGCGTCTCCTTCTCTCGGTCCTGCTGCATGCGCGCGTCCTTTTTATTGTTGTGAACTGCCGGATCAGCGCGGGGCCATGCGGATGGCGCCATCGAGCCGCACCGCTTCGCCGTTGAAATAGCTGTTGCGGCACATCTCCAACGCGAGCGAGGCAAACTCCTCCGGCGCGCCGAGCCGCTTGGGGAACGGCACCGAGGCGGCCAGCGCCGCCTTGACGTGTTCCTGCGCGCCTTGCAGGAGCGGCGTGTTGAAGATGCCGGGCATGATGGTGTTGACGCGAATGCCTTCGCCGGACAGATCGCGCGCAATCGGCAGGGTCATGCCGACCACGCCGGCCTTGGAGGCGGAGTACGCCGCCTGGCCCATCTGCCCGTCCTGTGCCGCCACCGAGGCGGTATTGATGATGACGCCGCGATCGCCGTCGCGCGCATCCAGCGTGAGCATGCCGGCGGCCGAGCGCGCCAGGCAGCGGAAGGAGCCGATCAGGTTGATCTGGATGATGCGCTCGAACGCGTCCGAGGCGAAGAAGCGGATCTGGTCCGGCGCTTCCTTGGCGCGCGATGCGGTCTTGATGGCGTTGCCAGTGCCGGCGCAATTCACCAGGATGCGTTCCTGCCCGAGCGCTGCGCGCGCCTTGGCGAAGCCAGCTTCGACCTCGGCTTCCGACGTCACGTTGACCTGGCAGAACACGCCCCCGAGTTCACGCGCCACGGCCTCGCCCTTTTCCGCATTCATGTCGAACAGCGCGACGCGCACGCCGTGCGCCGCCAGCGCCCGCGCGGTGGCTTCGCCCAGGCCCGACGCGCCGCCCGTGATCACTGCCGTTACCGATGCATTGAGTTCCATCTTGTCTCCGCGTTGTCTTGATGTGTGTTGATGATGTGTGTCGAATCTGTGCTGAACCATTCCCCGCATTCCCCGTTCCCCGTCGGCGCGCAGCGCTACGCCTGGGCGGAATGCCTGAGCCCGGCGAGCCGAATAAACGGACTTGCCAGCGTGGTATGGAGATTCAGGGATGACGGCGCGCAACGCATCGTCCGAAGCGACGAATGCATGAAAGCACATGAAGCACACCAAGCGCATGAGAGCGTGAGCACGCCTGCGCGCGGCGCGAATGCTGCTGCCCGCGGGCAGCAGCATTGGCCACTTGAAGTATCCGCGGCCTGTCTAGCGCCGCGTTGCCAGGTGATACAGCGCCAGCAGGATCACGGCGCCCAGCACGGCGCCGATAAAACCGGCGGACTGGCCAAGGCGGTACCAGCCCAACGCCTGCCCAAGGAAGGTCGCTGCGAGCGAGCCGACGATGCCCAGGCCGGCGGTCAGGAAAAAACCGCTTGGCCCGCGCCCGGGCGCGAGCAGGCGCGCCACCAAGCCGGCGAGAAAGCCGATGAGAATGATCCAGATCAGGTGCATGTCATTCCCTCCCGGCGGCGCTTCCCGCGGCTCACTTGCATGCCTTGCCGTGATCCGCGTGGAAACCTTGCGCGGTGGCGTCGGCTTCACTCATGTAAGCACCGTTCTTGGTCTTGCCGTAGTACTTCGTGCCCGGGCAGTGATAGACCTTGGAAGACTTGTTGGCCCATACCTGCCCAGGGCCGCCACCCGGAGCCGCGGCGGCGGCGGGCGCGGCCGGCTTGGCCATTGGCATGGAGGCTGAGGGCGCAGGCGCGGCCGGCTTGGCCATTGGCGCGGCAGCGGCGGGGGCGGCTGGCGTGGCTTGAGCGCGCGCCAGGTGCGGGACCGAGACGATGAGGGCTGCGGCCAGCAGCATGGGCAAGCCGATGCGCCGACCCAACGAGGCGGGCGAGGCAGGCAAAACGGTAACTGCGGTAACAGCGTTCATGGCTTTCATAGCATTCATGACAGGCTCCTGCGGTAACAATGCCATTGGGACAACGAAACGACAGGGCTGCATACAGCCGCAACCCGACCGACACGCAATACCTCACTCAACGGCCCGCACCGTCACTCCGTTGACCGCAACCAGCCAGCACGGGCTTGCTGCCATGGTACGCCTGCTGCACGCCACCCGCTGCTGCGGCCATGCGACACGCCTTGCCGGGTGCCCTGCGCGAGCGGCAACGCCGATTGCGGCGCCGCACGAATCCACGGCGTGTGCGGTATCCGCGATGCGCTACAGTGTCAGGCATCCCCCGGCGTTGCCCGGCACTCTCTACCCGCATGAGATGACGCTCGTGATCAGGTCCCAATTCACATTACCGGCCGCATGCCGGCCACGCGCCCTGCTGCCGATGCTGATGATCTGGCTGGCGCTGGCCACGCTTGCAGCGCAGCCAGCACTGGCGGCGCCGGGCGGACTGGCCTCGCTGGCGGCGGTCGTCAAGGCCGAGTCCGCGCCGGCCTCGCAGCCCGCGGCCAGCGAGCCGCTCGCGCAGTCGCTCGACCAGGTCATCACCACGCTGCAGAGCGACAAGGACCGCAAGGCCCTGGTCGACCAGTTGCAGGTGCTGCGCAAGAGCATAGGCGGGGCCAGTGCGGCGTCGGCGCCACAACCTGGCCTGCTCGGAGCGCTGGCCGAGGCGGTCGACCATCTCGATGCGTCGCTCGGCAAGGACAAGGGGCCGTGGCACTACTGGCGCTGGCGCATCGATTTCGCGGGCGAGGAGTGGCTGGCCGCACTGACCATGAACGGGACGCGCTCGCCCTGGCAATCGGCACGAGAGTTCTCCACCGTGCTCGCCGCTTGGTTCTTCGCCGGATGGCTGTTGCGGGAGGCGGTGAGACGCGTGCGCAACCGGCGCCTGCAGCCGGCGGTACGCCATGAGCTGCCCGCAGTGCCGTCCTGGATGGATGTCGGGCTTTACATGCTGCGCAGGGTGGCGCCGTGGGTGGTGGCCTTCGCCCTGGCGATGCTGCTTTCGAGCGGTATGTTCGGACGCTCACCCGCCAGCATGGCCGGCATGGTGATCGCCTATTCGGTGGTGGCCGGCGCCGTGATGGGCGCGGTGTGCCAGGTCATCTTCGCGCTGTTTACCTCGGCGCACCGCGCCCACGCGGTGCGCGACCTGCTGCTGCACTCCCGCAGGCTGCTGTTCACCACCGGCGCGCTGGCGGCGCTGGGCGACGTCACGACCGACGCGCGCGTGATCGCCTCGCTTGGCACCAACCTGTCGGCGCTGATCTCCACCGTGGCCAACATCGCCGCGGCGTTGCTGATCGGCGCCTTCACGCTGCGCTTTCGCCGGCAGATCGGCCAGATCATCAGCAGCCGGCCGCTGGTCTTCCGCCAGGAGCATCCCGCAATCATGGACCTGCTGCGCCTGGTGGGCGCGAGCTGGCACCTGCCGGTGCTGGCGGTGGTGGTGGCCTCCGTGGCCGGCACGCTACTGGCCACCGGCTACGCGGACATCTTCCTGCGGCGCACCGTGGCCTCGGTGGCGCTGTTCGTGGCCGCGCTGCTGCTAACGCTGATCACCGGCCGCTCGCCCAAGGCCACGCACCGCGCGCCGCGCTTTCGCGACCGCCAGCGCTCGGCCTACCTGGCGCGCTTCGGGCGCTTCGCCGTAGCGCTGGTGCGGGTAGTGATCTGGTTCGCCTACTTCGAGCTGGCCAGCCGGATCTGGGGCGTGTCGCTGCTCTCGGTGATTGAATCCACCTCGCTCGGCAAGCGCATCGGCGAAGCCGTGTTCAGCGTGACCTGCACCGTGCTGCTGTCGTGGCTGCTGTGGCTGCTGATCGATACGGCCATCACCCAGACGCTGACGCCCGCGCACGGCCGCGGGCAGGAGCCCAGCCTGCGCGCCAGGACCATCCTGCCGCTGGTGCGCAACGCGTTGTTCGTCACGCTGCTGGTCGTCACGCTGATCGTGGTGCTGGCCAACCTCGGCGTCAACGTGACGCCACTGCTCGCCGGCGCCGGCGTGGTCGGCCTGGCCATCGGCTTTGGCGCGCAAAGCCTGGTGCAGGACCTGATCACCGGCCTGTTCATCGTGGTGGAGGATTCGATCGCCATCGGCGACTCGGTGGAAGTGACCGACCATATCGGCACGGTGGAGGCCATGACCATCCGCACCGTCAAGCTGCGCGACGGCAAGGGCGCGCTTCATATACTGCCCTACAGCCAGATCAAGGCCATCAAGAACATGTCGCGCGGCTATGCCTTTGCCGTGTTCAACATCGGCGTGGCGTACGGCAGCGACCTCGACCAGGCCATCGAGCTGATCCGCGAGACCGGCGCCGAGGTGTCCCGCGATTTCCGCTACGCGCGCAACCTGCTTTCCGGGCTCGACATCCTGGGCCTCGATCGCTTCGACCCCAACGGCTCGGTGGTGCTGGCCCAGTTCAGGACCCGTCCGCTGACCCAGGCGGAAATCACGCGCGCGTTCAACGTGCGGCTCAAGCGCAAGTTCGACCAGCATGGCATCAGCATGGCCACGCAGCGGGTGACGGTGCAGGTCGAGGGCGGCCTGGGGCTCCCCCCGGCGCAGGAAGCGCAGGCCACGGAGCTGGCCGCCGGCGCCGGGGGCGCCGCTGCGCTTTCGAAGGGTGCGCCCGGGCCTGGCTGAGTCACTATGCTGCGCGCAAAGCGCACGCAGAAACGGGTACGCTTTGCGCGGCCGTGGCCCCTTTCGCAGGCATTTCGGCGTTGAAATAATTTTTAATAATTGCCCGGGCGACATTCCCTGTTTGCGAAGTTATGCTCGCATGCGCATAATGCCGCCACACGGTAACGCGCAGCGCTGACATACCCGGCATACCGGGCGCCTGACCCCGTCCGGTGGCACCTGCCACTTTGGAGCCGGCCACAGCGAGCCAGCCGTACCGCTTACCAGCGGGCCAATAAAAAGAGCAAAGCAGGATCAGGCGAGAGCCACCGGGGAAAACACTATGGGCGAACATCCGTCGGCGGATGAAGACTTCCATCGTCTGATCGATTCGATCTACGAGTCGGCGCTTGACGTCACCGCCATGCCAGCCGCGCTGGATCTCTTCTCCCGGTATACCGACATCGAAAGCCCGCACTACCTGGTCTGGGACAAGCTGTCCGGGCAAGCGCGCCTCGGCGTCACCCCGCATGGCTGCTTCCCGGCGCAGGGCACCTACGTGCCGGAAGGCCTGCATGCGCTGGCGAGCCTGCCCAGGCGCGCGCTCGCGGGCGATCACCATGGCGACCTGCAGGATGGCGCGCCTTGGCGCGCGCCGGCGCATGGCGCCGACCTGGCGCATGGCGTGCGCCTGCTCGATACCGCCGAGGTCTGCGTGCTGATGGGCGGCACGGACCGGGGCGGCCGCCTGGACACCGGCTTCGACGGGGCGCAGGGCTTGAGCCACCGCAGCAAGCGGCTCGCGCGCGTGCTGCCGCACTGGGCCCGCGCCGCGCGCATGCAACAGCGCAACTTCGAGTTGAGCGGCCTGGCGGCCCTTGGGTTGGCCGGGCTGGATACGCTCGACTTCGGCGTGATGGTGCTGCAGGCCGATATGCGCGTGCGCTACGCCAATATCTGGGCCGAGGCGCTGGTGCAGGCCGACAGCCAGCTCGCGCTGGAAAACGGCATGCTCAAGACCCACGACCAGACCCTGCACGCCACCCTGCACAAGCTACTCGACCGCGCCATGCAATCCCGTGGCGGCGAGGCGGCGGCCGGCTCGTGGATGCACATCACTTCGGGCGGCCAGCCGGTACCCATCATCGTGCTGCCGCTGGTAGCCCGCCAGCCGGTGGAAGGCCCATGGCAACTGCCGTTCGCGATGGTGCTGATGGGCAATTCGGAATCGCGCTCGGTGCTCGACAGTTCGGTGCTAACGTCGCTGTTCGGCCTGTCGCGCAAGGAAAGTCTGATTGCCATCCGCCTTGCCGCCGGCGAAACCCTGACCGAGATCGCCGACCACGAATTCGTCTCGCCGCACACGGTGCGCGTGCATATTCGCGACATCCTGCGCAAGACCGGCACCCATCGCCAGAGCGAGCTGGTGCGCCTGCTGCACCTGCTGCCGGGCGTGGCGCTGGAGCGCGCGCGCGCCTGATCCGCTGGCCTAGGCGACCACGGTGCAGGCCACCTCCAGCAAGCGCTGCACCTGCCGGTCATCGCTATCCGTGGACGTGGCCAGCGCGATGCCGATGCGCGCCGCCGGCCGCGGGCTGGCCAGCCGCAGGAAACGCACGCGCCGGTTGATGTAGCGCGCCGCCACGCTGGGCACCAGCGCCACCCCCAGGCCGCTTTCCACCAGGCTGACGATGGTCTGCACCTGCACTGCCTCTTGCGTCACACGCGGCACGAACCCGGCTTGCTGGCACAGCAGCATGGCGATGGCCTGCAAGTTGGGCACCTCGGCGCTGGGATGCATGATGAAGGGTTCCCCGGCGAGCGCCTTGAGCGCAATCGCATCGCGCTCGGCAAAGCGGCTATCGGCCGGCACCGCCGCCACGAACTCGTCGTTTTCCAGCGGCATCAGCGTGTAGCCGCCGCTATGCAAGATGGGAAAACGCACCAGCCCGGCATCGAGCTGATGGCGCTCCAGCCGGTCCAGGATCGACGCCGAGGTGGATTCATGCAGGATCAGCTCGATCCCCGGGTGCGCGGCCCGAAACGCCGGGATCAGCTTGGGCAGCAAGGCGTAGGTTGCCGAGCCCACAAAGCCCACGCGCAGTGCGCCGCGCTCGCCATGCGCCGCGGCCAGCGCCGCCGCGCGAGCCTGGCCGGCATGGAACAGCGCGCGCCGCGCGTCATGCAGCGCGGCTTCGCCAGCCTGGGTCAGCCGCACCCCGCGCGAGGTACGCACGAACAGCGGCGTGCCGAGCGCATCTTCGAGCTTGCGGATCGAGATGGAGAGCGGCGGCTGCGCCATGTGCAGGCGCTCGGCCGCGCGGTGGAAGTTGCCAGTTTCGGCCAGGGCGACGAACTGCTGAAGTTGACGAAGGTCCACGCTGATGTCCACATTGATATCTGGAAGATATCGAATCCTAAAAATCTAATATTAGACGCAAGCGACCCGCCTGATCTACCCTGTGGCATCCGGCGCGCGCCAGGGCACTCGGCCCGGCGCAAGCCAGGCACAAGAACAGACAGGAGACACCCAGGCATGTTGCCCCTCTCAGGCATCCGCGTCATCGACCTATCCACGGTCGTGATGGGCCCTTACGCCAGCCAGTGGCTGGCCGATCTCGGCGCCGAAGTCATCAAGGTGGAGCCCCCCGAGGGCGACTCCACGCGGCGCACCGGCCCGGCCGCCGAGGATGGCATGTCGGCCATCTTCCTGGGCGTGAACCGCAGCAAGAAAAGCGTGGTGCTCAACCTCAAGCTGCCCGCGGCGCAGGACGCGCTGGAGCGCCTGCTGGCCAGCGCCGATGTGTTCATGCACAGCATGCGCCCGCAGAAGCTGGCCGGCCTCGGGCTGGACCCCGCCGACGTGATGGCGCGCCACCCGCGCCTGGTCTACGTGAGCTTGCTGGGCTTTGCCGAGGATGGCCCCTATGGCGGCCGCCCGGCCTACGACGACATCATCCAGGGCCTGTCCGGTAATGCCGCGTTGATGGCCGCGCAGACCGGCACCATGCGCTACTTCCCCACCATCGCGGCCGACAAGACCAGCGCTCTGGTGGCGGCGCTGTCGATCTCGGCCGCCATTGCCGGGCGCGAGCGCCAGGGCGGCAAGGGCGCGCTGGTGGAAGTGCCGATGTTCGAATCGATGGTGGCCTTCAACCTGGTCGAGCATCTCTATGGCCAGCACTTCGAGCCGCCGCGCGGGCCCACCGGCTATCCGCGCGTGCTGGCGCCGCTGCGCCGGCCCTACCAGAGCGCCGACGGCCACGTCTGCATGATGCCGTACACCGATGCCCACTGGCGCGACTTCTTCACCGCCGCGGGCCGGCCCGACCTGGCCGCCGACCCGCGCTTTGCCGGCATCGCCGCGCGCACGCAGCATATCGAAACCCTCTACGAGCTGACCGGCGAGATCGTGCGCACGCGCACCACCGGCGCCTGGCTGGCGCTATGCGAAACGCTGCAGATCCCGGTGGCGCGGGTCAACCAGCTCGCTGAGCTGGTGGATGACCCGCACCTGCGCGCCACCGGCTTCTTCGACACGCTGGACGACCCGGCCATGGGCACGCTGCGCATGACCGGCGCGCCGGTGCGCTTTGATGGCCAGCGCGCGGCGAGCGCGCTGCCGCCACGCCTGGGTCAGCACACCCGCAGCCTGCTTGGCGAGGCGGGCCTGAGCGGCGAGCAGATCGATGAGCTGGGCCGCACCGGCGCGGCCTATTGTGCGTCGCCGGCCACTAATGCCTAACCCTGCCGCATTCCCGCTCCTAACATAAAGGAAGCCGGCCGCCGATGGCGGCCCTCAACAGGAGACGCCGTGCCCCATACCCAACTCCCCCGCCTCGGCCAGGGCTTTTATTGGCAAGACATCAAGGAAGGCCAGGCCTTCCAGACCTTCCGCCGCACCGTAACCGAGACCGACCTGATCAACTTCATTTCGGTCACCGGCATGCTGGAAGCGATCTTTATCGAGGCGGGCTATGAAGGCGGCGCCATCCATGGCCGGCCCGTGCCCGCCGCGCTGACCTACGCCATGATCGAAGGCTTCATCCTGCAGACCATGATCCAGGGCACGGGGCTGGCCATGCTGGAGCTGACACAGAAGATCCACGCCCCGGTGATGGTGGGCGACACCATCTGGGCCACGGTCACGGTGACCGGCATCCGCCCCACTTCGCGCAATGGCCGCGCCGTGGTGGACTCGGATATCGAGGTCTTCAACCAGCGCCATGAGCGTGTCATGACTTATTCCGCCCGGCGCTTGCTGGCCGGCCGCTAGCCACACGGAGACCCCTGTCTTGACTTCACTGCCCAGCACGTTCCAGCTGACTGCCTTGCCGCCGGCCGCCGCCGCCTTCCGGCGCGAAGTGAAGGCATTCCTGGCCGAACACCTGCCGGCCCTTGCGCCCGAGGTCCGCGCCCGTTCATGGATGGGCTTCAACGCCGATTTCAGCCGCGCGCTGGCGCGCCGCGGCTGGGTGGGCATCACCTTGCCCGCGCAATATGGCGGCGCCGGGCTCGATCCGTTCTCGCGTTTCGTGCTGGTCGAGGAGCTGCTGGCCTGCGGCGCGCCGGTCTCSGCCCACTGGATCGCCGACCGSCAGAGCGGGCCGCTGATCCTGCGCTACGGCAGCGACGCGCAGAAGGCSTTCTAYCTCCCGCGCATCTGCAAGGGCGAGGCCTTYTTCTGCATCGGCATGAGCGAGCCCAACGCCGGCTCTGACCTGGCCAGCGTCGCGACCCGCGCCACGCCGCAGCCGGACGGCGGCTGGCGCTTGAACGGCCGCAAGATCTGGACGACCAACGCCGATCGCTGCCACTACATGCTGGCGCTGGTGCGCACCTCCGGCACGGGCGAGGACCGTCAGCGCGGCTTGTCGCAGGTCATCATCGACCTGTCCGCGCCGGGCGTGACCGTGCGCCCGATCCGCGACCTGGCCGGCGACGCGCATTTCTCCGAAGTCAGCTTCGAGGACGTGATGCTGCCTGAAGCGGCGCTGGTGGGCCGCGAAGGCAGCGGCTGGGAGCAGGTCAACGCGGAGCTGGCTTTCGAGCGCAGCGGGCCGGAGCGGCTGTACTCCAGCGTGGTGCTGCTCGATACCTGGATTGCGGCGCTGCGGCGCGCGCCGGCTGCGCGGCGCGACACCGTCACCATCGGCCGGCTGGCTGGCCGGCTGGCGGTGCTGCGGGCCATGTCGCTGGCGGTGACCGCCCGGCTTGCCGCAGGCGAGAGCCCGGTGGTGGAAGCCGCGCTGGTCAAGGACCTGGGCACGGCGTTCGAGCAGTCCATTCCGGCGCTGGCGCAGGCCGCGCTGGGCGACGACCCGCACCTCGCCGCCGATCCCGACCTGTACCGCACCCTGGCCTACGTCAGCCAGGTCGCCCCGTCCTATTCGCTGCGTGGCGGCACGCGCGAGATCCTGCGCGGCATGATTGCCCGGGGCCTTGGCCTGCGCTGAACCGGAGTTCCCTATGCATAACGCTTACTCGGACGCGCTCGACAGCGTGCTGCGCGACTGCTGCACGCCCGCCGTCATCCGCGCCATCGAACGCGGCGACGACCACCTGCCCCTGTGGCAGTCACTACAAGACAGCGGCTTTGCCGATTGCCTGCTGCCCGAGGCGGCCGGCGGGGCGGGCTTGCCGCTGGACGAACTGGCACCGGTGCTGTTCGCGCTGGGCCGCCGCGCACTGCCTTTGCCGCTGGGCCAGACCTTGTTCGCGCGTGCGCTGCTGCACGCCGCCGGGCTGGCGGTGCCGGCCGAGCCCATCGCGCTGGCAACCTTCGATATGGATGAGGGCGCCACGGATGCAGTCCTCGTCGCAGGCGGCGCGCAAGCGGCCTGGTTCCTGGTGCAGGAAGGCACGCAATGCATGCTGCTGCCACGTGCCCGCGCGCAAGTCCGCCCGACCGGCGCCCATGCGGATCTGGCCGTGGTCCTGCCGCGCCCCGCATCGGACGGATTGCCACTGTTCACACTGCCCGCGGGCACGCTGCGCCAGATCGGGGCCTGCCTGCACGCTGTGCAGCTGGCCGGCGCCATGTCGCATGTGTTCGACATGACGCTGCAATATGCCAATGACCGCCAGCAGTTCGGCCGCGCCATCGGCAAGTTCCAGGCCATCCAGCACCAGATCAGCGTGATGGCGGAACATGTCACCGCCGCACGCATGGCCGCGCAGATCGCCTGCGCCGGCGGCGGCTGGCGGCCGGACCCGCTGCGCGCGGCCATCGGCAAGCTCAACGCCAGCGAAGCGGTCACGCCAGTGGCCGCCATCGCGCATGCCGTGCACGGCGCCATCGGCATCACCGAGGAGTACGACCTGCAGATCTACACCCGCCGCCTGCATGCCTGGCAACTGGCGGACGGGTCGCAGGCTTACTGGGCAAGGGTGGTGGGCGAGGCGGTGTGCGGCCAGCCTGGAACGGGCGTGGTCGATCTGGCCCGAAGCTGGAGCACCGACGCGGCCTGAGCCCCGGACGGGACCGGGGCCGGCCAGGATCAGCCGGCGTCGGGTTCGCGCTGCAGCAGGCTCCAGCACAGGCGAACCAGTTCGTCCTCCAGGGCCGGGCTGCCGAGCAAGGGCGAGCGCTCCAGCGCGGCCGAGCGCACTACCCCGAACAAGGCCCGTGTGAGCGCGAACATCTGGGCCGGGGCRGGCAAGCGCAGCGCGCTCATGCCCAGCGCCTGCAACTGCGCGCCGATCCGTTCGCTGGCCAGGCGCAGCGCCGCCACGGCATCCTCGTCGCGATCATGGCGCCAGGCCAGGCGGGCCAGCGCGCGGCTATGCGCGTCATAGCCACCAAAGCTGAGCACATAGGCCTGCACATAAGCCCGCAGCGCGGCGCGCGCGGCTTGCGGCTCCGCCGGTCCCGCCGCTGCCGGCATGGCGGCCAGGCGTTCAGCCAGCATCGTTTCCAGGGCCACCAACGCCGCCTCGCGCTGTTGCTCGATCAAGGTGCGGCCAATTGCCGCGCGGTCGGCAAAATACTGGTAGAGCGAGCCAACCGAAACCCCTGCCAGCGCAGCGATCTGCTCGGTGGTGGGCTCGGGCTGGGCGCGCATCTCGTGTTCGGCGAACAGCTGCGCCGCGGCTTGCAAGATGGCTTGGACGGTATGTTGCGCGCGCTGCTGCGAGGGCTGGCGGCGCTTCGGCGGTTCGGTGGCGGCGGGCATGATGGAATCTGAGGAGAAAGCGAATTGGCTGCGACGCGGCAAGCCGATAGATTGTCGCACGGTGCCCCAAGCACGGGCTAACCGGACAAGTCCCAGACCATGCACGCCACATCCTTGCCTTCACCCGTTCCGCCTGTTCCGCCCGTTCCACCCTTTCCGCCCGCATCGGCGCTGCCGGCGCATTCACCCGGCCCGCACGCCCCCGATGTGATCGTGGCCGGCGCCGGCATTGCCGGGCTGTGCGCGGCCGATGCGCTCGCCCGCGCCGGCGCGCGGGTGCGCGTGTTCGAGGCCGCCGGGGATGTCGGCGGCCGCATGCGCAGCGAAACCCTCGGGCCGCATGGCATCGAGTGCGGCGCACAATTCCTGTCGAGCGGCTACACGGTGCTGCCGGCGCTGGCGCGGCGGCTCGGCCTGGACGGCGGACTGCAAGGCGCCAGCGACCTCAACGCGGTGGTGCGCCAAGGCCGGCCGCGCCGCGTGCGCGCGCAGAGCCTGCTGGACCCGCTGCGCAGCGGCCTGCTCGGATTGCCGGCCTGGCTGGGCCTGGGGCTGGCGCTGGGCCGCGAAGGCCGCGCGCTGCGCACGCTGCCGCTCGACGACCTTGGCCAATGGGCGCGCTACGATGCGGATTCCGCCAGCGAATGGCTTGGCCAGCGTGGTTGCCGCGAAGCGCTCGCCTATGTCACGGAGCCGCTGTTGCAGGGGTTCTATTTCCTCAGGCCCGAATCGTCCTCCGCCGCGCTGATGCTGCTGGCCAGCGGCTTCGGCTGGCGCCGCTGCGCCAACACTTCGCTGGCCGGCGGCATGCAAAGCCTGCCACGCGCGCTGGCGCGCACGTTGCAGGTGGAGACCGGGCGGCGGGTCGCCTCGATCCGCCAGCAGGACACGCGCGTGGTGGTGAGCGGCGCGGGCTTCGAAGCCACGGCCGACTACGTGGTGTGCGCCCTGCCGGCACCCTTTGCCCGGCAAGCCTGGACGGGCGGGGATGCGCTGGAGCGCCGCCTGCTGGCGACGCCCTACAGCCGCACCATCAACCTGTCCTTGCTCACACGGCCGGGCTTTCATGTGCCGACGGCTTTGGCAGGCGTCTACGGCGTATTGGTGCCGCGCGCCGAGCGCCGTTACGTGGCCGCGCTGGCGCTGGACGCCGGCAAGCACCCGCTGGCGCGTCCCGCAGGCGGCCATGGGCAAGTCATCCAGGTCATGCTGGAAGACCGCGCCGCCGCGGATCGGCTGGGCGCGAGCGATGCGCAAATCCTCGCCGACGTGCTGCCCGAGGTCGAACATTACCTGCCGGGCATCTCGCGGCAAATGCAGGACTGCCTGGTCACGCGCTGGGCGCAGGCGATGCCCACGGTGCCGGTCGGCCGCGCCGCCGACGTGCTGGCGTACCGCAGCCGAGCGCCGGCATCGCGGCAACGGGTCTTCCTGGCGGGGGACTATGTGAATGCGCCCTTCACGGACGCTGCCGCGGCCACCGGCTTGTGGGCAGCGCAGGCCATCATGCGGGCGGTGTCATCCACCGCCCGCGCGGGCTGACGCCGCCATGCCCACTCAAGCCGCCTTGCGATGCCGGCGTTCCGGCTTGCATTCGTACTTGGATTCGCGCCGGCCATCTTCATAGGCCACTTCCAGGCGCACCGTAAAGCCCCACAGCCGCGTGACGTGGCGGATCACCTCGTCGAAGTTCTGCGCCAGCGGGCGGCGGTCGTTCTGCAGGTGGCGCAAGGTCAGGGAGCGGTCTCCGCCCACATCCACATTGGTGATCTGGATGTTGGGCTCCATGTTCGACAGGTCGTACTGGTTGGCCAGCAACTGGCGGATGTTCCGGTAGCCCTCGTCGTCATGGATGGCGGTCACGCGTAGCTTGCCTTCGCGGTCGTCGTCGAGCACGGAGAACAGCTTGAGCTCGCGGATCACGCGCGGCGACAGGAACTGCAGCAGGAAGCTCTCGTCCTTGAAGTTGCGCATGGCGAAGTCGAGCGTCTTGCGCCAGTCGCTGCCGGCGAATTCCGGCGCCCAGCGGTAGTCTTCTTCGGTCGGGTTCTCGCACATGCGGCGCAGGTCCTGGAACATCAGGAAGCCCACGGTGTACGGGTTGAGGCCGCTGTAGTAGGGGCTGTTGTACGGCGGCTGGTAAATCACATTGGTGTGCGCCTGCAGCAGCTCCATCATGAAGGCGTCGTTGACCAGGCCTTCTTCGTACAACTGGTGCAGGATGGTGTAGTGCCAGAACGTGGCCCAGCCTTCGTTCATGACCTTGGTCTGGCGCTGCGGGTAGAAGTACTGCGCGATCTTGCGCACGATGCGCACGATCTCGCGTTGCCACGGCGCCAGCTTGGGCGCGTTCTTCTCGATGAARTAGAGCAGGTTCTCCTGCGGCTCCGGCGGGAAGGCGGCGTCGCGCTCGAACCCTTCATCGTCTTCCAGCGCGTGCGCGCGGTGCTTGGGCAGGGTGCGCCACAGGTCGTTGACCTGTGTCTGCAGGTAGTTCTCCCGCTCGGTCTGGCGCGCCTGCTCCTCGGCAATGGAGAGCTTCTTGGGCCGCTTGTAGCGGTCCACGCCGTAGTTCTGCAGTGCGTGGCAGGAATCGAGCAGCGCCTCGACTTCCTGCTCCCCATAGCGCTGCTCGCATTCGGCTACGTAGTTTTTGGCGAACAGCAGGTAGTCGATGATGGCATCGGCGTTGGTCCAGGTGCGGAACAGGTAGTTGCCCTTGAAGAAGGAGTTGTGGCCGTAGCAGGCGTGCGCGATGGTCAGCGCCTGCATGGGCATGGTGTTCTCCTCCATCAGGTACGCGATGCAGGGATTCGAGTTGATGACGATCTCGTAGGCCAGTCCCATGTGCCCGCGCTGGTAGCTGCGCTCGGACGCGAGAAAATGCTTGCCGTATGACCAATGGCTGTAGCCCACCGGCAGGCCGGACGACGCATAGGCATCGAGCATCTGCTCCGCGGTAATGATCTCAACCTGGTTGGGATAGGTGTCCAGACCGAAATCCCCGGCAATGCGTGCGATTTCGCGGTCATAACGCTGGATCAGCTCAAAGGTCCACTCCGAGCCGGTAGAGAGATATGCCATTTACGACCCCCGTTGCGGGTGAAGCTAGGGTTGCTACGCTCTCCCGCACAGCGGGAGAGCGGAAAACACCTGCAAAAAACCAGGGCGACCTCAGCGGCTGGATGGCCATGCCGCCTTCTTCTGGAACAGGTCATGCAGCACGGGGTAGATCTCGTCCGCCCCGATGATGCGCTGCATGGCGAAGTTCTCATGCCGGTCCTTGACCGCCAGATACTCTTCCCACAGGTTCTGCGGCTCCTCCGAAGCCACTTCCACATAGGCGTAGTACTGCACCAGCGGCAGGATGGCCTCGCGCAGCAAGCGCCCGCACAACTCCGAGTCGCCCGCCCAGTTGTCGCCGTCCGAGGCCTGGGCGCAGTAAATATTCCACTGGCTGGCTGGATAGCGGTCGTGAATTACCTCGACCATCAGCTTGAGCGCGCTCGACACGACCGTACCACCGGATTCGCGCGAATGGAAGAAATCTTCCTCGTTCACTTCCTTCGCCACCGTGTGATGACGAATGAACACCACGTCGATGCGATCGTAGTTGCGCTTGAGAAAGAGGTACAAGAGCATGAAAAAGCGCTTGGCAAGATCCTTGCGGCTCTCATCCATGGACCCGGACACATCCATCAGGCAGAACATCACCGCCTGTGCCTGCGGGCGCTTTTTCAGCACGCGGTTGTTGTAGCGCAGGTCGAGCTTCTCGATAAAGGGCACGCGTTCCACGCAGGCGCGCAGGTGACGCATCTCCTTCATCAGTTCCAGCGCCCGTGCCGAGTAAGGCCCGTCCTGCTCCAGCACCTCGCCATACTCCTGCTCCAGCACTGCGAGCTTTTTCTGGTAAGGACTGGACAAAGCAATGCGCCGCCCGAGCGAGCTTCGCATCGTGCGCAGGATGGACAGGTTGGACGGGGTGCCGTCGATCGAGAAGCCAGCCCGGACCTTGCGGACCTCGGCGATCTTGGCAAGGTGGCGCTTGGCCATGTCCGGCAGCGCCATGTCCTCGAAAAAGAAATTGAGGAAATCCTCGCGCGACAGGCTGAAGACGAAATCGTCCTCGCCTTCACCCGAATCGCTCGCCTTGGAGCCGCCTCCACCCCCGCCTTGCTGCTGGCGGTCGAAGCTGTCCCCCCGGACAAATTTCTTGTTGCCCGGGTGGATCCACTCCCGCCGGCCGCCCTGGCCGTGGTGAAAGGCGGGCTCGGAGATGTCCTTGACCGGAATGGACACCTGCCCGCTTTGCTCGATGTCCATGATCTTCCGGCCGGACACCGCCTTCGCTACCGCCTGGCGTATCTGTTCGCGGTAGCGTTTGATGAAGCGTTGCTGGTTGACGGCACTCTTGTTGCCGCCGTTCTCGCGCCGATCGATGACCGTGGCCATATGCTTGCCCTCGCTTAGAGGCCTCGTTCAGGCGCCGTTACGATGATTTTCTTACGCGCAAATACCACTCCACAAGTAAGCGGACCTGCTTCGCGGTGTATCCCTTCTCAACCATGCGGTTGACAAAGTTCGCGTGCTTGTCCTGATCCTCGCGAGAGGATTTGGCGTTGAACGAGATCACGGGCAACAGGTCTTCGGTGGTGGAGAACATGCGCTTCTCAATCACCATGCGCAACTTCTCGTAGCTGGTCCACGCGGGGTTCTTGCCCGCGTTGTTGGCCCGCGCGCGCAGCACGAAGTTGACGATCTCGTTGCGGAAGTCCTTGGGGTTGGATATCCCCGCGGGCTTCTCGACTTTCTCAAGCTCGTCGTTCAACGCGTTGCGATCGAGAATCTCGCCGGTATTCGGGTCGCGATATTCCTGGTCCTGGATCCACAGGTCGGCAAACACCACGTAGCGATCGAAGATGTTCTGGCCGTATTCGGAGTACGACTCCAGGTAAGCGGTCTGGATCTCCTTGCCGATGAACTCCACGAACGGTGCGGTCAAATACTCCTTGATGTACGACCGCAGCTTGGCTTCCTGCTCCGGCGGGAACTGCTCGCGCTCGATCTGTTGCTCGAGCACATAGAGCAGGTGCACCGGATTGGCGGCCACCTCGGTATTGTCGAAGTTGAAGACCTTGGACAACACCTTGAAGGCGAAACGCGTGGACAAGCCGTTCATGCCTTCGTCGATGCCGGCGTAGTCGCGATACTCCTGGTACGACTTGGCCTTGGGGTCGACATCCTTCAGGCTCTCGCCGTCATAGACGCGCATCTTGGAGAAGATGTTTGAATTCTCCGGCTCCTTGATGCGGGTGAGCACGGCGAACTGTCCCATCATCTTCAAGGTGTTGGGCGCGCACGGCGCGGCCGACAGCGAACTGCTGCGCAACAGCTTGTCGTAGATCTTCACCTCCTCCGACACGCGCAGGCAGTACGGCACCTTGACGATGTAGATCCGGTCGAGGAAAGCCTCGTTGTTCTTGTCGGCCTTGAAGGTTGTCCACTCGGCTTCGTTCGAGTGCGCCAGGATGACGCCGTCGAAGGGGATCGCGCCGAAGCCTTCGGTGCCCTTGTAGTTGCCCTCCTGGGTGGCGGTCAGCAACGGGTGCAGGACCTTGATCGGGGCCTTGAACATTTCCACGAACTCGAGCAGCCCGCGGTTGGCCAGGCACAGCCCGCCGGAATACGAGTAAGCATCCGGATCGTCCTGCGGGAAATCCTCCAGCTTGCGGATATCGACCTTGCCCACCAGCGACGATATGTCCTGGTTGTTCTCGTCGCCCGGCTCCGTCTTGGAGATCGCGATCTGCGACAGCACCGAAGGGCGCAGCTTGACCACGCGGAAGCGCGTGATGTCGCCATTGAACTCGTGCAGGCGCTTGACCGCCCAGGGCGAGGCAATGGTGTTGAGATAGCGCACCGGGATGCCGTAGTCCTCTTCCAGGATCTTGCCGTCTTCCTCGGGGGAGAACAGCCCGAGCGGCGATTCATGGATGGGCGAACCCTTCAACGCGTAGATGGGAACCTGCTCCATCAGCGCCTTGAGTTTTTCCGCCAGCGAGGACTTGCCGCCTCCGGGAGGCCCGAGCAGGTAAAGGATCTGCTTGCGCTCCTCGAGCCCTTGCGCGGCGTGCTTGAAGAAGGCGACGATCTGCTCGATCGTGTCTTCCATGCCGTAGAACTCGCGGAAGGCCGGATAAATCCTGATGACCTTGTTGAAGAACAGGCGGGACAGCCGAGGGTCGTGGTGGGTGTCCACCAGTTCAGGCTGACCAATGGCGGCGAGCATGCGCTCGGCCGCAGTCGCATAGGCGGAAGGATCCTTCTTGCAGATATCCAGATACTCCTGGATGCTGTATTCCTCTTCCTTGCGAGCTTCGAAGCGTGTGGCGTAGTGGCCGAAAATGTCCATACCTCACTCCCGTCAGAGTCCCGTCCGAGGCGAAGGTAGATCTACTACAACCTAAGATCTCGCGGCAGCTTTTGCGGCTCCGCCACCCCGGCTTGGCGGTGCTGCCATGTTGCGAAATCTTTACTTCATCATAGTCAAATAACGGCGAAGGCTGAGAGTCGGTTGACGAACTTTTCAACTGCGTTTGCAACGGCGCAACGAATCAGCTCGGCTCACCGTACCACCACTCCAGGCCCCACTCGCGACGGGCATTTGAACCATGTCTTGTGACACACATTACACCTTTCCGATATTCCGTGCACAGCTGCTTTTGTAACGGAATACGCGCTCTTCCCCTCGCAACCCGCGCTGCGCGGGGCTTTGCGGCCAGCCTACTTCCAACGCACTACGACGTTGGCATGAGCGGCTAATCGCGTGGCCCCGCGCACGCCATCACAGCGTGCGAGCCACCAGCTCCTTCATGATTTCGTTGGAGCCGCCATAAATCTTGCTGACCCGCGCGTTCGCGTACATGCGCGCGATCGGGTATTCGAGCATATAGCCGTACCCGCCATGCAGTTGCAGGCATTCGTCGATGATTTCGCAGTTCTTCTGCGAGCACCACCACTTGGCCATGGCCGCGGTGGGCGCATCGAGCTCGCCCCTCAGCAAGCGCACCATGCAATCATCGACGAACGTGGCGGCGATGGTCGCCTCGGTCTTGCACTCCGCCAGCTTGAAGCGCGTGTTCTGCATATCGATCAGCGGTTTTCCAAACACCTGCCGCTCGCGCACGTAGTCGGTGGTGAGCTCGATCGCGCGCTGCATGCTCGCCACCGCACCAAGCGCGATGATCATGCGCTCCTGCGGCAGTTGCTGCATCAGTTGATAGAAGCCCTTGCCCTCCTCGTCGCCCAGCAGGTTCTCCACCGGCACGCACACGTCGTCGAAGAACAACTCGGCGGTGTCCTGGCCTTTCTGCCCGATTTTTTCCAGAATGCGACCGCGCCTGAAGCCAGGCTGGTCCCGGGTCTCGACCATGATGAGCGAGACCCCTTTCGTGCCGGCATCGAGATCGGTCTTGGCTACCACGCAAACGAGATCGGCATGGTAGCCATTGGTGATGAAGGTTTTTGCACCGTTGATGCGATAGATGTCTCCGTTCTGGGTCTTCTCACGCACCGCTCGGGTGCGTACCGACTTGAGATCCGAGCCCGCGCCGGGCTCCGACATGGCGATGGCGGCCACCATGGCGCCTGAAGCCATCTGCGGAAGCCACTTGCGCTTCTGCGCCTCGGTACCGTAGTTGAGCAAGTAATGGGCCACGATGCCACTGTGCACGCCATTGCCCAGGCTGGTGGCGATGGCGCGTGCCATTTCGTTACAGATTACAGCCTCGTGGGCAAAGTTCCCGCCGCCGCCGCCGTACTCCTCGGGAATGCTGGCGCACAGCAGGCCAACCTCGCCGGCGCGGTTCCAGACTTCGCGGTCGATGTAGCCGCGCTCGGCCCAGCGCGCCTCGTTCGGCACCAGCTCGCGCTCCACGAAGCGGCGTACGGTGTCCTGGAACATGACCAGGTCTTCGCTCATCCAGGGCACCTTGCGGGCGGCCATCGCCATGTTCTTGTCGGAATTTCCCATGTTGTTCTCCTTGATGGTTGCTGGTGTTGCGGGTGATACCGGTGTTGCGTTGCAGCATCACGCGCTCGTTGTTGTTGTGTGTTGTGTGGTTGTTCAGTCGGGCCAGCGATAGCGCGGCGGCTGCTTTTCCAGGAAGCGCGTGGCGGCCTCCTGGCGGTACGCGGTGGCGAAAGCGATACCCTGGCCGTCCGCCTCCATCTCCAGCATGCTGTGCAGGTCCTGGTTCAGCGAGGCATTGAGCGCCTTCTTGGTCAGCGCAACCGCCACCGGCGAGGCTTCGGTAAAGGCCGAGGCAAGCGCCAGCGCGCGCGCCTGCAGCGCCTCCGGCGGCACGATTTCCATCACGATGCCTTGCTCCAGCGCCGCCGCGGCGCTCAGTTCACGCATCGAGAACATCAGCGCCTTGGCACGCTGCAGGCCGATCATGCGCGGCAGCGTGTAGAACACGCCGCAATCCGGGATCAGGCCCAGGCGCAGGAAAGGCAGGCCAAAGCGCGCACGCGGCGTGGCCAGGATGATGTCGGCCACGAGCGCCAGGCTGAAGCCGGCGCCATAGGCCGCGCCGTCCACCGCCGCGATCACGGGACGGTCGAGGTGAATCAGGTCTTCCAGCCACGGATGGATCGCAGCCAGGCGCTGGCGGCCCTGCTCAGCGCTGATTTCGCCCTGCATCGAGCTGATGTCGCCGCCGGAACAGAAATCCGTGCCCGCGCCGGTGAGGATCAGCGCGCGCACGCTGGTGTCCTGGCGCAACTGGTGCACGACCTCGCCGATCTCGCGGCGCATGGTGCCGTTCAGGGCGTTCTTGCGTTTCGGGAAGTCGAGCGTGAGGGTGGCAACCCCGTCGGCAACGGCGTAGCGAATGGTCTCCATGGCGTACTCCTGTGGGTAGGCTCGGTGAATAAATGCAGTAGCAGTCATAAAATCGGCGCTTCAGTCAAGCTGGATGTTGGCGTCGCGGACGATGCGCGCCCACTTGGGCGTGTCCGTCGCGATCACCGCGGCCAGTTCTTCCGGAGACGAGCCCACCGGCTGCAGCCCCATCGCCACCAGCTTTTGCGAGATGTCCGGGAGCCGCACAATGCGGGCGATCTCGGTGGAGAGCCGGGTAACCACGTCGCGCGGCGTATTGGCGGGCAGGAACATCGAGAACCAGCCGCTCGGCTCAAACCCGGAGAAGCCGGCCTGCGCGAAAGTCGGCACCGAGGGAATCGATTTGTAGCGCTGGGTGCCCGTGATGGCGAGGATCTTGAACTTGCCGCTATTCAGGTAGCTATTGGCCGAGGTCACATCGACAAACGCCGAATCCACCTGTCCGCCCAACACGTCGCTCATCAGCGGCGCGGCGCCTTTGTATGGAATGTGTGCAAGGTCCACATGCGCCTGCATCTTGAGCAGCTCGCCATGCAAATGCGATGAGGTGCCGTTGCCGTAGGAGCCGTAGCTGAGCTTGCCGGCCTTGGCCAGGGCCACGAACTCGGCGAGCGTGGTGGCCGGCACCCGGTTGGGCACCACGAACAGGTCGGAGGACCTGGCCAGCAGTGAAACCGGCGCGAAGTCGCGGGCCACGTCGTACGGGATGCGCTTGTACAGGCTGGGCGACTGGATCATGGCAGTGATGCCGAGCAGCATCGCGTAGCCGTCGGGCGGGGCCTTGGCCACGATGTCGTTGCCGAGCATGCCGCTGGCGCCGGGCTTGTTGTCAACCACCACCGGCTGGCCCCAGGCCTCCGTCAGGCGCTGGCCGATCATGCGCGCGATGGTATCGGTGCCGCCGCCGGCGGGATACGGCACCACCATGCGGATGGGCCGCGCCGGATAGGTGCCCTGCGCCTGCGCGGGCCACTGCCATCCGCCCAGCAACGCACCGCCGCCCAGCACTGCCGCCTGGCCCAGCCAGTTTCGTCTCGATGTCTTCATGATGTCTCCCATCGTTCTCGTTGTTCTCGTTGCTCTCGCTGTTCTGGTTCAGGCCACGCTGCCGGCGGCGGCCGGTTGATCTCCGCCTTGGTCCTGCTCCAGCTCCTGCAGTGCCCGCCACTGGATCTTGCCGGTGGCCGATTTGGGCAAGGCATCGACAAAGCTGACAATGCGCGGCACCTTGTAAGCCGCCAGCCGCTCGCGGCACCACGCCATGATCTGCTCGGCGCTGGCCTCGGGCGTGCCGCGCGCGGCCGGCTTGAGCGCCACCACGGCCTTGACGGTCTCGCCGCGGCGCGCGTCGCGCGCGGCGATCACGCAGGCTTCATGGATGGCGGGATGGCCGTAGAGCAGGTTCTCCACCTCCGCCGGCCAGACCTTGAAGCCGGATGCGTTGATCATGCGTTTGAGCCGGTCGCGCATGAAGAAATAGCCTTCCTCATCCATGAAGCCGAGGTCGCCGGTGCGCAGGAAGCGCTTGCCATCGATCTCGATGAACGATTCCGCGTCGGCCTGCGGGTTGCGCCAGTAGCCGCGCATCACCTGCGCCCCATGGGTCACGATCTCGCCCAGCTCGCCCTGCGGCAGCTCGGCCAGCGTGTGCGGGTCGATCACGCGCGCGTCCACGCCGAACGTGGCGATGCCCAGGCATTCGCGCTTGGGCCGGTGGCGCGGATTGGACAGCAGGAAGGCGGCGGTCTCGGTCAGGCCGTACGCCTCCACGTAAGGCAGGCCAAAGCGCTCCTGCAGCATGGTGGCCACGGCGTCCGGCATGGCGGCCCCACCGCCGCCCAGGTAGGCAAGGCTGGAGAGGTTGCGCTCGCCGATGCCCGGCTGCGCGAAGAAATCCACCAGCATGGCGGGCGGCGCGCCCCAAGTGGAGACCTGGTAGCGCTCGATCAGGTCTGCTGCTGCCACGCGATCCCAGCGCGGCAGCAGCACGATGGTGGCACCCAGGTAAAGCGGCGCGTGGATGCCGTTCTGCATGCCCAGCAGGTGGAACATCGGTGCGACCGACAAGCACACGCTCTGCGGGCTGGCGCTGCGCCACAGCTGCGAGCCCACCGCCGCGCTCATCAGCGTGCCGTGCGTATGCATGCAGCCCTTGGGATGGCCCGTGGTGCCCGAGGTGTAGGCCAGCATGCACAGCGTGTCGTAGCCGGCCTCATGGGCGCGCGGGACATGGCCTGCGGCGTCGGCCTGCGCCCAGGTCGCCAGCGTGGCGCCTGCGGGTGCGCAGGCGGACAGCGGCGCACGCTCGCAAAGCCAGGCGGGCACGCCGTCGGTGCCGCCGGCCGCCTCGAGCATGTCCCCGTACTGATGCACGATGACATGCGCCAGGCTGGCGCCATGCAGCGGCGCGATCTGCGGATACAGCTCCGCCGCGACGAAGGCCGCTACCGCGCCGCTGTCCGCGGCCACGTGTTCGAGCTCCCCGGTCAGCCACATCGGGTTGGCTGGCACGACCACCGCCTCGGCACGCAGGATGGCGTAGTAGGCCACGATGAACTGCGGGCAGTTCTGGCTGAACAGCATCACGCGGTCGCCCGGCGCCACGCCGCAAGCCTGCTGCAGGTAGCCGGCCATGCGCTCGATCTGCGCATGCAGGCTGGCGTAGGAGATGGCCGTATGGAAATACTGGATCGCGGTCTTGTCCGGATAGCGCCGGGCGGCCACCTCGACGTTGTAGGCCAGGCTGGTGCGCGGCACGCACGCCTCGGCGGGCATGCCCGCAGGCCAGTGGGGAGAACGGTAGGCCGGGGCGCGGGAAGCAGAAGCAGCTTGATTCATAGGAAACACAAAGTGGGAAAATTGCAGGCCGCCACCGGCCCGGCGCGCATCAAGGCGGCGTGCATCAGGACGGCGTTAGTCAAGGCGGATGTTCCGGGTGCGGATGACCTTGCCCCAGCGCGCGTAATCGCTGCGCATGGTCTCGGCGAAGGCATCGGGCGTGCTGCCGGCAAGCACCACGCCCATGTCGTTCATGCGCGCGCGCACGGCTGGCATGGCCAGCACGCGGTTGACGTCCGAGGAGAACTTTTCGATCACCGGGCGCGGCGCGGCGGCCGGCAGCAACAGCCCGAACCAGCCCATCGAATCCATGCCCGCGATGCCAGACTCGCGAAAGGTCGGCACGTCTGGCAGCTGCGGCGCGCGCGCGGGGCCGGTCACCGCCAGCGCGCGCAGGCGGCCGGTTGCCACGTGCGGGCGCGCGCCCATCACCGAGATGATCGCCGCGGGGATCTGCCCGCCGAGCAGGTCGTTCAGTTCCGGCGCCTCGCCCTTGTACGACACGTGGGTCATGTCCAGCCCCGCCGCCTCGTTGAACACTTCGCAGTAGAGATGGCCGCTTGAGCCGGTGCCGTAGGAGCCATAGTTGAACTGCCTTGGCCTGGACTTCACCAGCGCGATGAATTCGGCCAGCGTCGTGGCGGGCACCGAGTTGTGCACCGCGAACACCAGGCTGGTGGTGCCAAGATTGGACACCGGGGCGAAATCGCGCACCGGGTCGAACGGCGCCTTGGCGTAGAGACTGGGGGCCTGGACCAGCGTGGTGATGGTAAGCAGCGCGGTATGGCCGTCGGCATCGGCCTTGGCCACGGCGTCGGCGCCGATCATGCCGCTGGCGCCCGGGCGGTTTTCCACCACGATGGGGCGCTGCCACATCTTGCCGAGCGGCTCGGCAATCGCGCGTGCCAGCACATCGGTGGCGCCGCCCGCGGGGTAAGGCACCACCAGCCGCACTGGCTTGGCCGGGAAAGCGCCGGCGCGCGCCGGACTCAGCCCCAGGCCCAGGCCGCCGGCGGCGAGTGCGCCGGCTCCAATCTGCTGCAATGCCTTGCGGCGCGTGTGCTGCATCGCTGCTCCTGAATCGGCCCCGAACGGGCACGAGAGAGTTGGGAAATGCTGCAGGCTCAGTCGAGCCGGATATTGAGCTTGCGGATCACGCCGTTCCAGTAAGCCTGGTCGGCGCGCGCCACCTCGGCGAACTCTATCGGCCGGGTGCCTTTGACGATCACGCCAAGGTCGGTCATGCGCTGCCGGATATCGGGCGTGGCCAGGATGGCGTTCACGTCCGCCGAAACCTTGTCCACAATCGGCCGCGGCGTGCCGGCCGGGGCAAACAGGCCGAACCAGCCAGGCCCGTCCAGGCCGCTGTAGCCCAGCTCCTGGAAGGTCGGCACCTCGGGCAGCATGGGCGCCCGGGTGTTGCCCACCACCGCCAGCGCGCGCAGGCGGCCGGTGCGCACATGCGGCTTGATGCCCATCACGGAGATGGTGCCCACCGACACCTGGCCGCCCAGCAGGTCATTGAGCAACGGCGCCTCACCTTTGTAGGGGACATGGATCATGTCGAGCCCGGCGGCGCCGGTAAACACTTCCATATAGAGGTGCGCGCCGCTGCCGGTGCCGTAGGTGCCGTAGGAATACCCTTTCGGCTTGCCCTTTGTCATTTGCACCACCTCGGCGAGGCTGCCCGGCATGGACGAATTGGCGGCCACCACCAGGTGCGAAGTCGCCAGCTCCGACAGCGCGACGAGGTCGCGCATCGGGTCGAAAGGCGGCTTTGCATACTGGCTGGGCAACTGCACCACGCTGGTCAGCGTGAGCAGCAAGGTGTAGCCATCCGCAGGCGCCTTGGCCACCGCATCGGCACCGATCATGCCGCTGGCGCCCGGGCGGTTTTCCACCACCACCGTGCGCTGCCATTGCTGGCCAAGCGGCGCGGCAATGGCGCGGGCGAGCACGTCGGTGGCGCCCCCCGCCGGATACGGCACCACCAGCCGCACCGGCTTGGCAGGGTATCCGGTGGGCACGGCGCCTTGCGCGAGCGCGCTGGCGATCCCGGAGATGCCGCCACCAGCGGCCAAAGAGGCCGCGCCAAGCCGTAACAGGGTCCTGCGACGTCCTATCTGCATCCTGCTTCTCCCCTCGTGAACCGCCACGCCGCGCCCTGCGGGTGCGCAGGCCGGCAAGGGATGAGATTGCGCGATGGTGCACTGCGTGGACAATGACCTTTCGGCCCAAAATGATTGGCCGAATCGTTCAGGGAAAAGCCTGCCTTTGGTAAATCCGGATTGTGCTGGGGCGCAGCATCGGGTTAACTGGCGCACATAGCCGGCACAGAACCGGCGGTGGTCCGGCAAGCCCGAGCATTGCGCTGCGGTGCAGCGAGATGCAGCCCACGGTAGATCCGGATCGGGACCAGGGAGTCCGTTGAGAACGAGGAGACAATGCAAATCGCCGCACTCAGGGCATCCGCGCCGTCATCGATGACGGTGCCGCTCAGTTCCCTCCCGCCAGGCACACCGCGCGCCGACGCCGCCCAGCCGCCCACGCGCCACACCATTTCCGTGCTGCAGCTGCACCAGATCGTGCAAGGCGCACGCCGGCTTGGCTGCGACATCGACGCCCTGCTGCGCCGCGCCGCCATTTCGCCCGCGTTGCTGCAGTCGCCCAACGCGCGCGTGAGCGAGGGCCAGTTTGCCGCGCTGATGCGCTCGATGCGGCGCGTCACGCGCGATGAGTTCTGGGGCTTGCTCAGCCGGCCGGTGGCGCCGGGTGTGTTCGCCCAGGCCTGCCAGGCGTTGATCCACTGCGCCACGCTGGAAGACGCCATGCGCGCCGGGCTGAACCTGTATCGCCTGCACCTGGTCGATTTCGTGCCTCGGCTGCAACAGCGCGACGGCCGCGCCACCCTGCTCCTGCTGCCTCGCGCGCCCGCCACGGCGTGCCGCCAGTACGCGCAGTCCACTTTCGCCTTCCAGGCTTACGGGGTGGCCAACTGGCTGGTGGCGCAGCGCATTCCCCTCGCCGGCGTCGACCTGGCCGCGCGCGGCCCGGAACCAGCGCGCGGGCCATTGCGGCTCACCGACACCGAACGGGTCTTCAACACCCAGGTCCGCTATGGCCAGCCGCACACCGCCCTGCACTTCGACGCCAGCTGGCTGCGCCTGCCCGTGGTCCAGGACGCCAGCAGCCTGCAAGCCTTCCTGAACGACACGCCGCGCAACCTGCTCACCCGCTACCGCGACGACTCCTGCCTCGCCGAGCGCATCCGGCGCCACCTGCGCTGTCACCTCGACGGCGAACTGCCCTCGCTGGAACAAATGGCCGAGACCCTGCGCCTGACGCCGCAAACCCTGCGCCGCCGCCTGCGCGACGAAGGGCGCGGCTACCAGAGCATCAAGGACAGTCTGCGCCGTGACGCGGCCATCGCCTTCCTGGAACACACGGACCTTGCACTGCAGCAGGTGGCGCTGCGCGTGGGGTTTTCAGAACCCAGCACGTTCCATCGCGCATTCAAGAAATGGACGGGAGTGGCGCCCGGGGAGTACCGGCAGCGGCAGATGATGGAGTCCGCGGCCTGAGTGCCTGGACGCGGCAGATGAAGATGAAGATCCCGCCGGGTCGGCGGTGAGCGCTCGGCTCGGCGGGATCCGTGTGACGCGGGGAGATTGCGCCGCTAGCGCGGCGCAACAAATCAAAAATCAAAAATCCCCTGGCATGCTCAGCGGAACACCAGCACCGGAATATCGCTATGCGTCAGCACCTTCTGGGTCTCGCTGCCAAGCAGCAGGCCGCTGATGCCGCGCCGCCCGTGCGACGCCATGAAGATCACGTCGCAGCCGAGCTCCTTCGCCATGCCGATGATGCCGCGATAGGGCGCGGACGCAATGGACGTGGCACCCGCACATGGCACGCCGGCCAGTGCCGCGGCCGATTCCACCTTGGCCAGCTCCCCGCGCGCCGCGGCCTCGATGCGATGCTCGAAGACCGACTTCTTCTCATGGCCCGCGTCGCTGGACATCAGGAACGGATACTCCTCGAGGCACATATACGGGGTCAGCTTGGCGCCGGTCGTCCGCGCGAACTCAACGGCCGCCGGGAAGGCCTTTTGCGAGAGCTCCGATCCGTCGATGGGTAGCAGGATATGTTTGAACATGGGATGGCCTTTCAATTGGCAGATTGGCGGATTTGAAATTGGCTTCAGGAAGCCGAGACCTTGCGCAGGATGACGTAGAGCTGGTCCTTCAGCAACAGCTTTTCCTTCTTGAGGATCTCGATGGCGGTGCCATCTGCGGGAACCGTGCCCGCCTCCATGTTCTTGATCTCATGGTCCAGTTCGTTGTGGCGGGTGAACAGCCGCGCAAAGTGGGCGTCCTGGGTCTTGAGGATGGATATCTGATCGCGGAATTCAGGAAACATGGGCCTCACCTTGGGTGGGAGTTGGAAGGCTGGAGCGTTCAGGAGCATTGTGCCGGGAACCAGGCACGCGAGGCTTGATATGGATCATGTCCGGTGGGCTGGGAACCCCGCGGGGGCATCGCTCTTGCCGGATGGCCTTATCCCGGGCGTCGCCATGCCTGATCGCAATTGACCGGCCGACCATAGCAACAAGAGTTTTCTGGACGTCACGGGAATAGCGCCTGATAGTTCGATCTAAAAAAAGAGCCCAGCCTCGATCCATGGGCAGAACGATGCACGCGATGCATTCGTGCTCCTTGACTCTGGCGGCGGGCCAAGCCGCCCGCCGGGCTCCCGCGGGGGCGCGGGCTGCATGCGTGGAGGCAAGTCCACGCCGAGCGCGATTCTATGCGAACCGGAGTACGTCAGGATTTGGAAATTTCGCAATATGCGCCGCCGTCCGCAGACAGACGGTACGCACCCCGGCGGCCGCACCTGGGCAACGCGTACCGCCGGAACCGGCCTCAGATCAAGCCTTGTTCGCGCAGGGCCGCGATCCGCGCTGCCGACATGCCCAGCACGCCCGAAAGCACCGCCTCGGTATGTTCGCCCAGCCGCGGCGGCGCCGCGTCGTAACGCACCGGCGTGGCCGAAAGCCGCAACGGACTCTTCACCGTGGGACAAACCCCGCCATCGCTGCGCACCATATCCACCTGCAGTTCACGGTACCTGACCTGCGGATCCTCCAGCACCTGCGCATAGTCGTTGATCGGCCCGCAAGGAATGCCCTCGCGTTCCAGCGCTTGCACCCAATGCGCGGTCGTGCCCGTGCGCATATGGGCTTCGAGCAGCGGCACCAGCACATCGCGATTGACGATGCGGCCAGTGCCGGTGGTGAAGCGTTCGTCCGTGGCAAGGTCCGGACGCGCCACGCCCCGGCAGTACCCTTGCCATTGCCCGTCGTTGCCAGCGGCCACGATCATGTAGCCATCCGCCGTGGCAAACACGTGGTACGGCACCATGTTCGCATGCGCGTTCCCGAAGCGCTGCGGCGTCTTTCCAGTGATCTTCTGCGCCAGGATTGGCGTCGCCCCGACCGCCACCACCGCATCGAGCAGCGCCATGTCGATGCGCTGCCCCTCGCCCGTACGCTCGGCATGGCGCAGCGCCGCCAGCACGGCCACGGTGGCGTACATGCCGGTAAGCATGTCGACCACGGCCACGCCGACCTTCTGCGGGCCGCCGCCGGGCAGGTCGTCGCGCTCGCCGGTGATGCTCATCAGCCCGCCGATGCCCTGGAAGATAAAATCGTAGCCGGGCTTGTGCGCGCTCGGGCCCTCCTGGCCGTAGCCGGTGATGGAGCAATAGACCAGCGCCGGGTTGATGGCCTTGAGGCTGTCATAGTCCAGGCCATAGCGCTTCAGGTCGCCGACCTTGTAGTTCTCCAGCACGATCTGCGATTTCGCCGCCAGCTCGCGCACGATGCTCTGCCCTTCGGGGCTGGCGATATCGAGCGTGACTGAGCGCTTGCCGCGATTGGCGCCGGCGTAGTAGCTCGCATCGCGCGAGGGCTTGCCGTCGCCGTCGGGCAGCCAGGGCGGGCCCCAGGAGCGGGTGTCGTCGCCCACGCCGGGTCGCTCTACCTTGATCACCTCGGCGCCGAGGTCGGCCAGGTTCTGGGCGCACCAGGGGCCGGCCAGGATGCGCGAAAGGTCCAGCACGCGTACGCCGTCGAGCGCGCTCTTCATGGTTGTTGCCGTTGTTGTCATGCACGGAACTCCGCTACGCCATTGCTGAGCACGGTGACGTCGCGCGCGGGCACGCGGGCGTCGAACAGCACGCGGCCGCCGCCTTCGCGCCACATGCGCACTTCGAGGGTTTCGCCGGGAAATACCGGGCGGGAAAAACGCACATTGAGTTCGAGCAGCTGATCGCCATCGCCGTTGGCGAAGGTGTCGACCAGCGCGCGCGCCGCCACCCCATAGGTGCACAGGCCGTGCAGGATGGGCGCGTCGAAGCCCGCCGCGCGCGCCACTTCCGGATCGGCATGCAACGGGTTGGGATCGGCATTGAGGCGGTACAACAACGCGGCCTGCGGCATGATCGCCAGGTTGCGAGCCGCATCCGGCGCGCGGGCCGGCGCTGCCGGCAGTGCTTCGGGCGCGGTATCGCCCTGGCCAAAGCCGCCATCGGCGCGGCAGAAGGTGGTGTGGTTCACGGTGGCCAGTTCGGCACCGGTGGCCGCATCCACCAGCGTGCGCTCCACGATCACGAGCGCGCCCTTGTCGGCCCCCTTGTCGATGACATGGGTCACCCGTGCACGTGCACGCACGGTGCCGGACACCGGCAGCGGACGGTGCAGGCGCAGACGCTGCTCGCCGTGGACGATGCGCACCCAGTCGATGCCGCTCTTCGGGTCCTGCATCCAGAAGCCGGGATAGGCCAGCACCACGGCCTGCGTTGGAAAGGCCTTGAGCTGCGCTTCATAAACGTATTGCAGCTGGCGCGGATCGGTGGGCTGCTCGCCCAGGCCAAGACCCAGCGCGTAGAGGATGGAATCCTTCTCGCCGTAGGTTTGCGTGACCTCCGGAAAGTCCCAGTTCTTGATGCGGTTGTAGTCGAGCGGCATGGTGTCAGATCGGGTCCCAGCTGATCACGTCGGGCGAGCGCTCGAGCTTGAAGAAGCTGTTGCGCATCGCGGGGATGGCGATCTCGGCAATGGACTCGGGGGTCCAGCCTTCGCTCATGTGGACCGAGCGCACCGGACGCGGCTGGCTCATCAGCATGATCTCGTTGGCGCGCACGGCAAAGATCTGCGCGTTGACTTCATGCGCGGCATCGCTGGCGAGGAAGGCGGCCATCGGCGCGACCTTGTTGGCTTCCATCTTTTGCAGCTTGGCGACACGTGCCTTTTCTTCCGGGGTCTCGGAGGGGATCGAGCTGGTCATGCGGCTCCAGGCGAACGGCGCGATGCAGTTCGAGCGCACATTGAAGCGGGCCATGTCCAGTGCGATCGACTTCGACAGCGCGGCAATGCCAAGCTTGGCGGCCGAGTAGTTGGCCTGGCCCAGGTTGCCGATCAGGCCGGAGGTGGAGGTCATGTGCACGTAGGCGCCGCTCTCCTGGTCCTTGAAGTGGTTGGCGGCGGCGCGGCTGACAAAGAACGTGCCGTTGAGGTGGACGTCGATCACCGAGCGCCATTCTTCTTCGTTCATCTTGAAGAACATGCGGTCACGCAGATTGCCGGCGTTATTGACCACGGCATCGATGCGGCCGAAGTTGTCGATCGCGCATTGCACGATTGCATTGGCACCCTGCCAGCTCGATACGCTGTCGGTGTTGGCTACCGCAATGCCGCCGGCGGCGACGATCTCGTCGACTACGCGCTGCGCGGGGCCGGCGTCGCCGCCTTCACCGGTGAGCGATACGCCGATGTCGTTGACCACCACCTTGGCGCCGGCCTTGGCCAGTTCCAGCGCTACGCCGCGCCCGATGCCACCACCCGCGCCAGTCACCAGCGCTACCTTGCCTGCCATCACTCCACTCATGCTCATACTCCTGTCTATACGTTTGTTTGCTCGGCGGCCTGGCACGCGCCAGGCCGGATATTGGTTGATCTCTTTGGTTGATCTCTTATTCCAGGCGTGCGCCCGAGTCCTTCACGACCTTGCTCCAGCGCGTGATCTCCGCATCGATATGCGCGCCCAGCGCGGCCGGCGTGGAACCCACCGGCTCATAGCCATTGGATGCCAGGTTCGCGCGCAGGTCCGGCTGGGTCAGCACAGCCGCGATCTCCTTGCTGAGCCGCTCGACAATGGCGCTCGGCGTGCCGGCCGGCGCCAGCACCGCATACCAGCCATTGATGTCGAAACCGGGCACGCCGGCCTCGGACAGCGTGGGCACGTCCGGCGCCAGCGTGGCGCGCCTGGCGCTGGTCACGGCCAGCGCCTTGAGGCGGCCGCTGCGGATATGCGGCATCGAGGTGGAAATGCTGTCGAAGGTCAGCTGCACCTCGCCAGCCAGCATGGCGTTGACCACCTGCGCGCTGCCCTTGTATGGCACGTGGGTCATCTTGACGCCGGCCAGGCTGTCGAACAGTTCGCCGGCCAGGTGGCCAGTGTTGCCGTTGCCCGCGGAGCCGAACGTGAGCTGCCCCGGCGCAGCCTTGGCCGCGGCGATCAACTCAGGCACTGTCCTGGCCTTCAGCGAGGGGCTGCCGGCCAGGATCAGCGGCAGGTTGGCCACCAGCGATACCGGCGCGAAATCCTTGCGGGTGTCATACGGCAGCTTGGGATAGAGGCTGGCATTGATAGCGTGCGCGGCCAGCACCACGATCAGCGTGTTGCCGTCCGGCTTGGCGCGCGCAAGTTGCTGCGAGGCAATGGTGCCGCCGGCGCCCGGCCGGTAGTCGAGCACCACGGGCTGGCCCAGCCGCTCCTGCAGCTTGGCCGCCACGGGGCGCGCCAGCAGGTCAGCGCTGCCACCCGGCGGATAGGGAATCAGCAACTGGATCGGCTTGTTGGGCCAGGTGTCGGCCAGCGCCGAAGCGCTCGCGCCCAGCAGCCCCGCCGCGAGCGGGGCAATCAGCACGGCCTGTAGCCATGACCTGCGGTGGCGCGCTTTCAGTGCTTGCATGCCTTGCCCTCTCGTTGCGTTGCGTTGTGATGTGATTTGATGTGGCGTGGTGTTGCGTGCCGTGCATCGGGCTCGCCCTCATTGCTGTGGAATGCCGGTGTCCTTCACCACCTTGGCCCAGCGCACGCGCTCCGCGTCGATGAACCTGGCGAAATGCTCGGGCGTGTCGCCGCCCGGCACGCCACCGAGATCGGCCAGGCGCGTTTTCACTTCGGGCTCGGCCAGGATGCCGGCCACCGTCTTTTGCAGGCGCGAGACCACTGCAGCCGGCGTGCCCGCCGGCGCCACCAGGCCGAACCATGCGGTCACCTGGAAGTCGTCGAGCCCGGCTTCCTTCATGGTGGGCACGTCGGGCAACTCGGCCACGCGCGTGGCGCTGGTCACCGCCAGCGCGCGCAGCTTGCCGGACTGGATATGCGGCAGCGAGCTGGGCAGGTTGTCCACCATCATCGTCACCTGCCCGGCGACCAGGTCGGCCACGGCCGGCGCGGCACCCTTGTATGGCACATGGATGATGTCGATGCCGGTGCGCTTCTTGAACAGCTCGCCGGACAGGTGCACCGATTGCCCGGTCCCCGACGAGGCAAACGAGAGCTTGCCCGGCTGGGACCTGGCCAGCGCGACCAGTTCCGCCACGTTGCGGGCAGGCACCTTGGCGTTGACCACCAGCACATTGGGCACCGAGACCACCATGGTGATCGGCGCGAAGTCCTCGGCACGGTAGGGAAGTTGCTTGTACAGGCCGTAGTTGATGGCATTGGGGCCGATATTGCCCATCATCAGCGTATGGCCGTCTGGCGCGGCCTGGCGCAGTGCCTGCACGCCGACGATGCCGGCCGCGCCGGCACGGTTTTCCACCACCACGGGCTGGCCCAGCAGCTCGGAGAGGCGCTTGCCGACCAGCCGCGAGGCGATATCGGTGGTGCCTCCCGCCGCCGCGGGCACAATCAGGCGCACCGGCTTGTCCGGATAGTCGGCTGCGGCAGCGCCGCCCATGGTGGCCAAGGTAGCCACGCCCAGCATGGTGGCCACGCCCGCCAGCCTGCTTGCGCTGTAGCGCCGAACTGTCATGTGTCGTCCTCCTGGGTGGCTGCGCGGCGGCTCGGGTTTCGCGCCGCCTTTGCGCAAGGCAAGCCGGTAACCGCCCGCGCAATACGGACGAGCCGGCCTTTATGGTTCTCTTGCCACGCCGAATACGATAAATTGACGGCGGGGACATTGCTATTCACGATTGACAAAAGAGGCCTTTGGCCCAGCGAAACACATGCATTACGACCTGACCGACCTGCGCCTGTTCCTCAACGTCGGCGAAACCGAAAACCTGACCCGCGCCGCCGAGCGCAGCTTCCTCTCCCTGCCCGCCGCCAGCACCCGCATCAAGCAACTGGAAGAGGCCTTCCAGACCCAGTTGCTGATCCGCCAGGTCAAGGGCGTACGCCTGACGCCCGCCGGCGACGCCCTCTTGCGCCACGCGCGCGAAGTGTTCCGCGAACTGGAGTGCCTGCACTCGGACCTGCGCCCTTACGCCAAAGGCGTCAAGGGCCGCGTGCGCCTGCTGGCCAACACTACCGCCACCAACTCCTTCCTCGCCACCGCGCTGTCGCGCTTCCTGGCCGAGAACCCGGACGTGGATATCGAACTGGAAGAGCAGCTTTCCCAGGCCATCGTCTCGTCCATCAGCGCCGGTGCGGCGGACCTCGGCATCGTCGCCGGCGAGGTCGCCACCAATGACCTGGAGGTCATGCAGCTCTGCAGCGACGAACTGATCGTGATCGCGCCGGTCAACCACCCGCTGCCGCAATTCACCAGCCTGCACTTTGCCGACCTGCTGGATACCTGCCGCTTCGTGGGCCTGAACCAGTTCAGCGCCATCCAGTCCTTCCTGGACCGCATCGCCAGCGGCATGGGCAAGCGCATCAGCCTGCGCATCCAGCTGGGCAGCTTCGACGCCGTGTGCCGAATGGTGGAGGCAGGCGCGGGCATCGCCATCGTGCCCAATAGCTGCGCGCGGCGTTATGCCAGCCGCAAGGTGCTGCGGTTTATTCCGCTTGAGGATGAATGGGCCAAGCGCGATCTGCGTCTGGTGCGCCGGCCGGGGCGGGAGTTGCCGCAGTTTGCGGAGACGTTGATTCAGTATCTGACGGATGCGGCGCGGGAGCCGGTTTGAGCGGGACTCCCGGCCAGCCCGCATCTGGTCATTGCGCGAAATGGACGCCAGACCGAATTCCGTCTGGATTCGGTCATGCTGGTGACGCCTGCATGCACTCACCGCGAGACGAGTTCGGGCAAAGCTGAGGAGCCAGTGCGCCAGCTCCTCATTCGCTCAGAGCGTCAACGTTAGTTTTCCGGTCAGCGCACCTGGCAACAGCGCCGAATCGGTCTGCCGCTCGCCATAGGTATTGCTCGACACCCGCAACTGCCGCTCGCTGGTCAGCGCCTCGAGGTGCTCGCCCAGGAAGCTGTAGATGCTGTCGTCAAAGCGCATCGTGCCAAGCGGTGCCTGGATGCGGCCATCTTCCACCCAGAACGTGGCGAAGCGCGTCATGCCCGTCATGCGGGCCGCCGGCGCATCGGACCAGTTGAGATACCAGAGGTTACCTATATAGAGGCCCGTGCCAAGCGCCGCAAGCACGTCGTCCTGCGCGAGCTTGCCGGCCGCCATGGCAAGGGACTCTGGCGCCTCACCGGCACTGGCGGAATTGGCGGCGAGATCGTACTCGCGCGCGCTGCGTGGGTAGACCAGGCGGCCAGCAGGCAGCCCCGCTTGGACGAGCGTCACGTCGCTGCGTGGAATGCCTTCCGGGCCGAAGGCCGGAGCCAGCGTGCCGCTCGCGCGTTCATCCAGGTCAAGCAAGTGGCTAAGCCGGGCGCCGCCATCGTACAGCCGCTGCAGCGGGCTTTCCTTCTGCGCCAGCGCGCGGGCCGAGAAGCCGCCCCAGGAACACATGCCGAGCACATCGTCGAGGGCGGCGGGGGCCAGGTAGGCCCGGTAGTCGCCGGGCGGCAACACGCGCTGCGGCTTGCCCAGGTGCTCCAGCTGCCGGCGCGCCTGTGCAAAGCGGCTGGCGAACTCGGCGGCGTCCCAGCGCGAGCCCGCGTAGTCGGCCTTCACGGCCTGGCCGTTCTCGTGGAACAGGCTCCAGTCGAAGTGGAAGCCCTGTGCGGCATGCCAGCCGAAAGCGCCGAAGCTGCTGGCGAAGCCACGGTAGAGCGGGCCGGCGGCATAAATGCCGACCAGGTCGAGCCCATGCGCGGCCTCATCTATCTGCGCGAGCACTTCTGCGGTGTCCGGCGGCGCGGCCGCATCGGCCAGCGTGCGCTGCCAGGGCGCGCGCTCCAGCATCAGGTAGGGGTCCGGCTGCAACTGGCCGATGGCCTCGCGCAACTGCAGCAAGCCGTCGGCGAGGCGCTGCCGATCGGTCGCGGGATCGCCCGACAGCGCGACGGCGATATTGGCGTGGCGCTCGTCGCGGATCAGCTGGAGCCGCGCCGTGGCCTGCCGCACCTGTCCGGCCTGGCGCACCCTTGCGCGGTTGAAGCGGATGAACTCGGACGCCTCCGCGCTGTACCACAGCGTGAAGGCTTCGCCCTCTCCCAGCGCCTTGCGCACATCCTCGGCCAGCGCCGCAAACAACGACTGCGCATCCGTCATCACGCGGCACCTCCAAAGACTTCCACTTGCTTGAACACACAGGCCGGCGAAGCATGGCCGACGCGCACCACCTGGTTAGGCTCGCCCTTGCCGCAGTACGGCGTGCCGTGCACCTCGAAGGTACTGGCATCGCCAACGGCAGCCAGACTGCGCCAGAAATTCGCGGAAACGCCGCGATAGTTCGGGTTCTTGACCACGCCCTTGAGCTCGCCGTCCTTGATCAGGCGCCCCCATTCGCAGCCGAACTGGAACTTGTTGCGCGCATCGTCGATGGACCACGAACGGTTGGACGACATCAGGATGCCGCGTTCGATGCCGCCGATAAGTTGCGCCATGGTGCGGTCGCCCGGCTCCAGGTTGAGGTTGGCCATGCGATCGATGGGCGGGCGGTTCCAGTTGCAGGCTCGGCTGTTTGCCACGCCCGGCAGCCCGCTGCGCCATTGCGACAGCGCGCCGCCCAGCGGGCGCAGCAACAGGCCATCCCGGATCAGGAAGGCCTTCTGCGCGGGCTGGCCTTCGTCATCGTGGCCATAGCTGGCCAGTTCCTCGGGAATGCCCGGGTCGAAACTGATATTGAGCAGGTCCGAGCCGTACTGGTAGCGGCCGAAGTCCTCCAGCCCGATAAAGCTGGTGCCAGCGTAATTGCGCTCATCGCCGAGGATGCGATCCAGTTCCAGCGGATGGCCGATGGATTCGTGGATCTGCAGCATCATCTGGTCCGGCATCAGCAGCAAGTCGGTAGGGCCGCTCGGCGCGTTGGGCGCCAGCAGCAACTGCAAGGCTTCGTCCGCCACCCGCGATGCGGCGCCAGCGAAGCCGAGCCGCGCGATGACCTCCGCCCCGCCCTGCTGGCCGCTGCCGAAGCCGCCAAAGCTGCGGGTCTGGCTGTCGCTGCCGTCGAAGGCGGTCGCGCTGATGCCGGGATAGACGAAGCGCAGAGCCTGCCATTGTTCGGCGCCTGCGCTATTCAGGTAGAGCTGCTCATGGCGCTGGTGATCGAGATAAACCAGCCAGTTCACCAGCCGCGGATCGGCGGGCACGCTGGCGGACACCGCCGCCAGCAGGGCGAATCGTTCGGCCAGCCCGGGGAACGCGCCATGCCAGCCAGGGGATTCGTAGCGGGCCTGGCCTTGCGGCGGCTCCAGCCCGCGCAGGTCGACCAGGCCACGCCCGGCGATCCGCCGGGCGAGTGCCTCGGCGCTGTCGAGCGCGCGCTGCAAGCCGGCCACGCTGAGATCGCTGGTGGCGGCGTAGGCCTCCACGCCATCCAGCCGCACGCTGAGCATGGCGCCCATGTCCTGCATGAAGGACGGCGGCTCGGCGACGCCGCGCCGCATCACGCAGTGCTCGCCGGTCTGGCGCACGAGGCGCAGCGAGTGAAACCCGGCGCGGGTGGTTAGCGCAGCGAAGTGCTGTCTGGCGCGATCGAACAAGGGGGGCTCCCGGATCCGTAGTGGAAGAGCCAGTGCTGGCGCGATCAGCTTCAGCCGATGGGCCAGCACTGGCGCATGGATCCGGAAATCTTACTATCTTTGCGCTGCGGCGATCCCGCGCCCGGCGCTCAATCCGCCTTCACCCCCGCTGCCTTGATGATCGGCGACCATTTCTCGATCTCCGACTTCAGCCAGGTGCGCAGCCCTTCCGGCGTCTGCTTGTCCTCCGGCACGATCTCCGCGCCCAGGTCCGCCAGCCGCGCCGCTACCGCCGGGTCCTTCAACGCGGTGCGCAAGGCACCGTTGAGCCGGTCGATGACCGCGGGCGGCGTGCCATGCGGGGCATAGATGCCGTGCCAGACCTTGACCTCAAAGCCCTTGAGCCCACTCTCGGCTAACGTGGCAGTGTCAGGCAAGGCCTTGATGCGCGTGCTGGTGGTGACGCCGTAGAGCTTGACCTTGTCGGCCTTGATATGCGGCAGGGTCTGGGTGGTCTGGTCGCACAGGATATCGACCTGGCTGCCCAGCAGGGCGGTCATCGCGGGCGCGGTGCCCTGGTAGGGAATGGCTGTGAGCTCCACGCCGATGGCTTTCTGGAACAGCATGCCGCACAGCTGCGAGACCGCGCCCAGCCCGGCATTGGCCAGGTTGACCTTGCCCTGGTTCTGGCGGATGTAGGCAATCAGCTCAGGCAATGTCCTGGCTGGCAAGTCATGACGGCCGAGCAGGGTCATGGGCACGTCGGCCACCTGGCCGACAAAGCTGAAATCCGTCAGCGGCTTGTAAGGGAGCTTGCTGTACAGCGCCGGCGCGGTGGCCATGCCATTGTGGTGGATCAAGATGGTGTAGCCGTCCGGCGCGGCCTTGGCCACGTAGGCGGCGGAGACGGTGCCGCCGGCGCCGAGCCGGTTTTCCACCACCACGCTCTGGCCCAGGGTCTTGGACATGGCCGCGGCCATGGTGCGCGCCACCACGTCGGTGGGGCCGCCCGCGGCAAAGGGGACCACCATGGTGATCGGCTTGGTGGGGTAGGCATCGGCGGCGCGCGCCGGGGCAGGTGCGGTGAGTGCGGCTGCCGCGGCCAGCGCGGCGAGCGCCATCCAGCGCCATGGTGCCTGGGCCCGCCTCGTCTGCGCTACGTGTTCGCTGCCGCCCTGCCCGTGCCGCTGCTGTTTGCTGCCTGCCATGTCTTTTGTCTCCATCGTGGTGGATTGGCCGGGTTATGCCGGCTAGTGCCCGCCCGCGTCGGCCTGTGCGGCCGCGCGGCGTTATCGCGTTATTGTTTCCGGCAAGCGTGGCGATAAAGCGACGTATATGCAATACGGATTTCCCTAAGGGTGGGCAACGCCCGCCAGAAGCCCCGGGTCGCGGGCAAGTGCGTGCGGCGCCGCCCACACCCGTGCCTTGCCCGCCCGGCCTGCTTCCGGGGGCGCTAAGCCGCTCTTTCGCAAATCCGAATTACCGCACGGCAGGCCCTCGGGAATAATGGCCGCAAGCTAAATCCCATCAAGTCCATATAACGTCCATACCGGGGCCCCTTTTCATGTTCGCAGAACCATCGCACGACCAGCCGTATCCCGACATCCGCGAAGCCGTGCGTGCCCTGTGCACCGGCTTCGATTCCGCCTACTGGCAACGCGTGGAAGAGCAGAACGCCTTCCCCGAAGAGTTCGTGCAGGCGCTGACCAAGGCCGGCTGGCTGTCCGCCCTGATCCCGGAGGAGTACGGCGGCTCGGGCCTGCCGCTGACCGCCGCGTCCGTCATCATGGAGGAGATCAACCGCACCGGCGGCAACTCCGGCGCCTGCCACGGCCAGATGTATGTGATGGGCTGCCTGCTGCGCCACGGCTCGGCCGAGCAAAAGCAGCGCTGGCTGCCGGGCATCGCCTCGGGCGAGCTGCGCATGCAGTCGATGGCGGTGACCGAGCCCACCACCGGCACCGATACCACCAAGCTCAAGACCACCGCCGTGAAGAAGGGCGACCGCTACGTCATCAACGGCCAGAAGGTGTGGATCTCGCGCGTGCAGCACTCGGACCTCATGCTGCTGCTGGCACGCACCACGCCGCTGGACCAGGTCAAGCGCAAGTCGGAGGGGCTGTCGGTGTTCGTGGTGGACCTGCGCGAGGCCATCGGCAAGGGCCTGACGGTGCGGCCGATCCGCAATATGGTCAACCACGAGACCAACGAACTGTTCTTCGACAACCTGGAAATCCCCGCCGAGAACCTGATCGGCGAGGAAGGCAAAGGCCTCAAGTACATCCTGGACGGCCTGAACGCCGAGCGCATCCTGATCGCCTCCGAATGCGTCGGCGACGGCTACTGGTTTATCGAGCGCGCCAGCAACTATGCGCGCGAGCGCATCGTGTTCGACCGCCCGATCGGCCAGAACCAGGGCATCCAGTTCCCCATCGCGCGTGCCTATGTGAACGTGGAAGCGGCCAGCCTGATGCGCTACAAGGCCGCCGCGCTGTTCGATGCCGGCAAGCCCTGCGGCAAGGAAGCCAACATCTCCAAGCTGCTCGCGGCCGATGCGTCGTGGGAAGCGGCCAACGTCTGCCTGCAGACGCACGGCGGCTTTGGCTTCGCCGCCGAATACGACATCGAGCGCAAGTTCCGCGAGACGCGCCTGTATCAGGTCGCGCCGATCTCCACCAACCTGATCCTGTCGTATGTGGCCGAGCACGTGCTCGAGCTGCCACGTTCGTTCTGAGGGCCGCCCCCATGCTTGCTACGCACCAGGGCATCCGCCCGCTCGATGGCGTCCGCGTCGTCTCCCTCGAACACGCCGTGGCCGCGCCGTTCGCAACCCGCCAGCTGGCCGACCTCGGCGCCCGCGTGGTCAAGGTGGAACGCCCCGGCGTGGGCGATTTCGCGCGTGGCTACGATGAGACCGTCCATGGCCAGGCCTCGCACTTCGTCTGGCTCAATCGCGGCAAGGAAAGCCTGACGCTCGATCTCAAGCAGGACGAGGCGCAAGCCGTGCTGCACCGCCTGCTGGCCGACGCGGACGTGCTGGTGCAGAACCTCGCGCCCGGCGCGGCTGCACGCATGGGGCTGGATTTCGACACGCTGCACCCGCGCTACGGCAAGCTGATCGTCTGCGATATTTCCGGCTACGGAGACGCCGGCCCCTATCGCGACAAGAAGGCGTACGACCTGCTGATCCAGGCGGCCGCCGGCCTGATCGGCATCACAGGCAGCGCCGATGAGCCATCCCGCGCGGGGATCTCCATCGCCGACATCGCGGCTGGCATGTACGCCTATAGCGGCATCCTCTGCGCGCTGCTGCAGCGCGGACGCACCGGCCAGGGCCTGCGCGTGGAGGTGACCATGCTGGAGGCGCTGACCGAGTGGATGAACTACGCGCTGTACTTCGGCCACTACGGCGGCAACGCGCCGGCGCGATTTGGCGCGTCGCACCCGGCCATCGCGCCGTATGGCGTGCACCGTACCGGCGACGGCGGCAGCGTGATCTTCGGGCTGCAGAACGAGCGTGAATGGCAAGCCTTCTGCAACAAGGTGCTGGCGCAGCCGGAGCTGCTCAAGGACGAGCGCTTCGCCTCCAACTCGGGGCGCGTCAAGAACCGCACCGAGCTGACCGCGCTGATCGAAGCGCGTTTCGCGCCGATGACGGTGACGCAGGTCGAAGCGCTGCTGGACGACGCGCAGATCGCCAACGCGCCCATGAACGATATCGAGGCCGTGTGGAACCACCCGCAACTGGCCGCACGTGGACGCTGGCGCGAAGTAGCCAGCCCCGGCGGCCCCATCGGGGCGTTGCTGCCGCCGGCCAACCTGTCGGGCGTGGAACCGGTGATGGGCGACGTCCCGGCGCTGGGCGCGCATAGCGCGGCCATCCTGGCGGAGCTGGGTTACGGCGCGGGCGAGATTGCCAGGATGACGGACAGCAAGACGATTTGAATGACAGCACAAAGCCATGACGCCGACGCGCAGCCTCGCGCAGGCATGGCCCCCCTCTTCCACCGGCGTGGGAGAGGGGAGGAACAGAAAGACAGACCACCACCCCAGAACACCGCCCGGAGCCGGCATGAGCCAAGCCACTGACCACACCTACCCTACCCGCCAGCTGTGCGAATTCCTGGCCCGCTTCACGCTGGCCGACGTGCCCGCCGACGTTGTTGCGCGCACCAAGGACCTGTTCCTCGACTGGATTGCCTCCGCCATCGCCGGCAAGGATGCACCGGCGGTGCGCAAGCTGCAGGAGTTCGTCGCCGCCATGGGCCCGCAGCAGGGCCCGGCCGAGGTGCTGGTGGATCGCCGCCGCACCTCGCCGTACTTTGCCGCCCTGATCAATGGCGCTTCCTCCCACGTGGTGGAGCAGGACGACGTGCATAACGGCTCGGTGCTGCATCCCGCCGCCGTGGTGTTCCCCGCCGTGATCGCTGCCGCGCAGGCCGAAGGCAAGAGCGGCGCCGAAGTGCTGCTGGCGTCCATCGCCGGCTACGAGGCGGGCATCCGCATCGGCGAATTCATGGGCCGCTCGCACTATCGTGTGTTCCACACCACAGGCACCGTCGGCACGCTGGCGGCAGCCGCCGCTGTCGCCAAGCTCTATGGCATGGACGCTGAGGGCATCAACCAGGCGCTCGGCTCGGCCGGCACGCAGGCCGCCGGCCTGTGGGAATTCCTGCGCGACGCCGCGGACTCCAAGCAACTGCACACCGCCAAGGCAGCTGCCGACGGCCTGATGTCCGCCTGGATCGCACGCGCGGGCTTTACCGGCGCGAAGCGCATCCTGGAAGGCCCGCAGGGCATGGCCGCCGGCATGTCCAGCGACGCCAACCCCGCCGCCCTGACCGACGGCCTGGGCGAGCGCTGGGCCACCGCCGAGACCTCGTTCAAGTTCTTCGCCTCGTGCCGCCACACGCACCCGGCGGCCGATGCGCTCAAGGACCTGATGCTGCGCGAGAAGATCAGCGCGGACCAGATCGCCAGCGTGACCGCGCACGTACACCAGGGCGCCATCGATGTGCTCGGCCCCGTGACCGACCCCAAGACCATCCACCAGGCCAAGTTCTCCATGGGCACGGTGCTGGGCCTGGTCGCCGTGCACGCGCACGCCGGCCTGGGCGAGTTCGAGGACCATGCGCTGCAGGATGCCAAGGTGGCTGCCTTCCGCGACAAGGTGGAAATGGAACTCGACGACGAGATCAATGCCGCTTATCCGCGCCAGTGGATTGGCCGCGTCACCGTCAAGACCACCGACGGCCGCACGCTGGCGGGCCGCGTGGACGTGCCCAAGGGCGATCCGGGCAATACGCTGTCGCGCCCTGAACTCGAAGCCAAGGCGCTGCAGTTGGGCGCGTTCCGCCACGGCGCGTGCGAGGCCGAGATGCGCACCATCATTGCCCGCGTGTGGGCGCTGGAGAAGCAGGCGAACGTCAACGACTGGCTGCCCGCCGCGAAATAACGTGGCCAATCCTACCGAGACTCGCTTCATGTCCGCCGTCACCATCGCCATGACTTATCTGTTCGTGCCGGGCGACCGGCCCGAACGCTTCGACAAAGCCGCGGCCGCCGCGCCCGATGCGCTGATCCTCGATCTCGAGGACGCCGTGCATCCGGACGCCAAGCCCGCCGCGCGCGCGGCCATTGCCGCGTGGCTGCTGGAACGCGGCTCGCCGGCGCAGGCCTATGTGCGCATCAACGACGCCAGCTCGGCGGCCTTTGCCGCCGACATGGCATGGCTGCGCGCCCTGCCGCCCGGCGCGCCGCTGGCCGGCTTGCTGGTGCCCAAGGCAGAAGACCCGGCCGCGCTTGGCGAGATCGCCCGGGCACTGGCGCAGGTCAACCCGCAGGGCCGCCTGGTGGCGATCATCGAGAGCGCGTGCGGCCTGCACGGCATCGATGCGGTCGCCACCGCGCAAGGCGTGTCGCGGCTGGCCTTTGGCTCGCTGGACTTCGCCGTGGACCTGGGTTGCGCCCATGCCCGCGAAGCGTTGCTGATGGCGCGCTCGCGCATTGTGCTGGCTTCACGCGTGGCCGGCCTGCCGCCGCCCGTGGATGGCGTCACCACCGCGCTCAAGGACGAAGCCGTGCTCGCCGACGATGTAGCCCACGCGCGCGCCCTCGGCTTTGCCGCCAAGCTGTGCATTCATCCGGCCCAGCTTGCCGCGGTGCGCGCGGGCTTCCTGCCCACGCCCGAGCAACTGGACTGGGCGCAGCGCGTGCTGGACGCCACCGCCAGCGGCAGCCACGCCGTGCAGGTCGACGGCAAGATGGTCGACCGCCCCGTCATCGAACAGGCCCGGCGCATGCTCGCGCTGGCCGCGCTAACCGGCACCGAACCCGCGATCCCCCAGCCATGACCCAACTCGAAACCCTGCGCACCTGGATCGGCCGCAGTGAAAGCCGCACCGAGACGCTCGCCCCGGAACCCGTGATCGGCCTCGCGGCCACGCTCGACCTCGACGGCGACGCGCTGGTGCGCGGCCCGCTGCCGCCGCTGTGGCACTGGCTCTACTTCCTGCCGCGCGCCCCGCAGCGCGAGCTCGGCCAGGACGGCCACCCGGCGCTGGGCGGCTTCATGCCGCCGGTGCCGCTGCCGCGCCGCATGTGGGCCGGCGGCGAACTGGATTTCCGCAAGCCGCTGCGCGTGGGCGATACGGTGACGCGCACCTCCACCATCCGCAATGTCGAGCACAAGAGCGGGCGCAGCGGAGAGCTGTGGTTTGTCACCGTGGAGCATGTGCTCACCGTCAGGGGCGAGGTCGCGCTGACCGAGCGCCAGGACCTGGTCTATCGCGCCATGCCGGAGCCGGGGCAGCCACTGCCCGCGCGGCCGCGCCTGGCGCACCAGGCGCAATGGCAGCGCCAGTTGCGCGCCGACCCGGTGATGCTGTTCCGTTTCTCCGCGCTCACCTTCAATGGCCACCGCATCCACTACGACCACGACTACGTGCGCGACGTGGAAGGCTACCCCGGCCTGGTCGTGCACGGCCCGCTGCAGGCGATGCTCACGCTGGACCTGCTGGCGCGCGAGATGCCCGGCGCCACGGTGCGCCGTTTCGGCTTCCGCGGGCTGGCCCCGATATTCGATCACGACACGGTGACGGTGGGCGGCGCAGCCGATGCCGGCACGCCAGGCAAGGTCACCTTGTGGACCGGTGACGATGCCGGGGGCCAGGCGATGGACGCATGGGCCGTGGTGGAGCACTGACCCGCGCAAGGACAGCAACAACGATAACAACGACAACATCGGGATCGAAGGGAACAACAACAAGAGGAGACTTCCGATGCACGCAGTCCGCAATCCATGGCGCGTAGCTAGCGCCGCTATCGTTCTAGGCTGCGCCACGCTGGTCCAGGCGCAGCCCGCTCCCACCTATCCCACCCGCCCGGTGACACTGATCGTGCCCTATGCGCCGGGCGGCACCACCGACGTGGTAGTCCGTCAGTTTGCCGTGGCCTTGCAGAAGTCCCTCGGGCAGACCGTGGTGGTGGACAACAAGCCGGGCGTGGCCGGCACCATGGGCGCGCTTGCCCTGCGGCAAGCGAAACCCGATGGCTACACGCTGTCGATGATGCCGGTCACCGTCTTCCGTCAGCCCTTCATCCAGAAGACCGCCTTTGACCCGGTACGCGATTTCACCTACCTCTCGCGCATCACTGGCTATACCTTTGGCGTCGTGGTGCCGGCCAATTCCCCGTGGAAGAACTGGAGCGATTTCCTGCGCGATGCGCGCGCCAGGCCGGGTACCGTGAGCTACGGCTCGCCGGGCCAGTACAGCTCGCCGCACATCACCATGATCGAGCTGGTGACCAAGGAGAACCTCACCGTCAACCACGTGCCCTTCAAGGGCGATGCCGACTGCCTGAACTCGCTGATGGGCAACCATGTGCAGCTCTGCGCCGCCGGCAGCGCAGCCGGCACGCTGGTCGATGCGGGCAAGTTGCGCTGGCTGAATCTATGGACGGCGCAGCGTTCCCCGCGCTGGCCCGACGCGCCCACGCTGCGCGAGCTCGGTTATGACATCGTCTCGAACTCGCCCTACGGCGTGGCCGGGCCAAAGGGCATGGACCCCAAGGTGGTCAACATCCTGCAGGATGCGCTGCGGCGCGCCGCGGAAGATCCCCAGCATCTGGCCGCGCTCAAGCAGCAGGACCAGGACCTGATGTACCTGGACAGCGCCGGCTACACCCGCTTTGCCCTGCAGCAGATCGCGCAGGAGAAGGCGCTGGTGGAGCGGCTGGGCATCAAGCCGGATTGACCGGATTGACCCTGCGCCCGCGCTGCGCCAGGCCATGGCGCAGCGTGGTTTCTTCTGCAGGCGCGCTGCTTCGCGCCACCAACCCTGACACCGACCGATGACCATCAAGCCATCCACAGCGAACCCCGAAGCGACCCGCTTCGACCCACGCGGCCACCGCATGTGCGAACAACGTTATTTCGAAGATTTTGTGCCCGGTGAACGCTTTGTGCTGCCCTCGCGCACCATGACCGAAGCACTGTTCGCCGCCTTCCAGCTGGCGAGCGGCGACAACCATCCGGTGCATTACGACGCAGAGTATTGCCGCGCCCACGGCATGCCGCACATGCTGGCGCACGGCTACCAGGTGCTGATCCAGACGGCGGCGGGTGCCGGCCTGTTCCCGCATATGGTGGAAGAATCGCTGAAGGGGTTTCTCGACCAGAGCAGCCGTTTCCTGCATCCGGTCTATGTGGGCGATACGCTGTACAGCGCGCTGGAAGTCAGCGAGCTCGCACCGAACCGCACCACCGGCGTGCTGACCTTGCGCTCGACGGTGCATAACCAGCACGGCACGCTGGTGCTCGACGGCGTGCAGCGCTACCTGCTGCGCAAGCGCGCACCGGGCGCCTGAACGGCGCCGCGCTCCCCTCTCCCGCAAGCTGGTGAGGGGAGCCATCCGGCCTCAATCCACCTGGATGTTCGCCGTCTTCACTACCCCTCCCCACAGCTTCAGTTCGCGCTGAATGCGGTCGGCCAGCGGCTTCGGCCCGGTGATATTGAGATCGTAGCCGCCCTGCGTCATGCGCTGCTTGAAGGCAGGATCGTCGCCGATCGACTTCTGCGCCTTGACCAGCTTGTCCACCACATCGGCGGGCAGTTTCTGCGGGCCGATCAGCGCGTACCAGCCGGTCAGGTCATAGTTCTTCATGCCGGACTCGATCATGGTCGGCACGGTCGGCAGCGCCGCGTTGCGCGTCTTCGACGTCACCGCGAGCGCGCGCACCTTGCCCCCCTGGATATGGCCGATGGCAGTGCCGGTGATGTCGAACATGAAGGTCACCTTGCCACCGATCACATCGGCCATCGCCGGCGAGTTGCCCTTGTACGGCACGTGCAGCATCTTCACCCCACCCATCTGCGCGAGTAGCTCGGCGGACAAGTGGTTGGACGCGCCCACGCCGGCCGAGCCGAAGCTGACGCCTTCCGGATGCTTGCGCGCGTACTCGACCAGCTCGGTGACATCCTTGGCGGGGAAATCCTTGTTGATCAGCAGCACGTTGGTGTAATCGTTGATCAGGCCGATGTAGGTGAAATCCTTGGTGGGATTGAAGTTCACCGACTTCTGGATCAGCGGCGTCATGGTCATGGTGGGGCTGGCCACGAAGTACAGCGTGTAGCCGTCCGGCGTTGCCTTTGCCGTCAGGTCCGCGGCAATGGCGCCGCTGGCGCCGGCGCGGTTGTCCACCACCACCGGCTGCTTGAGCGTGCGGCCCAGGTAGTCGGCATAGATGCGCGCGGCGGTATCGACCGGGCCGCCCGGGGCGTAGCCCACAATCAGCTTCACCGGGCGCGCCGGATAGTTGTCCGCCATTGCGGTGCCTTGCACCAAGGCCAGCAGCATGCCAGCCATCATCCATCGTTTCATCAGTCTCCTCCTTATTGTGCGTCTTGCCAGTGCCCGGGCGTGCGGGGGCGCTGGCTGCGAGAACGCTTCGGCCCGCGGCGAAGCGCTGGCGGCGGCGAGTTCATCGAATCAGCCGCCGCCGGGGGTCATGCCGCTACGGCGGTGCCGTCCAGCATGGCGCGCAGCGGCTGCTTCAAAAGCTTGCCGCTGGCGGTGGTGGGAATGGTCTCGATCACGCGGATCTGCGCGGGGCGCTTGTACGGCGCCAGGCTTTCCCGCAGGTAGGCCTCCAGGGCGGCGGTGTCCAGCTTCGCGCCCGGCTGCGTTTCGATAAAGGCCACGACTTCTTCATTGCCATCGGCGGCAGCGCGCCCGACCACGGCGGACTGGCGCACGCCGGGGAAGGCGTTGATGACGGATTCCACCTCGATCGGGTAGACGTTGAAACCCGAGCGGATGATCAGGTCCTTGGAGCGGCCGACGATAAACAACGCGCCGTCTTCACCGAGGAAGCCGAGATCGCCCGTGTTGAGCCAGCCGCCCGGCAGCAGCGCCTCGGCGGTCTGCTCCGCGTTGCGGAAATAGCCGCGCATCACGCCGGGACCGCGCACGCGGATCTGGCCGCGTTCACCCGCGGGCATCGGCTCGCCCTGTTCGCTGGTGATGTTGATCTCCACGCCTTCGACGATGTAGCCGGCGGAGCAATCGGCGCGCGGCGCGTCCATGCGGGTGATGAACAGCGAACCGGCGTATTCGGTGATGCCGTAGCCGTGATGCAGCGGCTGGCCGAACCATGCCTCGGTGTCGCGCTTGAGGGTCGGGTCCAGCGGCGCGCCGCCGGTATAGAGATAGCGCAGGCGAGGAAACGCGGCGGCGCCGCTCTCCAGTGCCGACTCCCGCGCCACCGCCATGATGCGCGTGAACATGGTGGGCACGCCTTGCAGCATGGTGACGCCGGGGGACTCCAGCGCGGCGAACACGTCCGCCGCATCGAAGCGCGGCCGCATCACCAGGCTGGCGCCCGCGTACAGCGTGGCCATCAGCACGGTGGCGATGCCGAAGATATGCGACAGCGGCAGCGCGCCGTAGGCGATGTCGTTGGGACCAAGATGGCGCGAGGTGGCCGAGATCCGCGCGAAGATGGTCAGGCCGGCGTGCGGCACCATCACGCCCTTGGGCGCGCCGGTGGTGCCGGAGGTATAGATCAGCGTGGCCACGTCTCGCGCCTGGGCGGCGCTCACGCGCGGCGGCACCTCCGGGGCACGCAGGCTGGCGAGGCCGGGATCGAGCGCCACGCAATCGGTGGGCTGTGCGCCGAGCCGCCTGGCATGCGCCGCGGCTACGTCGGAGACATGGCTGGTAAAGAACGTCAACAACGGCTCCGCATGCGCGCGGATGCCGTCGATCTCGCGCGGCGAGAGCCGTGCGTTGACCTGGATCGGCCACGCGTGCAGCGCACTGCAGGCAAACAGCATCACCACCATCTCGGCGCAGTTCTCGCCCACCACCATCACGCGGTCGCCCTGCCCTACGCCCTGCGCGGCAAGCCAGTCGCGAGTGGCGGTGATGCGCTGCCACAGCGTGCCGTAGCTAAGCACCCCGCTGGCCTCATGCAGGCAAGGCGCCTGGGGCGATTGCTCGGCCCAGTGCCGGGGGATGTCGTGGATGAACTCGGGGCGGAAAGAGGACATGATGCAAGCGATGATTAGGTTGAAACCGGACTGGCTGTTGCAACGGCTGGGAATGGCTGGGAATGGTTGGGAGTGGCGAACTCACTGATCCAGATGGATGTTCGCTGACTTGATCAGGCCGTCCCACTTCTGGTACTGGGTGCGCATATAGGTGCCGAACTGCGCCGGCGTCGAAGGAAAGGGCACCGTGCCCTGGCTGGCCAGCCGCGCCGCCAGCTCGGGCTGCGCGAGCGACGCCACGATCTCGGCGTTGAGGCGATCGACAATGGCGGCCGGAGTATTGGCCGGCGCCACTACGCCGAACCACGCGGTGAGTTCATAGCCGGGCACACCGGCAGCGGCCAGCGTCGGCACGCCGGGCAACTGCTCGGACGGCTTGGCAGTGGTCACCGCCAGCGCGCGCACGCGGCCATCCCGCACGTATGGCAACGCGGTGGAGATGCTGTCGAACATCATGGTCAGGCGCCCGCCGATCAGGTCCGTCATGGCCGGGGCGCTGCCCTTGTACGGCACGTGGTCGATGCGCACGCCCGCCATGTGGGTGAAGAGCTCGCCGGCCAGGTGCGACGACGAGCCGTTGCCAAAGGAGCCGTAGGTCAGCTTGCCGGGCTCGCGCCGTGCAAGCGCCAGCAGCTCGGCCACGTTACGGGCCGGGACGGAGGGATGGACCACCAGCACGTTGGGCAGGTAGGCCACGGAGGCCACCGGCGCGAAATCCTTGAGCGGGTCGTAGCCCGGCTTGTCGTACAGGCTCTTGTTGACGGCCAGCGAGCCGAAGGTGCCGAACAGCAAGGTATAGCCATCGGCCGGCGCACGCGCCACCGCCACGGCGGCAATGTTGCCGCCCGCGCCGGGCCGGTTCTCGATTACGACCGACTGGCCGAGCCGCACGGACAGTGCATGGCTGACTTCACGCGCGAGCAGGTCGGTGGCGCCGCCCGGCGGGAAAGGCACCACCAGCCGGACGGGCTTGTCCGGATAAGCGGCGAATGCGCTCGCCGTGGCCGCCAGCCAGCCGCATAGGGCAAGCCATCGGGTGCAACGTATGGTCCAGCGGTGCATCGCCTGTCTCCTCGGCGTGAATTGTTTTTGTGCTGCGACGGCACTGCGCCAGTGTGCGGCAGGCGTCAGCCGCGTGCCATTTGGATTTGGCTAAGGCCGTGTTCTGCTTGGCATGTGCGCTTGCAGGCGGCTGGCTTGCGCTGTCCATCGGTTCGCAAGCGCGAAAGGACGGCTTTGCCATTGCGGAAGAACCGAATGCCCTGCCACCCATAAAATCCCGGCAACGACTCAAATCGGCGGCCGGTGGCGGCCCGCCTTCCCAACCGAGGGGACAGACAGATGGACCTGCGTTTCAGCGCGGCGGAACAAGCGTTCCGCGAAGAAGTTCGGAGTTTCGTGCAGGCCAGCCTGCCCGCGGATATCCGCGACAAGGTGCTGGCTCACCAGCGCGTGGAGAAGGATGACTATGTGCGCTGGCACCGTATCCTGCACGCGCGGGGCTGGGGTGCGCCGACCTGGCCCAAGGAATGGGGCGGCACGGGCTGGAACGCGCTGCAGCGCCTGATCTTCGAAATCGAAGCATTCCGTGCGGGCGCGCCGCGCCTGCTGCCCTTCGGCCTGACCATGATCGGCCCGGTGCTGATGAAGTACGCCAGCCAGGAGCACAAGGAGCGTTTCCTGCCGCGCATCCCCACGGTGGAGGACTTCTGGTGCCAGGGCTACTCCGAGCCCGGCTCCGGCTCCGACCTGGCCTCGCTCAAGACCCGCGCCGTGCGCCAGGGCGACCGCTATATCGTCAACGGCCAGAAGACCTGGACGACGATGGCGCACTTCGCGGACTGGATCTTCTGCCTGGTGCGCACCGACAGCGAGTCCAAGCCGCAGGAAGGCATCTCGATGCTGCTGATCGACATGAAGACGCCGGGCGTGACCGTGCGCCCCATCGTCACGCTGGACGGCGGCCACGACGTCAACGAGGTGTGGTTCGAGGATGTGGAAGTGCCGGCGGGCAACCTGCTGGGGGAAGAAAACCGCGGCTGGACCTATGCCAAGTACCTGCTCGGCCACGAGCGCACCGGCATTGCCGGCATCGGCCACTGCAACCGCGAGCTGCGCCAGCTCAAGCACTACGCCGCGCAAGCCACCGACGGCGCGGGCCGCCCGCTGATCGACGACGTGCGCATGCGCGACAAGATCGCGCGCATCGAGATGGACATCATGGCGCTGGAAATGCTGCTGCTGCGCGTAGCCACGCAAGACGCCGGCCGCGGCCCCGGCCCGGAAGCCTCCATCGTCAAGATCCGTGGCTCCGAGATCCAGCAGGACCTCGCCATGCTGCAGATGGAAGTGGCCGGCCCCAATGCCTGGCCCTACTCCCCGCGCTGGCTCGAAGCCGGCGAAGCACCGCCCGCCGACGCACCGCTGCACGCCCCGGCCTGGGCCGCGCCCGCCGCGTCCACGTACTTCGACATGCGCAAGACATCGATCTACGGCGGCACTACCGAAGTACAGAAGAACATCATCTCCAAGATGATCCTCGGTTTCTGAGAGCACAGACGGAACAAGCACAGTCATGGACTTCAACTACAGCGAAGAACAGCAGATGCTGGCGGACAGCCTGCGCCGCTTCATCGATACCGAATACACCTTCGATAAACGCCGCAAGAGCGCCCGCGGCGGCGGCAGCCTCAACCGCGCCACCTGGGCACAGCTAGCCGAAATGGGCGTGCTCGGCCTGACCGTGCCCGGCGAATACGGCGGCTTCGGCGAAAGCGCCGCCAGCCAGCTGGTGGTGCAGCGCGAACTGGGCCGTGGCCTGGTGCTGGAACCGGTCACGCCCACCGCGGTGATGGCCACCGCCGTGCTCAGCGCCTACGGCAGCGCCGCCCAGAAAAGCGATTGGCTGCCCGCCATCGCCGCCGGCGAACGCGTGGTCACCCTCGCCTACCTGGAACCCACCACGCGCTACCGCCCCGAGACCGCGCGCGCCAGCGCCGAGCGCAAGGGCGACGGCTACGTCCTTAACGGCAACAAGAGCCTGGCCTGGCACGGCGAGGCCGCCGACGCCTTCCTGCTCACCGCACGCGTCTGCGGCAGCAACGAGCTAGCCCTGTTCCTGGTACCCGGCAATGCCGCCGGCCTCACCGTGCGCGGCTATCCCACCATGGACAGCCTGCGCGCCGCCGACCTCGCCCTGCAGAACGTCACCGTGGACGCCAGCGCCATGATCGGTAACGCAGCCGACGGCCTGCCCGCCCTGCTCCACGGCATCGACCACGGCATTGCCGCGCTATGCGCCGAAGCCGCCGGCACCATGGAAAAACTGATCGAGATCACCGCCGAGTACCTGCGCACGCGGCAGCAGTTCGGCAAGCCGCTAGCCGTGTTCCAGGCGCTGCAGCACCGCATGGCCGACATGCTTGTACAAAAGGAACTAGCGTTGTCGATGGCCTACGTGGCAGCGCAAGCCCTGGACGAAACCGACCCCGCCCAACGCCGCCGCATGCTCAGCGCCGCCAAGGTCACGGTCGCCAAGGCCGGCCGCCTCGTCGGCCAGCAAGCCGTGCAACTGCACGGCGGCATGGGGATGACAGACGAACTGGAGGTTGGGGATTACTTCAAGCGGCTGACGATGATCGACCCGTTGCTGGGCGACAGCGATTTCCATGTGCAGCGGTATGGCGAGGTGATGGCGGCGTAAAGCCCGGACCGGGCATACGAGCGCAGCGCGACACTGCGAGCGCCCGCCCTCTCCCCAGCGGGAGACTCAGAACATCGATTCGGTGTAGCCGTGTCTCCCGCCAGTCAGGCGGGAGACACCCACACGCGATGCGAAGCGAGCCGTGTAGGTGTTCAGAGGCCGTATGGTGTACGAATCAACCACATGGGTAACAAACGAGTTCACTCACATGGGTAACACTTTGATTGTCAGGTAGTGCTGCTTCGCCTGGCGTTCATCAATCAATCCTATGGCAATGGGGCCGAAGTGCACACGCCATATCCCATCGGCAACTG
>NZ_JBFTOQ010000037.1:0-69621 GCF_056398045.1 Cupriavidus sp. 05L411 | reverse complement strand
TCGCCCACCGATAGCCCCTGGTCTTTCACCATCCGTACTACTTCCAGCTTGAAGCTGGCATCAAATTGTCGGCGTTGTCTTGTCATCTGTTTCCTCGTCGATATGGATTGTCACCCTATCGACCTGTCCGAGGAAATTAGACCACTGCAGAGAACCGCCCATACGTCGAGAAGTACCTGTGACGTTTCGCTAAGTCGACAGTCCGCTTTGGGTTGATTCTGTTGAAAAACTCGGTTTGGATATCGATCGGGATAGGCGTTCGCTCCCGGTGGGGCTCGCGTTGATCTGCGGCACCCGAGCTTCGAGGGTCTTCCGACCTAGTGCATCGCGGCTAAGCCGCTATCGCATTCATATCTTCACCGAACGGCATCAACCGCTTTGCCATTCGTCGCAGATTTTGCGCTGTTGCTGCTAGTAGGAACTCGTCCTGTGCCCCAGTTAGCCCTCGTAGCCGCAAGCGATCCAGTTTCAGGATTCGTTTTAGATGAGCAAATAGCATTTCGACCTTCTTTCGCTCCCTGCGCGACCGCTTGAACTCCGGTGTCGCCGAGAGCTTCCGTGCCACGTCACGCGCGTTCTCGTGGACGCTGCGTGCGATCTTGCGGAATGGCATGTTTGGGCAGCATTGATTCTTCATCGCGCACCCACCACAGTCATGCTGGCTGGATCGATAGATGACGGTGTCGGCCTTCGTGATGTGAGTGCGTGGGTTCGTATATGCACGCCAATCGCTGCGCAGAGCCTTGTCACCAGGGCAGCGGTACTCATTGGCTTGCTCGTCCCAACGGAAGTCCTCTCTCGGAAACGTGCCATCGTCGCGACGGGTCTTGTCCCAGACTGGAACATGAGGCGCGATCGCTTTCTCTTCGACCATCCACCCGAGCATTGGCGCGGTCCCATAGGCGGTATCGCCGGCAAGACGCTGAGGTTTAAGAGCAAAGCGTTCTTCGACTCTGTTGATCATCGTCTTCGTTGACTCCACCTCTGCGGTTCGATGCGCGGGGGTGGCCTCGACGTCCAGGATGATTCCCGCGTGCAGGTCGATCAGGTAGTTGGTCGAGTAAGCAAAGAAGGCAGGGCCACCGGGTGCCGCGGTCCAGCGCGATGCCGGATCAGTCAACGAGATGCTCTTCGGCGGGATCGTAGGCTCTGCCTCGGACGCTGCGTCGTCCTTGATTTTATTGACCTCATCCAGCGCAGCAAGGTATTCGCGAACGGCGCGGCTAGGGCCTTCGCCTTGGTTCCAATCGATGATCTCCGTTCCCGCCACGCCTCGGGAGCGATTTGCGTCTGCCTTGATGATGCTCGCGTCGACAGCAAAGCCTTCGCCTTGAACCAGCCCTTCCGCCATACAACGGCGAAGGACCATCTCGAACACGTGACGCAGCGCGCCGCTTTCGCGGAAGCGGCCATGGCGATTCTTGGAGAACGTTGAGTGATCGGGAATTGGATCTTCGAGACCAAGCCGACAGAACCAGCGATAAGCCAGGTTCAGATGAATCTCTTCGCAGAGGCGGCGCTCTGACCGAATGCCAAAGCAGTAGCCCACGATGAGCATGCGAACCATCAGCTCGGGATCAATCGAGGGGCGCCCGGTGTGGCTGTAGTAAGGCGCGAGGTGTTGGCGAAGATCGCCAAGATCGAAGAACCGATCAATGCCACGCAAGAGGTGGCTACGGGGCACATGGTCATCAAGGTTGAACGAGTAGAAGAGCCTATCCTGCGATCCAACTTGTTGACCCATCATGGCGAAACCCTCGTCGAACGATGATCTCAAGGATAGGCGCCGACGTTCCGTGATGCCGAGTTTTTCAACAGAATCGGTTGATAGCGGCGGTTGACGACTCACTCCGCAAGTGTTTCTAACGAGCTGGCTTCATGGCCGCCACCGTCCCCTACGTGCCATCCTAAGGCTCTACCCCTACCGGAGCAACCCAACATGACCCAAGATGAACACGCCATCCGCGATGTAGTCGAAGCATGGTTCACCGCCACCAAATCCGGCAACCTCCCCACAGTCCTGGACCTAATAACCGACGACGTCATCTTCATGCCCCCCCGGCCAGCCGCCCTTCGGCAAGAAGGAGTTCGCCGCAGCCTCCGAAGGCACGAAGAACGTCCAGATCGACGGCACCTACGACATCCAGGAAGTCCAAGTCCTAGGTAGCTGGGCCTACCTCCGCAACCATATCCGCATGACCGTCACGCCGCCTGACGGCAGCCCCGCCATGCACCGCTCCGGCTACACGCTCACCATCCTGCGCAAAGATCCAGACGGCCGTTGGCGACTTACCCGCGACGCAAACCTGCTAACAGCGGAAACCGCAGCACCCCTGTGACGACGGCATCGCCAAGTGAATTGCAGGAACGAACCAGTCATTGCGCAGCGCACCATAAAAAGAAGCGCCTGCACACCCCCACCACGCACACCGTCCCCACCCCACCCCAAATCCGGATTCACCCCACATGGCGTTCCCACCCCATATCGCCAATAATGATCTCACTGCCATTGCCGGACGAGGGCGACCATGCTTTATAGTCCCGATGCAATTCGTACCGTCGCCCTGCTGGGGCACGCGGGGTGCGGCAAGACCTCCCTGGTGGAGGCGCTGCTGCACAAGGGAGGTGCGCTGCACATGCCCGGCAGCGTGGAGCGCGGCACCACGGTCTGCGACTTTGATCCGCTGGAGCGCAAGTACCACCACTCGCTCACCACCGCGGTGGCCCACCTCCACTATCGCGACACCCGCATCTACCTGCTGGACACGCCCGGCTATCCGGATTTCTCCGGGCTGTCGATGAGCGCCCTGGCGGCGGTGGAGACGGCTGCCATCGTCATCAACGCGCAGACCGGCATCGAGATGACGACCCGGCGCATGATGGGCTGGGCGCAGGCGCGCAAGTTGTGCCGGATGATCGTGGTCAACGGCATCGACAAGGAGAAGGTGGATCTGCCCAAGCTGCTGGCGGATATCCAGGAGGCGTTTGGCAAGGAGTGCTTGCCGATCAACTTGCCGGCGGGGCGCGGCGGCGAGGTGGTGGATTGCTTCTTTAACCCGGCTGGCGAGGCGGATTTCCTGTCGGTGGCGTCGGCGCACGAGGCGCTGGTGGATCAGGTGGTGGAGATCGATCCGAAGCTGATGGAGTTGTATCTGGAGCAGGGCGAGCAGATTGCGCCGGAGCAGTTGCATGCGCCGTTCGAGCGGGCGCTGCGCGAGGGCCACCTGGTGCCGATCTGCTTTACCTCGGCGGCCAGCGGGGCCGGTGTCACGGAGCTGCTCGATGTGTTTGTGCGCTTGCTGCCGAACCCGGCCGAGGGCAATCCGCCGTTGTTTTACCGTGATGCGGGCGAGCGCCAGGTGGCGATTCGCGCGGAGCCGGTGCCGGACAAGCATGTGCTGGCGCATGTCTTCAAGATCACGATGGACCCGTATCTGGGCAAGATGGCTGTGTTCCGCATCCACCAGGGCACGGTCACGCGTGACAGCCTGCTGTTTATCGGCGATGCGCGCCAGCCGTTCAAGGTGGCGCATCTGCTGATGCTGCAGGGCAAGGAGCGCGTTGAGGTGCCGCAGGCCGGGCCGGGCGATATCTGCGCCGTGGCCAAGATCGACGAGATCGCCTTTGATGCCGTGCTGCATGATGCCAGCGAGGACGGCAACATCCACCTGGCCCCGCTTGACTTTCCCACCCCGATCTATGGCCTGGCGATCGAGCCGGCGCGCCGCGGCAACGAGCAGCGCTTGTCGGAGGTCCTGCAGAAGCTTGGCGCGGAAGACCCCTGCCTGCGCATCGAGCATCCGGCGGGCACCAATGAGACGGTGATGCTTGGCCTGGGCGAGCTGCAACTGCGCTGCGCGCTGGAGCGCCTGACCGGCCAGTACAAGCTGGAGGTGGTGACGCGGCCGCCAAAGATCGCTTATCGCGAAACCATCGGCGGCAAGGCCGAGGGGCATCATCGCCACAAGAAGCAGACGGGCGGCGCCGGCCAGTTCGGCGAGGTGCAGCTGCGCGTGGAGCCGCTGCCACGCGGCGCGGGCTTCGAGTTTGTCGATGCGGTCAAGGGGGGTGCGATTCCGGGCCAGTTCATTCCCGCGGTGGAAAAAGGCATCCGGCAGGTGCTGGAAAGCGGGCCGCTGGCGGGCTTTCCGATGCAGGACGTGCGCGTGACCGTGTTCGATGGCAAGAGCCATTCGGTGGATTCGAAGGAGGTAGCGTTCGCGGCTGCAGGGCGCAAGGCCTTTATCGAGGCCGTGCTCAAGGCGCGGCCGAGCGTGCTGGAGCCGATCGTGGATATCGAGGTGACGATGCCCGAGGCGGCGATGGGCGACATCATCAGCGACCTTTCCGCCAAGCGCGGCCAGGTGCGTGGCACGCGCACCGCGGCGGGCAATAGCGTTCTGGTGGCGGGACAGGTGCCGTTGTCGGAGTTGAACGACTACCAATCGCGCCTGAACAGCATCACCGGCGGCCACGGCAACTACACGATCCAGCTCAGTCACTACGAAGCCGTGCCGCCCGCCCAGCAGCAGGTGATGGCGTCGCAGCATAAGGCGCATGGCAACGGCGTGGACTGAGGGGTTGCCGGGATGCCGCAATGCCGGCATGGGCATCGGCATGAGCATGGCGGTGAAGACCGCCGGGCTTGCGCTATGGCTCGGCTGTCTTCTGCCGTCCCCTGCCCTTGCGGCGCTGCAAGACCAGTTTCTGTATTTTCCGGCCAAGGCGGCGTTGCCGGAGTTGCTTGCTGGCGGGCTAAGGGCGTGGCCGTCTTCGCAAGACTTCAAGGGCTTGATTGCGGAGCCCACCGGGCCAGTGCGCGCCACCGCGATTGTGTTCCATGGCAATGCCGGACATGCCGGCCACCGTAGCGCCTACGCCGCAGCGCTGGCGCCCCAGGGCGTGCGCGTGATGCTTGCCGAGTACCCGGGCTACGGACCGCGCCCGGGGCCGTTGGGCGAAGCCAGCCTGGTGGCTGATGCCGAGCAGATCATCGCGCAGGCCTATCGCCAATACGGCGCCCTGCTGCTGGTGATCGGCGAATCGCTGGGGGCCGGCGTTGCGGCTGCGGCCGCGGCGCGCCAGCGGGACAAGACAGCAGGCCTGCTGCTGATTACGCCGTGGGACACGCTGCAACATGTTGCTGGCTACCACTATCCCTGGCTGCCGGTGTCGTGGCTGCTGCGAGACCGCTATGACAGCGCGGCCAATCTGGCGAGGTTCGACCGCCCGGTTGTGGTGGTGGTTGCGGAGCGCGACAGCATCGTCCCGGCGCGCTTTGGCGTGGCCTTGCATGACGGGCTGGTGGCGCCCCGGCAGTTGCGTGTGGTGCCGGGTGCCGAGCACAACGATTGGTTTGAGCGGGTGGACGGCGGCTGGTGGCGCGATGCCGTTCGGTTTTTGCTCGGGGGTGCGGATTGAGTTAGCGCTAGCCCTGCCCCTGCGGGGTGAAGGTGAAACCCAAGACCCAAATGCCGCACGCTCGGGCGGGCTGACTCCTTCAGCCACTAAAGCGTGACGCACGCCTGGCTACCCTGCCGTTTCTCGATATCCGGCCATACCAAGCTCTCGAACTGATCCGGCGGAACCGGCTGGGAATACAAAAAACCCTGGGCGAAATCACAACCCACGGCGATGAGAAAATCGCGCTGCTCCGTCGTCTCCACCCCCTCTGCAATGACCTTCAATCCCAGCTTGTGCGCCAGCATGACCATGGCCTCGCAAAGCGCCTGATTGTCGCCGTCTGAGCCGAGGTTCTGCACGAATGAACGGTCGATCTTGAGGTAATCGATGTCGAAGCGCTTGAGATAGGCCAGGGACGAGTAACCGGTGCCGAAGTCGTCGATCGAGATGCCGATGCCGGCGTCACGGAAGGTCAGCAGCTTCTCGTTCAGTTCGGCGTCCAGCAACAGGCCCTCGGTGATCTCCACCACAACGCTCTGCCCCGGCATCCCTTCCCGCATGAGATAGTCGGACCATTGCGCACAAACCTGGCCGTCTTGCCGGATCTGCATGGGTGACATGTTGACGCTGATCTGGAAAAACGGATGGAAGCGGCCGCGCCATTGACGGGCCTGATGCACGGCCTGCTTGAACACCCAATCCCCGATTGGCACGATGAGCCCCGTGTCTTCGGCCAGGGGAATGAAGTCCAGCGGACTGATGGTGCCGCGCTCGGGGTGCAGCCAGCGGATCAGCGCCTCGGCCTTGCGGATTTCCCCGGTGGCCAGGTCAACGATGGGTTGGTAGTAGACCTTGAACTGTCCGCCAGGCAGGGCGGCACGCAGATCGCTGGTGAGACGCAGGCGCTTTTCTGCCGCTACGCGCAAGTCGGGCGTGAAGTAGCTGAAGCGGTTGCGCCCGGCGTTTTTGGCTGCGTACATGGCCTGGTCGGCATTCTTGAAAAGGACGTCCAGTTCACTGGTGTCGTCGGGGTAAAGCGTGACGCCGACGCTGGCGGAAATAAACGCCTCATCCGCGCCGAGCGCGAAGGGCTCGGCCAGCTTGTGGATGATGGCCTTTGCGATGCGTTCAATGCTCTTGGTATCGCCGGTGTTGGGCAAAATGACGGTGAACTCGTCTCCGCCAAGGCGAGCGACGATGTCCGATTCGCGCACGCACGAAATGATGCGCCTGGCTGCCTCGATCAGCAGGATGTCGCCTGTGTCGTGTCCCAAGGAGTCATTGACCTCTTTGAAGCGATCCAGGTCGATCAGCATCAAGGCCATATGCTGCCGGGAGCGATGCGCGATGCCGGCTTCGTGCTCGAGACGGCTGTGAAACATCTGGCGATTCGGAAGATGGGTCAGCGCATCGAAATTGGCCTGTTTCCAGATGGTCGCCTCGAACGCCATCCGGTCCGATAGATCACGGCCCACGGCCAGCACTGAGTTCACCTTGCCCGAGCGGTCAATCTCTGGCGTCAGGCGGATATGGGTGCAATGTTCTTGTCCATCCCTGCTGAGCCATCTCAGCTCGAATTGCCCACTTTTTCTGCTTGCAATGGTTTCGGCGATCTTTTCCTCGTAGATCAGCGCATTGGCGCCGCCGGGGACTTCCGAGGGCCGCTTGCCGAGCGATTCGGCGAGGCTGCACCCTGCCGAGTTACAGAAGGCGGGATTGGCGTAAGTGCGGCGGAGGTCTCGGTCGTAGCGGGTAATGGTGTCCGGCGAGTTCTCAATCAACGTTCGCGACTCCTGCTCCCGGGTGACGAGTTCCGCGGTTCGTTCGTCGACGGTGTGCTCCAGGGAGGCGTTGATCTCGTTGATCTTCTGGATCTTCTGCTTGATGGCCCCGCTCATTCTTTCAAAACACTGCGCGAGCCAGTCTAGTTCGTCCTTGCCGCCGGCATCGGTGCGCGCCAGCGCCTGCGCCTCGGCGCCCGCATCGTTGCCAGTGTCGTGCATCTTTCGCACCAGCTCTTTGAGTGGTGCCGAAATGCTGTGGGAAATAAAGTAGGCCAGGAAGATCGAGAGCAGGAAACCCAAGATGCCAACCAGTACGATCTGATTGCGCACGGACTGTGCCTCCGCCATCAGCTTCTTCTCGGGGATTGTGCTGACCACGACCCATGTCGTGCCGGGAATTCCTGTGTACGCGGCCAGGTAGCGCGCCTCGCGCTTGTCCTGGAAGTCGACGAACCCACTCGGCTCCCCGTTTAGCTCGTTGTTCGCGATTCTCTTGATCAGGTCAGGCTCAGCCGTCCCGTCGGTGTTCGTGGATATGCCGTCGGTGCGGACAACCAGCTTGTTGCTGCTGGCATCGAGCACGTAGATCTCCGTTCCGCTTCCCGAGGCGACGTCATTGAATATGGTCGAGAAATAGTCGGGGCGAATGACCAGGACCAGGTTGCCGATCCGCTGATTGTTGCTCTTGCCGATGATGGCACGCACCATCCCGAGGTTTTGCTGTCCGGCGCCGTTGTCGTAACTGCCCCAGTAAGCCCGGCCATTGCGCTCGGGCGCCTGCTTGACCAGACGCATGACACCCCGCGTCAGTTGCGCGAACGCCTGGGTGTCCATGATCCGGTTGTTCTTGTCGAGCAGATACTTCTGGTTGATGAAGTCAGCCGATCCGTAGTGCTGCAGCAGCAGCCGGGTCATATCCTGGCGCGCCTCGTTCTGCTCCTTTGCACTGCCATTGACCACGTTTGTCAGCGTATTTTGAACGCGATCAGACAGGACAAGAAGGCTGCTTTCCGTCTCGACCTGCTCCATGCGCAGCGAGATGTTCTTGGATACCTGCTTGACCATCTCTTTGGAGAAGATCTCCGCCTTCTCCTTGATCGCGGCGGTGGACTCCACATACGAGATGTAGCCCGAAATCAGTATCGGTATCAGCGACAGCAGGCTGAACGCGGTCATCAGCCGGTAACGGATTTCGACACGGCGCAGCAGGTCCAGCGAGAGATAGGCGAAGGCGCTTCGCAGCGACCCTGTGATTGAGCTCATTTGTAGTGCATCTTTGCTTCATTCTTGACCGACGCGTCGAGGCGTCTGGCTGCCTGTCCGGGCGTGATCTTCCCGGTCAGCACGTCCTGCATCAATCGATGAAGCTGCTCGATCGAGTTGGAGGGTAGAACCGAATAGTAGGGGCTGGCGGTCACCGGATAGCGGCTGACCATGTTTGTGTAGTCGACCATTCTCTGATCGTTCACAAGCGTTCCCGCGCCTTGCTTGAATGGGGGGATGTTCTGGCGTTTTCTTTGGAGAATGGAGAACCCCTTCCCGGCAATGAACTCGAGAAAACGCGTGGCCGCGGCCTTGTTAGGCGTGTCGCACACCGCAAACCCGGTTTCGCTGCCGATCACAGGCACCACACGCTTGCCGGGCGCGTTCCAGGGCGGAATGAACACGCCAACCTCGAAAGGGTTGCCGTGCAGCAAATGGCCAGCCGCCCAACTGCCGTGAAAAGCCATCGCGACCTTGCCCTCCTTGAACAGCCGTATGCCCTCATCGTCATCCGTCGCCATGAAGGCGTCTTGCACGTAGCCGCGTTGCGGCATCAGCGCAATACTGGCAAAGATATCGGCGACCTGAGGCGTGTTCAGGTCCAGCGTGCCATCGCCAATTTTCTGCTTCCAGGCTGGCTCGCGCGCCACCACATTATTGGCAAAGCCAACGCTGAAGGGGCCGTTGCCGAGCATGTTCGGAAAGCCGCCGCTCCACATGATGGGTGTGAAGCCCGCAAGCTTGAGCTGCTCGCAAACCATCAGGAACTCGTGGAAATTGGTTGGCAGTTCCTTGATCCCAGCCTTCGCGAACAGTGTCTTGTTGTAGTAGATCAGCGTTGTCGCCACGCCGCCGGATATGCCAAAGCGCTTGGATTGGCGACTGGTCCAGTCCCCCTTGAGCGGGCTGAGCATGTTGTTCCATGCCGATGTGGTGCTCACGTCTGTCAGGATGCCCTGATCGGCCAACTCAGCCGCATAGGCGTTCGGATTGACACTCACCAGATCCGGCAGGTTGCCAGAGGCGATCCGGGGCTTGATATTCTCCTCGACCGAATTGCCGATCATGAACTGCACGTCCACGCGGACGTCTGGATTGAGCTTGCTGAATTGCGCAGCAATCTGGAGCATTTCCTCCGGCCAGTCTGGCGCCCATATCAACGCGGTAATGGCGGTCCTGGCGGGCACGGCTGCGCCTGGCGCGGCGTTATCTTGCTGTTGGCAACCGGACAAGAACAATAAAAGAAGGCTGACCAGGCCCGTTAGCAGGGCGGCAAACCCAATGCTGCGCGCTTGGTGATTCACTTTGCGGATTCGGGATGGATTAGCCGTGCTTCAGCAGGCACTTTTGCCGTGCCGGGAAGCGAACCGTGGGCGCTTGCGTCGCGAAAGAACCGATGATGAGGCATGGTGGCGTCCGGGCTGCGATAGCTTGCAACGGCATCGACAAGCGTGAATGCGCAGCCAACCCGCATCGGGAAACGCTTACGACGGCTGGGATGCGTATGTTTGACCATGACAGCAGATCGGGCGAATTGAGGGGGGCTGTGCCTACACTGCATATCGACATCGAGTGCGAATACTGTACGGGGACAAACCCGAATTTCCCCGCCATGACGCGTAGTTGCCGGTATCGCCAGAGCCAGCATGATAGCCGAATGAGTGCGCGTGACTGGGGATTCAACTTGTGGATTGCTGATTGCTCAATGCCTTGTCCCCCCTGCCCTACTTGCCCCACTTGCCCCACTTGTCGCACCAGGGCCAACGATGCGCAGCGTTTGCACCACCAGCGAAAAGGCCGGTGAGAGCTGGCGCCTGCTGGGGTAGTACAGGTGGTAGCCCTCGAATTTCGGGCACCAGTCCTCCAGCACGCGCACGAGCTGGCCTGCTTCGATATGCTGCGTCAGCTCATCTTCGGGCAGCAGGGTGATACCCAGCCCGGCCAGCGCCGCGTCCACCTGGGGCTGTGCGGTGTTGAAGATCAGCTGACCATCGACGCGCACGTTCACCCGGCGGCCTCGGCGCTCGAAATCCCAAACGTACAACCCGCCTGACGTGGCCATGCGCTGATTGATGCAGCAGTGCGCCGTCAGGTCATTTGGCGTCCTGGGGATGGGGTGAGCAGCAAAATATGCCGGCGAGGCCACCACCGCCAGACGCAACGGCGGGCCGATGGGCACGGCAATCATGTCTTTATCGATGGTGTTACCCAGGCGTACGCCGGCATCGAACCGGTCAGCCACGATGTCACGGAAGCCGTAATTCACGTCGAACTCCAGCTTGATGTCCGGATACTCGCGCAGCAGCGGCGTGAGCTTGGGCAGCAAAATGCGGTGCAGCACGTTGTCACCGCAGGTGATGCGCACGGTGCCGGCGGGCTTCTCGCGCAATTCGGTCAAGGCATCGAGCTCCGCCTCGATCTCGTCGAAGCGATGGCCGATGGCCTGCATCAGCCGTTCGCCCGCTACGGTTGGTGAAACGCTGCGCGTGGTGCGCGTAAGCAGCCGGATCTGCAATCGCTCCTCCAATCCGCGAATGGTCTGGCTCAGCGCCGATTGCGTCACGCCCAGCGCAGCGGCGGCACGGGTGAAGCTGCCTTCGCGCGCGACGGTGACGAAGGCCAAGAGATCGTTGAGGTTGCGTCTGGCCACGGCGCAGTCTCCCAAGGCATATTCAGTAGCCTAGCTTATATCCCATTTAAGTATTCATTAGCTAGTCAAGGCGGCTTGCGTTCGCGAAGATACAGGGCATGAGAAAGTCAATGTCAATGTCATGACAACGAACGTTTGTACCGCCCCTGCGGGCGACACCGCCACGCAGCGAGAGGCTGGGGAGCAGCCGGCGTTCTGGAGCGGCGTCTTTGCGATGACGCTGTGCGTCTTTGCGCTAATCGCCTCGGAATTCATGCCCGTCAGCCTGCTGACGCCCATGGCTGCGGATCTCCATGTCACCGAGGGGATGATGGGGCAAGGCATCGCGATCTCCGGCGCATTCGCTGTGGTGACGAGCCTGTTCATTTCCGCGCTTGCCGGCAGCATGAATCGCAAGACACTGCTGCTGGGGCTGACGGGCGTCATGGCCCTGTCAGGCGCGGTCGTCGCGATGGCTTCGGACTATTTCACCTACATGGCAGGCCGCGCACTCATTGGCGTGGTCGTGGGCGGATTCTGGTCCATGTCGGCGGCGACAGCCATGCGGCTTGTTCCAGCCAGTCAAGTGCCACGCGCCTTGGCCATCTTCAATAGCGGCAACGCACTGGCCACGGTGGTGGCCGCGCCGCTAGGCAGCTACCTGGGTTCGGTCATTGGATGGCGTGGCGCCTTCTTTTGCCTGGTGCCGGTGGCATTGATCGCGCTGGCGTGGCAATGGATCAGCCTCCCCTCCATGCGCGTGGAGCAGCGTAGCGCCGGCTCCGGCAATGTCTTCGTACTATTTCGGAATCCGGTAGTGACCTTGGGGATGCTCGGTGCTGGCCTCTTCTTCATGGGGCAGTTCACGTTGTTCACCTACTTGCGGCCGTTCCTGGAAACGGTGACGCAGGTTGGCGTATCCGCGCTCTCGCTCATTCTGCTGCTGATCGGTGTGGCAGGCTTCATCGGTACCACGCTCATCGGCACAGTACTCAAGCGGCGCTTCTACCAGACGCTGATTGCCATACCGATCTTGATGGCTGCCATCGCCGTGGCATTGATCGCTTTTGGAGGCTGGACGACTGCCGTCGTTGCACTCCTGGGTTTTTGGGGGCTGGTTGCCACCGCGGCGCCCGTAGGATGGTGGGGCTGGGTGGCCAGGACATTTCCGCAGGACGCCGAGGCCGGCGGCGGGCTGATGGTGGCCGTTGTCCAGCTTGCCATTGCCATAGGCTCTACCGTGGGGGGCTTGCTGTTCGACAGCAGCGGCTACCAAAGCACCTTCGAAGCGAGCGTAGCCCTGTTGCTGATCGCGGCCTTCCTGACTTTTCTGACATCACGCGCGGAAGCGGCGCGGACCGGTTGATCGATGCACAGTATCGGCGTTGTCGCTGTGGAAACCCGTAGTAGTGGGCGGGTGAGCCCGCCGGGCGCCTCAGCGAAGCGCACGGCAAAGTTCTATCCTTTGTCAATGACGTGCCGGACGCATCGCGCGGCCTGGCGGGCATCATGGCCATCAGCACGTTCTCAGTCACGGCCCAACGGTACGGCGGTGTCGGCATGCAGCGTGTCTATGCACTGATTGCGACTTGCATCCTGTTGGCTGCCTGTGTCTCGACGGGCGTCGATGTGAAACCGGAGCAATTGTCGAGCTTCATGCTCGATTTCTCTACCCTTGACGACGTTACCGCGCAACTTGGGCCTCCCACATCCAAAACGACGCTGAGAGACGGGTCCACGATACTGATCTATTCCTTCGCGACCTCCAAGCCTCATCCCGAGAGCTTTATTCCGTTCATTGGCCCGCTGTTTTCCGGCGGCGAGATCCGATCGTCGACGGTCCTTTTCGAGTTCGACGAGAACGGTGTCCTCAGGAGCCAACGCAGGACGACATCGAGCGGTGCTTCGGGGTGGAGCGTATTGCCTGCCGGTGCGCTGCCATAGCGTAGGCGGCGTATCAGGCATATCGCGATTGCGGTGCACGGTCCTGCCTTGAAGCATTTCGACTACCCGGTCACGTAGCAGCAAGGCCGCCTCGGAGCGTCCGGGTTCTCGCACAAGCGCAAATGCGCGCGCCAGCCCCTGTTGCGTCGCAGCACGAAAAACCATCCTTTCGGTGGGCTGCGCATCCGCCTGCGCCTGTTGCAATGTCTCCACCGCCGATCACAGGCGGACAGGAGACAACGACATGATCGAACTACAGGGCCGCAATGCCCTCATCACCGGTGCGGCGCGGGGGCTCGGCCTTGCCATCGCCCGGCTGTTCGTCGAACGCGGTGCACGGGTCATGCTGGCCGACATCGACGAGGCCGGGGCAGCCAGCGCCGCGGACGAACTGGGCCCGCAGGCGCGCTTCGTACCCTGCGACGTCACCAGGAGCGCCGACTGGGCCCGCGCGGTGGAAGCAGCCACGACCGCCTTCGGCGGCCTCGACACGCTAGTCAACAACGCAGGCATCGAGATCGTCAAGCCGCTGTTCGAGCAGAGCGAGGAAGAGGTCGGCCGCATCATGGGCATCAACGTAATGGGCGTGTTCCTCGGTATGAAGCACTCGCTGGGCGCGCTCGCCGCCTCGGGCAAGGGTGCGGTGGTCAACATTTCGTCGCTGGCCGGCACCAACGGCGTGCCGCTGTTCGGCTCCTACGCGGCCTCGAAATCCGCCGTGATCCAGCTCACGCGCACGGCCGCGGCCGAGTTGCGCCCCGCCGGCATCCGCGTCAACGCGGTCTGCCCTGGCTTTGTCAGCACCGCGATGGTGGACCGGCTGATCCCCACCGTGGAAGCCATCGTCGGGGTGCCGTTCAGCGCGCTGGTCGCGGTGAAGCAATTGCGCCTCGGCACGCCGCGGGAAGTGGCCGAAATGACCGCGTTCCTTGCGTCCGACGCCGCCAGCTGGACCACCGGCTCCCACTACATCATGGACGGCGGGTTGTCTGCCGGATTGCTATGAGCAAGCGACTTCTCCAGGACAAGGTGGCGATCGTCACCGGCGCCGGCCGCGGGCTCGGCGAAGCCATCGCCCGCGCGTATGCGGCCGAAGGCGCCAAGGTCATCGTGTCGGACCGGGACCGGGCCGCGGCGCAGCGGGTCGCGGCCACGCTGCCTGGTGCCAGCGCCGTGGCCTGCGACGTTCGCGTGCCCGAGCAGGTCGAGGCCCTGGTTGCCGCCTGCGTGCAGCAACACGGCCGGCTCGACATCATGGTGCCCAACGCCGGCATCGCCGTGGTCGCCCCGCTTGCAACGCAAAGCTACGCGCAATGGCGCGAGGTCACCTCGACCAACCTCGACGGCGTCTTTCTCTGCATCCGCTATGCGGCGCCCGCCCTGATTGCGGCCGGCGGCGGCAGCATCATCACAATGGCGTCGGTCACGGCGAAGGCGGCCTGCGCGCTGATCGGCAGCTATGCCGCGGCCAAGGCCGGCGTGGTGTCGCTCACGCAGACGGCGGCGATCGAATTGCGCGAGAAGAATATCCGCGTCAATGCCATCCTGCCGGGCTTTGTCGACACAGAGCTGGTCAGCTCGCACCGGATCGAGTTCGAGCAGCAGTTGAACATCCCCGACTTCAACGCCGTCATCGCGCAGCGCCAGGGCCGCTACGGCACGCCAGAGGAAGTCGCCCAGCTCGCCGTATTCCTGGCCTCGGAGCGCTCGAGCTTCTCCAACGGCAGCGGCTTCGTCCTGGACGGCGGCGTGAGCTCGTCCCTGCTTTGAACGTCATCCCTTCAGGACTTCAGGAGCCATTCCATGAGCAACAACAAGAAACCGGTCGTCGTCTATGGCGCCAGCGGCTACACCGGCCGCCTGGTTTGCGAGTACCTGCGCGAGTACGGGATCCCCTTCATTGCGGCCGGGCGTAGCGCGGAAAAGCTCCACGCTGCCATGCAATCCAATGTGCCCGGTATCGAGACCGCCGACTACGAAGTTGTCGAGGTGCAGCACAACACGGAAGCGCTGACCGAGTTGTTCCGCGGCGCCAGCGTGGTGCTCAACACCGTCGGCCCGTTCGCGAAGTTCGGGCCGGAAGTGGTCCAGGCCTGCCTGGCCGCCAGGTGCCACTACACGGACACCACCGGCGAGCAGGACTGGCTGATCACGCTCGACGAACAGTACGGCGCGAAGTTCGCGCAAGCCGGGCTGCTGCTGTCGCCCGGCCTGGCACAGATGTACACCACCGGCGAGATCGCCGCGCAGCTGTGCCTGGAGATGCCGGGACTGGACACGCTGGACATCGCCGTGTTCTGGGGCGGCAGCCCGACCATCGCCTCGACCCAGACCATCCTGGTCAACGCGGCGACCTCCAAAGCCTTCCACCTGCAGCAGAACCGGTTCGTCGAGTGGCAGCCCGACGCGGGCCTCTACAACCTCGCGATCCCGGGCCAGCACGAGATGGCGCTGGCCCTGCCGTGGGGCGGCACTTCGCACCCGGTGTGGTTCAGGAAGGACCCGCGCGTGGCCAACGTCAAGGTGCTGGGCGGGGTGTTCAACAAGCCGCTGATGCTGGGCGTGCCGAAGATCGTCGAGGCCGCCCTCAAGGCCACCGAAGGCATGAACCCCGACGAGCGCTATGCCGCGCTGGCCCATACCGCGGCCGGCGTGATGAACAGCATGCCGCCGCGCGAGAACCCGCGCCTCAACAAGTCGGTCGACTCGGTGCATGCCTCGGGCCCGCTCGGACGCGCGCACTGCGTGATCTTTGGCAACTGCAACTACAAGCAGACCGGCATGCTGCAGGCGTATGCTGCCCATGCGCTGCTGCAGCAGGCGCCGAAACGGGTCGGCTTTGCCTCGGGCTGCCAGGCCTTCGGGCACCATGAGCTATTGGGCCAGTTGCGCAGCTTTGGCCTGGTGGCGAAGCCCGAACTGACCGTTCACCACTGAGGCGGGCCAGCACCCATGACCAAGGCTGTCTTGCCTCTGCGAAACCTGGCCGATATCGAGGCGTTGGAGCGGCTACCGATCGAGCGCCGGCTAGCGCAGCCGGTGTCGAGCTATGCCGCGCTGCGCCGCGTGGCCGCCGCCACGCCGCGCGCGCCAGCCCTCACCTTCGTGCCCTCGGGCGACCCCGCCGACGGCGAAGTACGTTACGACTACGCCGCGCTTGCCGAGCGCGTCACCCAGGCCGCCAATGCCTTCGCGAGCCTAGGCGTGGGCCGGCGCGACGTGGTCTCGTACCTGCTGCCCAACCTGCCCGAGACGCACTTCACGCTGTGGGGCGCCGAGGCCGTGGGCATCGTCAACCCCGTCAACCCGTTTCTCGAAGTCGACCACATGGCCGGCATCCTCAATGCGGCCGGCACGGTGGTGCTGGTGGCGCAGGGACGCCAGGACCAGGCCGGCATCTGGGAGAAGGTGGAGGCGCTGCGCAGCCAGGTGCCAAGCCTGCGCGCCGTGGCGCGTGTCGGCGGACTGGGCGCCTGCCCGCCCTGGGCGGTGGACTTCGATGCCCTGCTGGCCGCGCAACCCGCCGATGCGCTGATTGGCATGCCGCCGCAGGGCGATCACGTCGCCTCCTATTTCCACACCGGCGGCACCACCGGCACGCCCAAGCTGGCGCGGCGCACCCATTTCAACGAGGCCGCCAATGCCTGGGGCGTGGCCACCGCGGTGGCGATGAGCCCGGCGGATACGCTGCTCTGCGGCCTGCCGCTGTTCCACTCCAACGCGATGATGGTCACGGGCCTGGCGCCATTCAGCGTCGGTGCCCATGTGGTGCTGCTGTCGAGCGCGGGCTACCGCGACCCGCGCACCTTCGCGGCCTTCTGGCGCTCGGTGCAGCGCTACCGTGCGACGCTGTTCAGCGCGGTGCCGACCGTGCTCTCGGCGCTGCTCAATGTGCCGCGCGAGGGTGCCGACCTGAGTTCGCTGCGCTTTGCCATCTGCGGCGCGGCACCGCTCTCGCCCGAGCTGCTCCAGCGTTTCGAGGGCGCAACCGGCCTCAAGCTGCTCGAGGGCTACGGCATGACCGAAGCCACTTGCGTCAGCGCGCTGAACCCTCGCGACGGCGAGCGCGCGGTCGGCTCCATCGGACTGCGCATGCCCTACCAGCAGATGAAAGTCGCGCACCTGGGCGCCGATGGCGAGGTGCGGCGCGACGCCGCTGTCGACGAGATCGGGACCATCCTGCTGCGCGGGCCTTATGTGTTCTCCGGCTACGTAAAGGACAGCGACAACCACGGCGTCTGCCTCGCCGACGGCTGGCTCAACACCGGCGACCTCGGGCGCCAGGACGCACAAGGCTACTTCTGGCTCACGGGCAGGGCCAAGGACCTGATCATCCGCGGCGGCCACAACATCGACCCGGGCATGATAGAAGAAGGCCTGATGCGGCATCCGGCGGTCGAGCTTGCCGCCGCGGTCGGCAAGCCGGACGGCTATGCGGGCGAGCTGCCGATGGCCTATGTGACGCTGCGCAAGGGGCAGGCCTGCGAGGCCGCCGAACTGCTGGCCCATGCCCGCGCCACCATCGCCGAACGCGCCGCGGTGCCGGTCGACGTGGTGATCCTCGATACCATGCCGCTGACGGCCGTCAACAAGATCTTCAAGCCGAAGCTGCGCGAACTGGCGATCGCCAAGGCGCTGGCGGATACGCTGCAAAAGGTCTGCGGCGCCATCGCGGTGCAGGTGGATGTGCAGCCGCACGCGAAACACGGGATTGAATCGCATGTGGTCGCCCATCGCCCTGCCGGCGCGCGTGGCGTGGCCTTGATGCAGCTGGCCGAGGCCGAACTCGGACGCCTGCCACTGCACTGGCGCATCGAATGGCAGGAAGTGCCGGCATGAGCCCAGGTTGACGCCCAATATGGCAAACTGGGCCGCCAAAGATCGACCGGAGACAACCAGCATGGCGCAGCAACAGGCACGTGGAAGGCGGTCAGCCGAAACATCGGCTGCGGTGCTGGTCGAGGCCAAGCTGGCTCCGCCGCAACTCTCACCGCGCCTGCTGGCGCGCCCGCAACTCTCGAGCCTGCTGCATGCGGGCTTGGCACAGCGCCTGCTCAGCGTGACGGCACCGGCCGGCTACGGCAAGACCACGGCGCTGGCCCAGTTCGTCGCGCAGCTGGAGCCGCTCGGCATCACCACGGCCTGGCTCAGCCTCGACGCCGAGGATAACGACCCGCTGCGTTTCATGCGCTACCTCGCTGCGGCGCTGCACCATGCCGACGCGCGCCTGGGGCGCAACACGCTCGCGCAGGCCGATGGCGGCAACATGGCCTCGCTCGATGCGCTGGTGACATCGCTGCTGCACGATCTGCTCGGCCACGATCGCCGGCTGATACTGGTGCTCGACGACTTCCACCTGGTGCAGCACGAAGGCCTGCACCGCAAGCTGGAATGGCTGATCGCCCACCTCCCGCCGAACATCGGCCTGGTGCTGGCCAGCCGCACGCGGCTGCCACTTTCGGTGAGCCAGTTGCGATTGCGCGGCGAGCTGCTCGAACTCGATGCCGTGCATTTCGGTCTCGGCCTGGACGAGGCCGCCGACTTCGTCGGCCGCGTCAGCGGCACGCCGCTCGACCGCGCGCAAGTCCAGACGTTGCATGACCTCACCGAAGGCTGGATCGCCGGGTTGCAACTGGCATCCCTCGCGCTGCGCGGGTCCGACGACCGAAGGGCCTTCCTCGCGGATTTCTCGGGCACCGACCGCGACATCACCGACTACCTCGGCGAACAGGTGCTCGACAGCCTGCGGCCCGACCTGCGCGCGTTCCTCCTGCGCACGTCCGTGCTGGACCGCTTTTGCGCCGAGCTTTGCGACGAGGTGCTGGACCGCGACGACAGCCGCGCGATGCTGGCCGAAGTCCAGAGCCGCAACCTGTTCCTCTCGGGCCTGGACCGCTCGCGCACCTGGTTCCGCTACCACCACTTGTTCGCCGACTACCTGCGCGGCCGGGCGCGCGAGCTGCCTGGCGACGCCATGCTCGCGGTCCACCTGCGCGCCAGCGACTGGTTCCATCGCCACAAGCTGCCGCATGAGGCGGTGCGCCATGCGTTCGAGGCCCACGACCTGGAGCGCGCGGCCGACCTCGTGGCCTCGTTCTCGGGCGAGCTGGTGCAACACCGCGGCGAGCACGCCACCTTGCTGGGTTGGCTGACCCGCCTGCCGCAGGCGCTGGTGCATGCGCGGCCGAAGATCCGCACCGGGCATGCCTGGTCGCTGGTGCTCACGCGGCGCTACCCCGAGGCCGAACAGGAGCTGCGCGCACTCGAAGCCGCCTGCGCGGACAGCGGTGCGGTGGACGCTGCTGTGGACGATGGGGGCGCGCTGCGCAGCGTGATCGAGATGATCCGCTGCGTCTACTGGGCCCATACCGGCGAGCCGCTGCTTGCCAAGTCGCGCAGCGAAGCCTGGCTGCGGAGCTGGCCGCACGCCGACGCCTTCCTGACCGGCGTGGTCGCCAACGTGCTGGCAAGCGGTTGCTGCGAGTCCGATGCCTTCGAGCAGGGTATCCAGGCCCTTGCCGTGGCCAGGCGCGCATTCGAGGAATGCCGCGCCGACTACGGCCTGGCCTGGGCCTCGGCGCTGGCGATGATGATCGCCATGCGCCGCGGCGATCAGCACGAGGCGATGGCACAGGCGAAGGCCGGCATCGCCATCGTCGCGCGCAGCCTCGGTGTCGCGTCGTACGCGGGTTCGATGCTCACGCTGCTGGCCGCCGAAGTCTGCTACGAACAGAACGACCTGGCGCAAGCGCAGCGCTTCATCGACCAGGGCCTGCCCTTCATCGACGAGCACGGGCTGGTCGAGATGACCACGGCTGGCTACCTCACGCGCGCGCGGCTGCTGCGCCTGCGCGGCGAGCAAACGGCGGCCGATGCCTGCCTGCTTGAAGGCGAATCGCTGGGTCACCGGCTCAGGCTGCCGCGACTGTCGCTGATCCTGGCGGCTGAGCGCTGCACGCTGCGGCTGCAGGCTGGGGCGCCGGACGATGCGCTCAAGCTCGCCCAATCGTATGGCCTCGTCGCGCGTGGTGCGCAGACCACGCCGCTGCTGGCGGCCGCCGACGAGGACATCGTCTGCCTGATGCGGCTGCGCCTGCGTTTCGCGCACGGCGCCGGGCCCGGCCCCGGCCCATTCGGCGCGCTCAACGATGCCATCCGCCGCGCGCAGCGCGACGGCCATCAGGGCCAGCTGGCGCGCCTGCTGGCCCTCAAGGCGGTGCAGCAGCACCGCACGGGTGACCGGGCGCAGGCACTGCGTACGCTGGACGAGGCGTTGCAGCTTGCCGCGCAGCTGGGCTTGCTGCGCAGCTTGCTCGATGCCGATGCCACGCTGCTCGCCATGGTGGAGACCATGGCCGCGGGCCGCGATGCACTGCAGGGCGCCATCGATACGCGGGTGCCGCTTGGCTACCTGCAGCAGTTGCTCCAGGCGGCCGGCCGCAGCGTGACGGGCGTGCGAAGCGCGCCGCCCACGCCGGCCGGGACGATGGAGCTGACGGAGCGCGAACTGAAAATCCTGCGCCTGCTCAAGGCTGGCCTTGGCAACCGCGAACTGGCGCAAAGCCTGTTCGTGTCGGAAGCCACGGTCAAATGGCACCTGCACAACATCTTTGCCAAGCTCGGGGTGCGCAACCGCACGAGCGCGCTGGCGCGCGCGCAGGAGAACTCACTGCTCTGATCGGTGCTGCGCGCGCGCCGGCATCAGCCCGCATGACTGCCCTGAACAGGGTTAGCCGTCTCATGGCGCATCCATTGGCTGAACGCGAGGATGCGAGGATCCTGGCTGCTGCGCGCCGGATAGACGAGATGATAGGCATACGCCGGCGCGATGCTCACGCCAATCTCGAATAGCCGCACCAGGCGGCCCTGGGCCAGGTCATTGGCAATCATGGGCAGTTCCACGAGGCCAATGGCGGCGCCGTCGATCACGGCCTGCACGACATGGCTCGAATCGGCAAAGGCAACGCATCGGCTGTCGTCGAAATCGTCGACGCCGGCCGCGGCCATCCACATGCGCCAGTCGGGCCAGGCCATGCCGTCCACCGGGCAGTCGACATAGCACAGCGTGTGGCCAAGCAAGTCCCGCGGTGTTTGCAGCCGGGCACCGGCTTCGCGCAGTTTCGGGCTGCAGATCGGGACGACCAACGTGTCGAACAGCCGGTCCGAGCACGTGTCTTCATAGTGCCCGGCGCCAAAGCGGATCGCGATATCCACGTCGTCCGCGTCGAAGTCCCGTACCTGATCGGAAATATCGAATGTGAGCTCAAACGTCGGGTTGGCGGCCCTGAACCGCGCAAGCCGGGGCAGCAGCCAGTTGGTGGCGAACATCGCGCCTAGCGAGATGCGCAGATGCGCCGGTCCCCGCGCCATTCTCCGGGCCCGGCTGGCGGCCCGCTGCAAGGTGTCGAGCGCGTCGGCAGCCGCCTCGAACAGGACGGCGCCGGCGGGCGTCAGCTGGATGCTGCGGCTGGTGCGCGCGAACAGCGTGATGCCCAGCTGGTCCTCGATCTCCTTGATCTGGTAGCTGACGGCCGCCGGCGTCAACCCCACCTCCTGCGCCGCGCGCGTGAAGTTCAAGTGCCGCCCGGCTGCCTCGAAGGTCCTCAGGGCTCGTGTGCCCGGCAGCATTCGCTTCATTGATCTTCAAGCCCTTTTTAATGATCCGGCAAGAAATACTCGTTTCTCAAAGCTTGGTCAATAGCAGATAGTTGCGGCCAACCCTGCGCATGCAGGTGGGACGCGGCTTTCGCCAAGCCCATTGCACGCAGCTACCGGAGTCACAGCAACCCATGTCAGCTAGCCAGTCTTCTTTTATCGTTCAACGCAACGGCCTGCCGGCAACGCTCGCCGAGTTGGCACCCCTCGCCTTTGCGGGCTACGCGCATTTCACCGCGATGCAGGTACGCGGCGGCCGGGTCCGCGGGCTGGATTTCCATCTCGAGCGGCTCAGGGTTGCCTCGATGGCGTTGTTCGGCCGTGCCTTACCCGACGATCAGGTGCGTGCCTATCTGCGCGCGGCGCTGGCATTCGCGCCGGCGGATGTCTCGCTGGTGGCCACCGTGTACTCGCCGGCGGGTGAGTTCACCGTGGCCGGCGCGGATGTCGAGCCTGACGTGCTGGTGCGTACCGGGCCGCCCGCGTCCGGCCCACACGGCCCGTTGGGGTTGGCCACTGTCCCTCACGAGCGGGTGCTCCCCGCCCTGAAACACGTTGGCGAAGTGGCCAAGACGTATTTCCTGCGCCAGTCCGTGGGCAAGGGCTTCGACGATGCCGCTTTCGTTGACGCTCAGGGGCGGCTTAGCGAGGGGACCATCTGGAACCTGGTCTTTTGGGACAGAGAAGCGGAAACGGTGGTGTGGCCCGAGGCCGAGATGCTGGCAGGCACGACCATGGGTATCGTCCGCCGGCAACTGGATCGCCTCGGTGTGCGTCAACGCGTCCAGCCCGTGACGCTTGCCGATCTGCCTGGCCTGGCTGGCGCGGCGGTGATGAACTCCTGGACGCCGGGGGTGCCGGTGAGCCGGATCGGTTCCGCGCCCATGCCTGAGGCGCCGAGCTTCCTGGCGCTGCTTCACCGGGCTTATCAGATGGAGGAATCTGTCTTGCCGTGAGCCCGTGCCAACGATTGCCCATTGTCGCGGATTGCGGTTGAATGGCTCCAATGTAGCCAGTAGCCACCGTGGCAACAGAAGGAGAAGTCATGCGGGAGGGCTCAACAATGAAACCTGACGGCCAGGTCAAATCTCCGGGGCAAGCTGATCGTCGCCCCGTGCTGGTCTGGGACTTGCCGACGCGGTTGTTCCACTGGCTGGCGGTGGTGCTGGTAGCGGGAGCCTATGCGACCTGGCGGCTGAACTGGATGGACTGGCATGTCCGGATTGGCGAAACACTGCTCGCGCTGGTGCTTTTCCGGTTGCTTTGGGGCTGCTTCGGCAGCGAAACCGCACGCTTTCGCAGCTTTGTGGCCTCGCCCGCCGCTGCGTTCCGCCATCTGCGGCATGGGTTGCACCGCGAGGCCGACGTGCAAGTCGGCCACAACCCGGCGGGCGGGTGGATGGTGCTGCTGCTGCTCGCGTTGATGCTGGGCGAATCGCTCAGCGGGCTCTACATCAACAACGACATCGCGGACAAAGGGCCGCTCACCGAATGGGTGCCCGCATCGGTCGCCAATGCGATCACGGCGCTGCACACCATCCTGTGGGACGCGCTGCTAGCGGCGGTGGCGTTGCACATGCTGGCCATCGCGCTGTACGCGGTGGCCAAGGGCCACAACCTGCTGCTTCCCATGCTGACAGGCCGCAAGCCATTGCCGGCGCGCATCGCCACGCCGCGACTGGCATCCGCGCTGCTGGCGCTGCTTCTGCTGGGCGTTGGCGCCGCCGCGGCGGCGCTTCTCACGGCGTATCTCTGAGCTGCCCAGACCTGAGCGCAAGCGCCGCGTCAGTGGCTTTTAGGTGGCAGCACCTGGCCACGGATCTCGCCGGCGGGATGATCCTTGGTGTGCACGTTGATGTACATCTCGCCGGCAAGAAACTCTTGCGCGTCAGCCGGGGAGAGCGTGGCCTGGCCCTTGAGGGGACTGGTAACCGCAGCGCCCTTCCCGGACAGCCAGATTTTCACGCTCGCGTTCTTGCCGCTTGTGGCGGGCCCGTGGAAATGCGCCATGGTGGCCTCGCTGGGTAGGCCGCTCAGCGTGATTGCCCAGGTGACAACCCGTGTGCCGGGGTCGTAGGTGAGGTCGGCGGAACCGCTGCCCTTGGTCTCGACAGGAGGCACCTCCTGCGCGCCGCTGAGCGGCACGGTAAACGAGATTGGCGCCGCCTGCACCCAGGTCATTGACCCCGCCAAGGCGAGGCCGGAGAGCCACATGAGGTTCCGCCGCGATATTGAAACACGCATTTGATTGTCTCCTGTCCGGTATGGCACCGGTTGAACAGCGGCCGCCTGCTGTCGTTGCGTGGCGGCGAGAGTACCCGATGCCGGCGCTTCCGGCCGCCGGGTAAAGCTGTCAGCCGACCGGTCGCTGGCATGAGTCCGAGAAAAGAATAGACCCGGCTGTCTGCCAAATCCAGAACCGTGGTTGGCAGCCGGGCCTGCATGGCGCCGCGCGGCCGGGCGCTACTCGACTTCCTGCCGGAGCGCTTTTCCACGGTTTGAGCGCCCTGTCCTGGCCGCGCCTGCCGAATGCTCAGCCCCCAGCGGTCTCCAGCGCCGCTTCATATTGTCCCAGGCTGGCCAGGCCATTCAGCCGTGCGCGCTGCAGCAGGGCCCGTTGCGCTTGCGCCGCGTTAGCGGCCTCGCCGCGCCAGGCCAGCAGGGGCGGCTCCTGCAAGGCGCGCCCGTAGGAGAACGCCAGCCGCCAGGGCAACGGGGCGAGCCGGTTCATGGCATCGAGATTGGCGGTGGCCTCAGTGGGCGTTTGGCCGCCGGACAGGAAGAAGATGCCCGGCACCGCCGCGGGCACCGTGCGCTTGAGCACCTGCACGGTCTGCGTGGCAACCTCGGCCGGCGCCGCCTGCCCGGCCTCCTTGCCGGGGAGCACCATGCTGGGTTTCAACAGCATGTGTTCGAGCACTACCGCATGCTGGTGCAAGGCGTGAAAGACTTCATGCAGCACGGCCTCGGTGACCTCGGCGCAACGCGCCATGGCGTGCGCGCCATCCATCAGCACCTCGGGCTCGACGATCGGCACCACGCCCATCTCCTGGCAGATCGCGGCATAACGCGCCAGCGCCTGCGCATTGGCCTGGATGGCAAGCCGGCCGGGCAGTTTGTCGGACACGTTGTACACCGCGCGCCACTTGGCAAAGCGCGCGCCTTGCTGGCGATAGGCGGCAAGCCGCTTGGCCAGCCCGTCGAGGCCCTCGGTGATCTCGTCGCCGGGAGCGTGGGCGAGCGCGAGCTTGCCCTTGTCCACCTTGATGCCGGGCACGATGCCATGGCGCGCGGCGAGTTCCGGCAGCGGCGTGCCATCGCCGGCGCGCTGGCCCAGCGTTTCCTCGTACAGGATCACGCCGCTGATGTATTCACCAAGACCTGGTGTCGACAGGAGCAGGTTGCGCCACGCCCGGCGGCTTTCCTCGCTCGATTCCACACCGATGCGCTCGAACCGCTTGGCGATCGTCGCCCCGCTCTCGTCGGCGGCCAGCAGTCCTTTGCCCGCTTGAACCAGGGCATCCACGGTGGCTTGCAGTTCGCTTCGTGTGTCCATGATGCGGCTCCGTGAAGGTGGCATGGGAACAAGCATTAACGCATAAGCGCGATCGCGCAAGCGAGCCGGGGGGCGTGGCCAGTGCCGATGGTGGCCGACCGAACACTTCGCGCAGCTTGCCCTTGTCCTGCTCGAGCGCGGCGCGCAGGGCGTAGTCAGGCCCGAGGCATCTGTGCCGCCTTGGACAGCACACAAACGGGCACCGGGTCATCGCGGCCTCGCAGGCGTGCGGCAAGCTGCGGCAGGCCCGCGGCCGAAACGCCGGCTTGCTGGAAGACCTGTTCCGAGACGATGGCCTCGCAAGCCATCTCCTTAGTCAACTGCTCTAGTCTCGAGGCCACATTCAACGGGTCACCAATTGCCGTGAACGTAACGTGGTCACGAAAACCAATCTCGCCCATGACGGCCCGGCCGCAATGCAATCCGATGCCAAAGCGGATCGGCGTCTGCAACTGCTGCTTGAGCGCAGCGTTGAGCTCCTCAATATTGGCTGCAACCAGCGGCACTGCGCTGAGCGCCTGGCGACAGGCCTCGGCCGGCTCGCAGCGCAAGCCAAAGATCGCGAGCACCGCGTCCCCCAGGAACTGGTTTGGCAGACCGCCCGCCTGAACCACCGCGGCGCAGACCGCGCTGAGGAAGCGGCTGACCATGAACAGGCTGTCGTACGGCAATTGTGCCGCCGCGAGCTTTGTGGAATCCCGCATATCCACGAACATGAACGCCGCGAATCGCTCTTGCGGCATGACGTCCCGCTGGCGCCGCTGCAGGAAGGCTGCCGATGCGGCCGGCGGCACCAGTGGCCACACGGACAGATCATGGGTCGGCCGCAACTGGCAGGCGAGGCGCACTGTCCGCGGATCCGCGCCCAGCCGCTCCAGAACGCGACGCTCCGCCTCCGCCGGCGCGGGCAGCGGCATGGCACTAAGCACACGCACCCGGCACAACGTGCATCGGGCACGGCCACCGCAGGTGCTGGCATGGGGCACCCCGGCCATGCGGCTAGCCTCCAGCACCGAGAATCCGAGCGGCGCGAATACCTTTCGCCCGTCCGGATACAGAACGCAGAGCCGCCCGGCCCGGCGCTCCCGCACCGTGCGCACCAGCCGCGCTGCGAGCACCAGCAGCAGCGCGCCACCATCGAAGAGCAAAAAGTCGTTGCGCAGCTCGGCGAGCCAGAGGTTTTGCAACCCCGTTCCGATGATCGTGGTCCGGGTCGCCGCGGCGCGCCAGACGGGATCCTGCGCGAGCGCGATCACTTCCCGTCCGCCCTGCAAGAAGCCGAGCAGCGCGAGCACCGGGATCAGCACGGCGACGCTCAGCAGCACGCTCCGCCACGCCCCAAACCATGGTTTCAAGCGCAACCAGAACCAGATGCCGTAACACCCATGCAGCCAGGCGACCACCAATAGCATCAGCTGCACGCGGCCGAAGAACGGTGAGTCGATCCAGAACGCATACAGCAACTGCGCGTAACCCTTGTTCAGGCCGAACGCGGCGAAGGCGATCCGCGTATTCACAACATGGTTGGCCAGCAGCGGCGGTATGCACAAGCCGAGGACGAGTTGCGCTACCTCACCCGGTGTCCAGTGCAACGAGCGCCGTTCGTACAGAGCCCACAGACCCAGGAAGAAATGCGCCACCAGCGCGCTGTACAGCAGGGCCGTTCCAAGCCATCCCTGCCAGATGAACTTCTGCACGAGCAGGCCACGCTCCAGCCAGGCGAGCGAGATATTCCCCAGCGAGTGGTTCAGGAGGTGCGTACCGACATAGGTAAACAACACCAGTCCGGTAGTCAGACGGACCGATCGCACACCCGCCGGCCGCCAACTTTGAAGATAGGGAACGCCTGACATGCTCTACCCTCCACGCCTCTCGATGCGCCAGCGCTTGCCACCAGGCGCCTGCGCTGCCGAGCGCACGCTAGGTTAGCATCACTTCCAATGGGTAGTGCAGGCGCCTGAGGGCCTTGGGAATTTCCGGGCTCTGGCGCGATACGGGCGGGCCGCGGCCCCGCCCTTTCTATTTAAGCCGCCTGTGAATCTGGCAGCGTCTTAACTGTGCGCGCCGTCGGTGAACGGATCGCGCCGATCCGTGATTTTTGCGCCGTCGGAATAGACGTCGAACTTGCCTGCTTTCGCGCCATCCGTGTAGGGATCGCGCGGCCCGACGATATGGGTGCTGCTGTCGGAAGTTGGAGGGGTGCTGGACGACTGGGCCAGGGCAGCGAAGGAAGTCAATGCCGCGACTGCGGCCGAAATCAGGATTTTCATGACGAGCTCCAAATACAGTAGGGATAGCTTCCAAAGCGCATCTCCGTGAAGGCTACGCCTGGGCACGTAACTCGCTTCCGGTTTCCGGGGGTATCGATCCATCCCGAGAACTGGTTCGCCGTGCATTTGTAGAACCGCGCGGCCACCCGTTTTATTCCCGCACAAGCAATGGATGCGGCCAGCAGCCAAGGGAAATTCCTGCGCCCCGGTTCATGTTCCTTGGTCCTCTTATCGTCGATGCCGCGGCTGCGTTTTTTCTGCGAAGCAAATTGGGGAATAAGCAGACCGGCTCCGCGGTTTACCCATGCAGAGCGTCCTGCCGCGCAGTCGGGTCGACCGCGGGTATCGCTCGCTCGGACAACCAAGGAGTACTGACATGAAATCGAATTCGCTGAATCGGCTTTTTGCGCTGCCCATGCGCGGCTCGCTCATCGTGAGCACTGCGTTGATGGCAACTTCCGTTTGTGTCTATGCGCAAACGCCGCCGGCACCCGCCACGCATCAAATCACTCGCGCGGAAGTGCGACATGAACTCGAGGAATTGGAGTCGGTCGGCTACAACCCATCCCAAGGCGACAATGGTGACTATCCCGCCGACATTCAAGCAGCGGAGCAAAGGCTGGAAGCCAAACATCAAGCGCAAAGGAATGCGCTGATGGGTGGAAACCAGGCAGCACAGGCCGGTGACAGCCAGACCGCACAGACGAAGCCCGCGCCTTGATTGCGGATGCAGGCGGCACACCGATCACATGATCGGCGCTTGCCATGCGGAATCCACACGGGCTCCATTTCAGGCGGCGGTTCCGGGAATAAAAATGGCATGCCGGCGGTCTTGCTGTTAACGCACTGCCGGGCACGGATTGCGGTTACAGCAGAGACTTCACGATGGCCGATCCAGACCCCGCGCAGCGCTTCGAGACGCTTTTATTGCCGCATATGAATTCGGCCTTCAATGTTGCGCGATGGCTGACGCATAACGACCAGGATGCCCAGGACGTGGTGCAGGAGGCGTACCTGCGCGCGTTCCGGTTCTTTGGCGGATTCCACGGCGAGGATGCCCGTGCATGGTTATTGAGCATTGTGCGCAACACCTTCTACACCTGGCATCAGCAGAACCGGGGGCATGCAGCGCAGACCATGATGTTCGAAGAAGACATGCATAGCCTTGAGACGAGTGTCGCCGACCATGACGACAGTCCTGAGGCGATGCTCATACGCAGCCAGAGCCAGAAGCGTGTGCACAAGGCGTTGCTGGGCTTGCGGCTGGAATACCGGGAGGTTGTCGTGCTGCGGGAGCTGGAGGACTTGTCGTACAAGGAAATCGCCGCCATCGTGGGCATCCCGATCGGCACGGTGATGTCCCGCCTGGGCCGAGGCCGCCAGCAACTCGCGACGCTGCTCGCCCCGACGGATCAGGAGGCGTGATGGATCACCAACAGGCGTTTGAATTACTGCCGGGCTATCTCGACCAGGAGTTGAGCCTGTCCGAAGCGCTCGAATTCGAGCGGCATCTTGCTGACTGCGAGCAGTGCCAACAGGTCTATGCACAACACCGCCAGGTGAGTGCGCAACTGCGCCAGGCGGATTTGCGCGTAGCGGCGCCGCAGGAACTGGTGAAACGCATCAAGGCTGCGCTGCCGGTGCGCCGCCCGCTCTGGCAGCGGCTGGGTGAGCGATTCGGTCAGTGGCGTGGCGGTGGTGGGTCGCTGGCCTGGGCGCCGGCTGGCGCGATGTTGATGAGTGTGGTCGCGTTGACCTGGAGCGTGGGGCTGTACCTCTCGGTGCCATCGAGCGAGACGCGCCTGACCCAGGAACTCGTGGATAACCATATTCGCTCGCTGCAGGTCAATCACCTCTCCGATGTGATTTCAACCGACCGGCATACGGTCAAGCCGTGGTTTGACGGCAAGCTGGACTTTGCGCCACCTGTGGTCGATCTTGTGCAGCAGGGGTATCCGCTGGTCGGCGGCCGGCTGGATTACCTGAACGGGCGGGCGGTAGCCGTGATGGTCTATCGCTACAAGCTGCACCCGATCAATCTTTATGTGTGGCCGGGCAACGACGCGGGCGCCACGCCTCGCATCTACGCGCAGCAGGGCTATCACCTCGCCCACTGGAGCGCCGCGGGGATGAATTACTGGGCGATTACCGATGCCGGCGAAGCTGAGCTGAATGGCTTCATCACGGACCTGCGTGCGCATCCTGCTTCCTAGCCGCCGCAGCGCGGTACACATCGCGGAATAAAACGGATGGCAGGGCGGTTTACCTGGAGAACCCAATCGGGAGGTCCGCCGGATGGTCCGGCGACTCACCTCTCGAACTTTCCTTGTGAGGGCAATATGTCGTCAGATCTTCCGTCCAACCCGTCGCGCCGCGGCGCGTTGAAGTGTCTCGCTTTCGGCGGCGCGGGCACCGTCTTTGTCTTGACAGGCGGCGTTCTCGCGCCCGTGGAACTGGCCCTTGCCGCCTCCGGGAAAGGCCCGTCATCCGCCGCGGGCGTCCCTCTTTTCCTGCAGATCAGCGACACGCATATTGGCTTCAATAAGGAAGCCAATCCCGACGTCGCGGGCACGCTCAGGCAGACCATTGACTTCGTCAATGCCATGCCGGTCAAGCCGGCGCTGACGATCCACACGGGCGACATTACGCATCTATCCAAGGCGGAAGAGTTCGACCACGCGGCCCAATTGATGTCGGGGCTGAATATCACCGAGTTGCATACCGTGCCCGGCGAGCATGACGTGACCGATGGGCCTGGAACGGAGTACTTCAACCGCTTTGGTCAAGCCTCCGGCAACAAGGGCTACTACAGCTTCGACCACAGCGGCGTCCACTTTATCGGCCTGGTCAACGTGATGCATTTCAAGCCAAACGGTTTGGGCAGCTTGGGCGACGACCAACTCGCCTGGCTGAAAGCCGATCTGCGGGGCCGCTCGTCCAGCACGCCGATCGTCGTCTTTGCACACATGCCAATGTGGACGATCTACCAACCATGGGGTTGGGGCACCGGCGACGCCGGCGAGGCGATGAGCTATCTGACGCGCTTTGGTTCGGTCACGGTCTTGAACGGCCATATCCACCAGATCGTGTCGAAGGTGGAAGGCAATATCACCTTCCATACAGCGCGCTCGACGGCCTATCCGCAACCGACGGCCGGCAATGGGCCCGGTCCCATGCCACTGACGGTACCGGGCGATCAGCTTCCCAGGATGCTTGGCGTGACCAGCATCAAGATCATGCGCCACCCGCTCGCAGCGACACTCGCCGACACCACGCTCGCCTGAATTTCCAGGCACCGCTCACCAACCAGGACCCAGATCATGCTAACAACCATCCTTCGCCGCGCCTTCGTCGTCCCCCTCGGAGCCGGGATACTCATGGCAGCATTGGCTTGCGAGTTCTCCTTCGCGCAAGCGCAGGAGAACCATGTCGTCGTTGTGAAGAATTTCATGTTCTCGCCGATGTCGCTCACGATCAAAACTGGCTCGACCGTGACCTGGAAGAACCTCGATGGCGAACCGCACACGGTTGTCAACGACGCCGGCCTGTTCCGCTCCAGCGCGCTCGATCAGAACGACACCTACAAGTTCAAGTTCGACAAGCCGGGGGTCTACAAGATCTTCTGCGGCATACATCCGAATATGATGGCGACAATCACCGTCCAGTAGGGGCCGACGAACCCGCCGTCCAGCCTCCGCTCGCCGAATGGCCGGTGAGCGGAGGCGGCCATCCAGCTCGTTGAGCTCGCGGTTGGCGATCGTCGCTTCCGTGGCCATCGCGAACGTTGTCCACACGAAACAAATGTAAGCTTCTGTAAATGCCACGCGCCGCGGCCCTGTTTTGATAACAGAAGCGCCCTTGCGCTTTGGTACGATCGCGCTCTTTCCGCCAGCGCCCCGCCACCGTGATTCGCCGATATGCATCGTTGTTTTGTGAGCATTGCGCACGGTGGCTCGCCCGTGTCCAACCGCTGGCCGCCGCCGGCAGCACCATCACCCGACTCGCGCTCAACAGCGCGCTGCGCCGCCTGCGCCACCCGACGCGACGCGGCGTCACGCTGACGCTCGCCGCATTGCCGGCGCTCTTCCTGTTGTACGTGCTCGCGCTCGTGCCGTTTACGCCGGGCATCGGCGACATCCGCAAAGCCCGCGTTGATCGGCCAGCATTGATCGTGTCGGCCGACGGCAAACTGCTAGATGCGTTCAAACCGGTCAATCGCGAGTGGGTGTCGCTCAGGCAGGTCTCACCACACATGGTGGATGCATTGATCGCGACCGAAGACCGCCGCTTCTATGCGCATCATGGCATCGACTGGAAGCGTACCGCGTCGGCCGCGCTGCATACGTTCTCCGGCGACCGGCAAGGTGGCTCGACGATCACGCAGCAGCTCGCGCGCAACCTGTATCCCGACGAAATCGGCCGCGCGCCGACCCTCACGCGCAAGCTCAGGGAAGCGATCACAGCATTCAAGATCGAAGCCGTGTACAGCAAGGATCAGATCCTGGAGACGTACCTGAACACGGTGCCGTTCCTGTACAACGCCTACGGCGTGGAAATGGCCGCGCGCACCTACTTCGGCAAATCGGCCAATCAGCTCGGCATTCTTGAAAGCGCGACGCTCGTCGGCATGCTGAAGGCCAACAGCACCTACAACCCCGTGCTCAATCCCGAACGCGCGTTGCAACGGCGAAACACGGTGCTTGGGCAGATGAACAAATACGGGAAGCTCAAGCCCGATGCCTACACCGCGTTGAAGCAACAACCGCTCAACGTCGATTTCGAGTTGCAGACCGCGCAACCGGGCGCCGCGCCGCATTTTTCGGCGCAATTGCGCAAGTGGCTGATCGCATGGGCCGATCGCAACGGCTACAACATCTATGCCGACGGGCTGGTCGTGCGCACGACCCTCGATTCGCGTCTGCAGGCAATGGCGACGCAGGCGTTGGACTGGCAGACGAACCAGTTGCAATGGATCGCGAACGGCGCATGGAACGAACGCACGGGCTGCTGGCCGGGCAACGACCTGTTCCGGACGTTCATCCGGCAGTCGCCCGACTACCGCGCCGCGCGCGATGCGGGTCAATCGGATGAGGCCGCGCTCAGGAAGCTCGGCGCGAACCCCGCGTTCGTGCGCGCGCTCTGCCGGAGCAAGACGCAGATCCAGGCGGGTTTTGTCGCGATCGATCCGCGCAACGGAGATATCAAGGCATGGGTCGGCAGTCGCGATTTCCGTGACGAACCGTTCGATCACGTGCAGCAGGCCCGGCGTCAGCCGGGCTCGACGTTCAAGCCGTTCGTCTACGGCGCGGCCTTCGCGGACGGTGCGCGGCCGAGCGATACGATCGTAGACCGTAACGTGGCCATTGCACTGACCGGGAATGCGATCTGGCGGCCCACCGACGCGGAGCCGCCCACCGGCCGGCCGATGACGCTGCGCGACGCGCTAGCGTATTCGCGCAACCGCGTCACCGCTCAGCTCATGCAAAGGGAACGTCCCGAGAAGGTCGCAGGGCTCGCGCGCGCAATGGGGGTGCGCGCGAGTCCGCTTGAAGCGGTGCCGTCGCTCGCGCTCGGCACAAGCCCGGTCACGCTCAAGGAAATGGTCTCGGCGTACAGCACGATCGCGAACCGCGGCGCCTATATCGAACCGCGCATGGTCACGCGCATCGAGGATCACGACGGCAAGGTGCTGGCCGAATTCGCGAGCGCATTGCCAGAGCAGGCACTGCCCGCCGGCGCGGCGCAAACGCTCGTCGACGTGCTGCGCGACGTCGTTAGCCGGGGCACCGGCGCGGCGATCCGGGCGCGCTTCGGGATTCGCGCCGACGTGGCCGGCAAGACGGGCACGACGCAGGACAACACGGATAGCTGGTTCATCCTGATGCATCCGCAACTGGTCGCGGGGGCGTGGGTGGGTTTCGACGATGGACGTGTGACGCTCGGCAACTACTGGGGCGAAGGCGCGCACAGCGCCCTACCGATGGTGGGCGCGTTCTACGACATGGCGCTGCGCGCGCGGGTGATCGACCCGAATGCGCGGCTCGGCCCCGAAACCCGGCCTCCTCGCCCGGTCCATGAGCGGCGGCATCGACACTTCCTCTTCTGGACGTTCTGACGTCGTCGCTGGCGCACGCGGCATTCGCCGCCTCCGCCGACTACCCGCTCGGCAACCCGATCGCGGTGAGGGGCTTCACGAGCGGGAAGCGGTGCATGCGCACTAGCCGCGCCAACCTTGCGCAGCGCCCTACATCATCCGGTGCGCGAAATGCCCGCGCCGAGCTTCAGCCATGAGCGCGGCGAACTGCTCGGTGCTCATGTGCACCAGTTCCTCATGATCGCCCGCTTCGAAGTAGACGTCGGGATGCGTCAGCAGGCTGTCGTCGAGCCAGGTCAGCGTGCCGTACGCCATGCCGACCGGCGGGAGCGCGCCGATTTCGCAGTCCCTGAACACTTCGCGCACGCCATCCCCATGCGCCAGCGAGAGCTTGCGGCCGGTTTGCTCGCAGATATCCAACAGTTTCAGCTGGTGGCTGGAAGGGATCACCGCTGCGAGGTAGCCTCGGTTGTCCTCCAGCAGGACAGTTCGGGCGAGCCGGTCTCCGGGGACATACGCAGTCTGCGCAGTTGCCGGGCCGCTTGGGCTGCTTGGGCGAGGAACGGTTTCAAACCGGCTCTGCTTCTTGCTCAGGCATCTTGCCAGCGTGGTAGCCATGGTCATGATTGCAACCTCCGAGCGCTGATCGCTGCAGTTGCTTACGTATCGGAACTATAGGTCAAGCACCGGGCGACAATCGGTGGGGCTAACCCCAGCACGGTTGCGGGTGACCAATAGCAATGCGCTATTGAGGCAATTGCAAACCTCTCATTTGGTTGGCGAGCGCTTTCAACTATATTTTGTGTGCGGCAGGCCTGCCGACGCAGGTCCCGAGTGGAAGCATTGACGCGGAAATACTAGAACTCACACTAGAACTCACGTTTGGTACGCCTCCGAAGGAGAGAGCATGTCTAACGAAAAGTGCCCCTTCAATCACGCCGCCGGTGACGGCACCACCAACCGGGACTGGTGGCCGAAACAGTTGCGGCTAGAGTTGCTCAGCCAGCACTCCGACAAGTCCAATCCATTGGACAAGAGCTTTAACTATGCCGAGGCGTTCAAGAGCCTCGACCTCGCCGCAGTCAAGAAAGACCTCGCGGCGCTGATGACTGACTCGCAGGACTGGTGGCCGGCGGACTTCGGCCATTACGGTGGTTTGTTTATCCGTATGGCCTGGCACAGCGCCGGCACATACCGCATCGGTGACGGCCGTGGCGGTGGTGGCCGGGGCCAGCAGCGTTTCGCACCGCTCAACAGCTGGCCGGACAATGTCAGCCTGGACAAGGCTCGCCGGCTGCTCTGGCCCATCAAGCAGAAATATGGCCAGAAGATTTCCTGGGGCGACCTGATGATCCTCGCCGGTAACGTTGCCCTTGAAACCATGGGCTTCAAGACATTCGGCTTTGGTGGCGGCCGTGAAGACACCTGGGAACCGGACCAGGATGTCTATTGGGGGAACGAAAAGACCTGGCTGGGCGGCGACGTCCGCTACGGCAAGGGCGCCGCCGGCAAGGACGGCAACGAAGGTGTAATCGTCGCCGACGAGGAATTGCACGGCGGTGAAGTCAGCCGTACCGACCCCGGCCGCAACCTCGAGAATCCCCTGGGTGCCGTGCAGATGGGCCTGATCTACGTGAATCCGGAAGGCCCCGATGGCAATCCGGACCCGCTCGCCGCGGCGTACGACATCCGGGATACGTTCGGCCGCATGGCCATGGACGATGAGGAGACCGTCGCGCTGATTGCCGGCGGCCACACCTTCGGCAAGACGCACGGTGCCGGTCCCGCTGATCACGTAGGCCCTGCGCCCGAAGCCGCCGACCTTGAAAACCAGGGTCTGGGATGGAAGAGCAGCTTCGGCACAGGCAAGGGTGCGGATTCGATCACCAGCGGCCTGGAAGTCACCTGGACGACCGCGCCGACGAAGTGGGACAGTGGCTTCTTTGAAAACCTGTTCGGCTATGAATACGAGCTGACCAAGAGCCCTGCAGGAGCCAACCAGTGGGTGGCCAAGAATGCCGGCGAAACGGTTCCGCACGCTCACGATCCGTCGAAGAAGCTCAAGCCGACCATGCTGACCACGGACCTGTCGCTGCGCTTTGACCCCATCTACGAGAAAATCTCGCGGCGCTTCATGGCGAACCCCGAGGAATTCGCGGATGCATTCGCCCGTGCCTGGTTCAAACTGACCCACCGGGACATGGGACCGCGCGCCCGCTACCTCGGCCCGGAAGTCCCGGCCGAAGAGTTGCTCTGGCAAGATCCCATCCCGGCGCCGGACCATCCGCTGGTCAATGACCAGGACGTGGCGGCGCTCAAGCAGAGGATCCTGGCATCGGGGCTGTCGGTCTCGGAACTGGTGAAGACTGCCTGGGCATCGGCATCGACGTTCCGCGGTTCGGACAAGCGCGGCGGCGCCAACGGCGCSCGCATTCGCCTGGCTCCGCAGAAGGACTGGGCGGCCAATGAGCCGGATCAGCTGGGCAAGCTGCTGAAGACCCTGGAAGGTATCCAGAGCGAGTTCAACAGTGCCCAGTCAGGTGGCAAGAAGATCTCGATGGCTGATCTGATCGTGCTGGCGGGCGGCGCCGGGATCGAGAAGGCAGCGGAGAAGGCCGGGCAGAAGCTGACCGTACCATTCTCACCGGGCCGCATGGACGCTTCGCAGGAAAAGACCGACGTGCAATCGGTTGGCGCCCTCGAACCGACGGCCGATGCCTTCCGCAACTACCTCAACCCGAGCGTTCGTGTTCCGGCAGAAGCGATGATGCTGGACAAGGCGCAGTTGCTGACTCTGACCGCGCCCGAAATGACCGTGTTGATCGGCGGCCTGCGCGTGCTGAATGTCCATACCGGAAAAGATGCGCACGGCGTCTTCACCGACCGCCCGGAGACGCTGACCAACGACTTCTTTCGCAACCTGCTCGACATGGGCGTGGAATGGAAGGCGCTCACCCGGGATGTGTTCGAGGGACGTGACCGTAAGACGGGGCAGGTCAAGTGGACCGGATCGCGAGTGGATCTGGTGTTCGGCTCACACTCTCAGCTCCGGGCCTTGAGCGAAGTCTACGCAAGCGAGGACGGGGCGGATAAGTTCGTCAAGGACTTCGTCGCTGCCTGGGTCAAGGTGATGAACCTCGACCGCTTCGATCTGCGTACATAGCGTTAAGTCAGGGGCAAATAAGGGGCAAACAAGGGCGCCGGGCCACGTTCGGCGCCCGTCCGGGCCGATTGATCGTGGTAGAGTCGATCATCATTCTCTATCGCGTAGCCTTATGTCGCCACCCGTAGAACGTGGGCCCGCCGATTCATCAGACCATCAACGGGGCATGGAAAGCGCCGCTGATGCGCACAGTGTGACCATGCGGATTCCGGCAATTGTTCCAACGCAAACCGCGCTGGTGGTCATGCATTATCAGACCGACATCCTGGCGTTATTTCCATCGGTCGCGCCCACTTTGCTCTCCAATACGCGCACGCTGTGTGACGCCGCGCGGGCCAAGGGCGTCAGCGTCTATTTCGCCAAGATCCACTTTGGTCCAGGCTATCCGGAAGTCAGTCCGTTGAACAGGAACGGGCAGGGAATCAAGCAACTTGGTCTTTTCGTCGACGACCAGATCTCGCCGGAACTCGGCCAACAGGCCACTGAGCCGCTCATCATCGCGCATCGTGCCAGCGTGTTCTTTGGTACCGACCTGCAAGTGCGGCTTTCCGCGCAGGGCATCGATACCCTGCTCATGGTGGGCATTGCGTCGACCGGTGTGGTGCTGTCGTCGGTCGCATATGCGAGCGATGCGGACTTCCGTTTATTCACGGTCAAGGATTGCTGCTACGACCCGGATCAGGTCGTGCACGATCATCTTTTTTCAACGGCGTTCGATTCGCGCACAACGGTGCTCTCGCTCGCAGACGCCTTGCTGTTGCTTGCTTAGCGTTTGCTGGGATTGCGGCAGTTTGGGGAGCAAGGCAGTCGCTCCAACGCACGTCGTGCGGCTCGTCCAATGGGCGGTTGTGGGCGGGAAGCGACCTCGGCCCGAATGCGAATCTACGGGCATTGGCGCGACTTGCATAAGCTGACGTCACCAGAAATTGGCCGGTCCAACCGCACAAGATCCTGGCCATCTAGATCGTGCCGTTCACGGTGCCAGACGTAAATCCTCTGACACCGCATAAGAACTCATCAGCGCAGCACGCGGTAGGTCGACTGCACCAGTCCGGACGGAAAACGTCGGCTCGATACGAGGGTCAGGTTCACGTCCTGCGACAGCGCGCCGAACAATGGCCTCCCGGCTCCAATCAGCACGGGCACCGTGGTAACCACGAGGTCGGCGATCAATCCATCGCGCAGAAAAGACTGGACCAACTGGCCGCCATCGACATACACGCGATTCACGCCTTCGGCCGCCAGTTGCGCCATTGCGTCCTTGGGTGTGCGGTCCGAGAAACGCACCTTTCCCTGCAACGCCTCCGGCACCGGCTTGCCGGCCAATTGGCGGGATAGCACCAACACGGGCCTGTCGTAAGCCCATTCGCCCATGGCGACGACTTTCTCAAAGCAGCCTCGCCCCATCACGATCGCGCCCTTGTCTGCGATGAAGTCCAAGTAGCCATGGTCTTCAGCCGGGTTGTCCCGCGCCAGAAGCCAGCCGATGTCACCATTGGGCCGGGCAATAAAGCCATCTAGGCTGGTAGCAATGAAGACGTGTCCTGTAATCATCAATCCTCCATTATTCCGTCGCATTCGCGCGCAAATCTCAACCGGCGCCTCCAGTTCCTGCGAGAACGAGCAGCTCGATCGGGGAGAGGTGTCTATCGGAGATACCGCGTTTTCTGCCGGAGAGCGGACTTTAGCACTATTGCTGCGAGCGTCGGATGCTGGCTGGGAAGGGACCTCGGTCACCAGCCTCCCAGCCGTCCCTTCCCGCCCCTCTTCATACCCTTGGCCGAGTTTTGCGCACGTCTCTACCCAATTCAAAGGCGGCTCCGGATTGCGCGAAGCGGAGCAAACGGCCGGAGTCGAACACTTGTTGGTACCGGCCGTGTTCACCAAGAATCATCCTGCCGCGGACATGTCCGTACGGATGCATCGGCACCGCCAGGTCGTTCCCGATGCGAGCCGGTGTCGCGCAAAGCATCTTCATCGAATCGCCGTCTGCGCATCCGCTGCTCGTCGTTCTCTACCGAGCCACACGTAAAGCTTCTGCATATAAGCCCACTAGAAATCGTTCGATGCCCCCCCGCGAGCTATGTCGCCGGATAAAAAAAAAAGCCAACCCGTTTTGGGTTGGCGCCATGTCTTGGGGCGTACTACTGGTATCAGAACTGGTTCATGGTGTTGTCTTTACCCGCCGCTTTCAGGGCTGCTTCGCCGCTGAAATACTCCTTGTGGTCGTCGCCGATGTCCGAGCCGGACATGTTCTGGTGCTTGACGCAGGCGATGCCCTGACGGATCTCCTTGCGCTGCACGCCAGCCACATAACCCAGCATGCCTTGGTCGCCGAAGTATTCCTTGGCCAGGTTGTCGGTCGACAGTGCGGCGGTGTGGTAGGTCGGCAGCGTAATCAGATGGTGGAAGATACCTGCTTCGCGCGACGAGTCGGCCTGGAAGGTCCGGATCTTTTCGTCGGCGAGCTTCGCCAGTTCGGTCTGATCGTATTCCACGTTCATCAGCTGGGCGCGCTCGTATGCCGACACATCCTTGCCCGCGGCCTTCATCGCGTCATACACCTGCTGGCGGAAATTCAGGGTCCAGTTGAACGATGGGCTGTTGTTGTACACCAGCTTGGCGTTCGGGATGACTTTGCGAATCTCGCTGACCATGCCGCCGATCTGGGCGATATGCGGCTTTTCGGTCTCGATCCACAGCAGGTCGGCGCCGTTTTGCAGTGCGGTGACGCAATCCAGTACGCAGCGCGCTTCGCCCGTGCCGGCACGGAACTGGAACAGGTTGCTAGGCAGGCGCTTAGGGCGCAGCAGCTTGCCGTCGCGCTTGATGATGACGTCACCATTGCCCAGTTCGTCGGCCGACAATTCTTCGCAATCGAGGAAGGAATTGTATTGATCGCCCAGGTCACCCGCCGTGTTGGTCACGGCGATCTGCTTGGTCAGGCCAGCGCCCAGCGAGTCGGTACGGGCCACGATGACGCCGTCGTCCACGCCCAGTTCCAGGAAGGCGTAGCGGATGGCGCGGATCTTGGCCAGGAAGTCCTCGTGGGGCACGGTGACCTTGCCATCCTGGTGGCCGCACTGCTTCTCGTCGGACACCTGGTTTTCGATCTGGATGCAGCACGCGCCCGCTTCGATGAACTGCTTGGCCAGCAGGTACGTTGCTTCGGCGTTGCCGAAACCCGCGTCGATGTCCGCGATGATGGGCACAACGTGGGTGACGTGGTTGTCGATTTTTGCCTGGATGGCGGCCTTGGCAGGTCCTTGGGCAGCATCCAGTTCGCGGAACAGGCCGCCCAGTTCACGGGCGTCGGCCTGGCGCAGGAAGGTGTACAGCTCGCGGATCAGCGCGCTGACGGAGGTTTTTTCGTGCATCGACTGGTCCGGCAGCGGGCCGAACTCGGAGCGCAGCGCGGCCACCATCCAGCCGGACAGGTAAAGGTAGCGGCGCTCGGTGCTGTTGAAGTGCTTCTTGATGGAGATCATTTTCTGCTGGCCGATGAAGCCGTGCCAGCAACCCAGCGACTGGGTGTACTTGGACGAGTCGGCATCATAGGCCGCCATGTCGGCGCGCATGATCTTGGCGGTGTACTTGGCAATGTCCAGGCCCGTTTTGAACTTGTTCTGGGCACGCATGCGGGCAGCATACTCGGGGTTGATGGCATTCCATGCGCTGCCGTGGTTCTCTTTCAAACCGGCAACTGCCTTGATGTCGTCTTGATACTGGGCCATGTCAAATTCCTAAGCGTGTTTGAAGAAAGGGGTGCGTGTGCCGCTACGGATCTATGAATGTCGAAGCAGGCAGCGTGGAATCATTGTATGGCGCTTCTGGTGCACTGCGGTGAAGTCTTATATAAGACATAAGAGTTGGTTTATCCTTATTTTTCAATGAGATAGGCGTTGAATTTCACAATACGGAACGCGTTTTCGAGGAACGAAAACAAAACATAGCGGAAACTCGGCGTGAATTCCGCAATGTGAAAAGCGCTTTCAGTGGCTAGAAGCAGAGGCAAGCACAGATGGCTTGAGCAACGATTGTTGGGGTGATTTTGTAGACGCCTGTCGAACGAACAGGGTCATGATGCGGTGCAGAAACGTGTGGCTGTCTTCGTGTCCGCTGCGGTCATTCGATCTGGGACGAGGATCGTCGCAAACTGGCCGAACCCGGAAGTTCGTCGCCGGCCAGCGCTCGATCGCCCTGACTGAACTACGAACTTCCGTGGTCGACCCAAAGCGGCCGGTGAGTCTCTCAGGAGGCGGCCATTGCGGCGGGCTGCTCGCGCATGCGACGGGCTTCGTCGCGCAGGAACTGCTGGTAATCGTCCAGATCCCCGTCGAAGGGCTCGACGCCGCCCTTGGTGACCAGCCAGAACTCGTCGCATACGGCGCGCAGCAGGGCCCGGTCGTGACTGACCAGCATCACTGTGCCTTCGAATTCGTTGAGCGCCATGCCTAGCGCTTCGCGTGTGGCCAGGTCGAGGTGGTTGGTAGGTTCGTCGAGCAGCAGCAGGTTGGGACGCTGCCACACGATCATGCACAACACGAGCCGCGCCTTTTCGCCGCCGCTCATCGTGCCAACCGCCTGATGGACCATGTCGCCACTGAAACTGAAGGTGCCGAGGAAGGTGCGAAGGGATTGCTCGGTGCCACTCTGGCCGGGGGCGCGCATGTGCGCCGGCGTGTCCTTGGCAAGGCGGATCATGTGTTCCATCGGCGTGTCGAGCGGGCGCAGCACGTCGAGTTCCTGCTGTGCGAAGTAGCCGATATTCAGGCCTTTGCCTTCGCTGATTTCGCCGGAAATCGGTGCCAGCGCGTGCGCCACCGTCTTCACCAGCGTGGACTTGCCTTGGCCGTTGGCACCGAGAATGCCGATGCGCTGCCCGGCCAGCACGGAACGGTTGATGCCCCGCACGATGACCGTGGGCGGTGTGCCCGGCAGTGCGCCGGTCGGCGCCGGGTAGCCGAAGCTCGCGTCCAGCATGGACAACAGCGGGTTCGGGACGTTGAGTGGCTCCTTGAACTCGAAGTTGAACTCTGCGTCGGCAAGCACCGGTGCGATCTTCTCCATGCGTTCGAGCGCCTTGACCCGGCTCTGCGCCTGCTTCGCCTTCGAGGCCTTGGCCTTGAAACGGTCGATGAATTTCTGCAGGTGGGCGATCTTGTCTGCCTGCTTGGCCATCGCGGCCTGCTGCAATAGGAGTTGCTCAGCGCGCATGTCTTCGAACTTGCTGTAGTTCCCGCCATAACGCACCAGCTTGGCGTTGTCGACGTGCACCGTCACCTGCGTCACCGCGTCGAGGAATTCGCGGTCGTGGCTGATCACTACCATGGTTCCTTGATAGCGCTTGAGCCAGGCTTCCAGCCAGACCAGCGCGTCGAGGTCCAGGTGATTGGTCGGTTCGTCGAGCAGCAGCAGGTCGGACGGGCACATGAGCGCGCGCGCCAGTTGCAATCGCATGCGCCAGCCGCCGGAGAAACTGTTGACCGGCTGACTAAGCTGCGCAGCACTGAAGCCAAGGCCCAGGATCAGCGCTTGGGCACGTGAGGGGGCATCGTGCGCACCGGCGTCGTGCAGGGCCATGTAGGCGTGCGCCATGCGCATGCCGTCGTCGCTGGCCTCGGCGGCGGCTACTTCGGCCTGCGCGGCCAACAGCACGGTGTCACCTTCGACGACGAAGTCCGTCGCGCTCTGCTCCGTCTCCGGCATATCCTGCGCGACCTGGCCCATCTTCCATGCGGCGGGAATCGAGAACTCGCCGCTGTCTTCGTGCAGCGTGCCGTTGAGAAGGGCAAAGAAGGACGACTTGCCAGCGCCATTGCGGCCGACAAGACCAATCTTTTCACCGGGGTTGAAGGTGACGGACGCGCGGTCGAGTACGGCATTGACGCCACGACGCAGCGTGACATTACGGACGGAAATCATAGGGAGCCACTTCGGAGAGGAATGGCATGATAGCCGACTGGACGTGCAGGGCTGTCGCTTTTCTGGCCGCACGCCGCAAAGCGCCGCTTGCGCCTTGCGGCGCCCACCGGCCACAAAGCAAGGCGATCAACAGCACCGACCACCGGCTCAAGCGTATTGCGCGAGGCCGTTGCCGAGGGACCAATTCTCTTTTGCGACCTCGACAAGGCTCACGAACACGTCCTCGGGCCGGATGCCGGGACTCTCGCTGAGCAACGCCGCGATCCGCTGGAACAGCACTTTCTTCTGTTCCACGGTGCGGGTGTTGTTCGCGGTGATCTGGATGAACACGAGATCGTCACTCCGGGCGATGCCAAGATAGGACGCGCCGTAACGGTAGTTCGCAGCGTCATGCTCCGTGATGGTCATGAACTGGTCGTCCTCGGGCACGTTGAACGTTTCGTGCATCGCGCGATAAAGGTTGTCGAAGATCGCCTGGCGGTAGGCTTGCGGCTTTCCAGTGCGCAGTGAGACGTGAACGAGTGGCATCTTGGCTCCTTTCCGTTATGGCCTGACTGAACATTAAGAGCCGTCTGTTATATTGACAAGCTATGATCACCGACGCCTCGAAGAGAGACTCGGTTGCCGTCTTGTCGAGCGGACCCCCAGGTACGTGGAGCTTTCGGCGCAGGGCGTAGCCTTTCTCGAACACGCCCGCGAACTCCTGGCAGTACACGATCGCGCGCTCGCTGGATTTGCCGGGGTCCGGCAGCATCTGGTCATTGGTATCAGTGACCATGTTGCGGGACCGGAGCTCCCCGCGCTGATCGCGCGCATGAACGCGCAAAGCCCGCAACTGTTGATCGAGATCCGGATCGGCTCGTCGGGTGACCTGCTTCAGAGTTTCGACCGGCGGGAACTCGACACGGTGATCGTCCGTTTACATGTCGGTCGAAGCGACGGCGAAATTCTTACCGACGAGAAATTCGGCTGGTTCGCAGCGCCAAGCTGGGAGCATCGCGCCGGCGAGCCCCTGCCGCTTGCCACACTTGCTGAACCTTGCGGCGTGCGTGCGATGGCCGGCCAGCTTCTCGATGCGGCAGGCGTGCCTTGGACAGAAGTTTTCGTCGGCGGCGGCGTTGCTGCAGTTGCTGCAGCCGTCGTGGCGGGGCTCGGCGTAGCAGCATTGGCTCCTCGCATGCTGCCATTGGGCGCAGTTGACGTAGGCCCCAAGCTCGGGCTGCCTGACTTGCCACGCTTGCCAGTTCTGCTTCACTCACGGGTCAACGACGGCCGGCCGCGCGATGCGCTTGCCGTGCTTTCAGCCGCCTTCAGGAGCGCGGTGCGAGGCTAGCAACTAGCCGGTCACACGCAAGAATGGCTGCCAGCGGTATTGGTTTGCCGATTGGCAACGATCTGGGCGGCTGTATCGAGCGTCTCAACCCAACTCGGATGTCCACATCTTATGTTTAGCGTGTCCGCTTTAGAATGCGCAAACAAAGGCTGTACCCAAGGCAGCAATAGCCGAATGACTGACTAACAAGTCAGGGCAGCCGTCGGGTCGCCTCCTGCAAATGTTCAGGTTCAGGTTCAGTTTCGACTCATGACAGACACTTCTATCGAACAAGTTGTGCAGCATATCCGGGAACGATCGGTCGGTCTGCCACTGCCCGAATTGACGGGCGTTACGCTGAACTTTCATCCAGACACGGCAGTTGATGGGATAACGACCATCGAGGCAATTGCACGCGACGGCATATACCGGTCGCAGTTCGAAACGGGTTCGAGTAATGGCGGTATGACCGCATATCCGGGCGGCGACCGCTGGAATTGGGAGAGCCGCATATTCGGTGGAGCTTACGATCAGGCAGATGTGGCGCTACGCCCGAAATACGGCGCGCTGAACTACCGAGCCGAACCCGTAGGAGGCTCCCCGCGTTTCGGTTCGTGCCATCTTCGATTACGTTCTCACGTGCTTTCCCGAACGACATTTTGTTACCCTGACAGTGTCCAAAACCCAATGGATTTTGGTGTCAGCGATCGCATGTCGCTGATCGAGTTGGCGAAGGCGAACGTCCCAAATCTGGATGATGTACTCGACAACTATATCGAAGCGCATGTGCACGGGACACTACAGGTCAACACGGATGTCGAGGCAATTGTACTGGACCCCTGCTATCGTGATACCGCCGTCGAGCGAGCGGCTCTCACTCTCGGATGCATACTTGAGTGGCACGACGGATTCCGATTGTCTCTCGACCACCTTGGCAGCTGCGCACGGTTTCGCGGCCCAACTGTCGCCGAAGCGATTTCGAGGATCAGCACCGGTGGCGTTGTCACTCCCCTGGAAATAGGTACCGCCCGGGATGTCGTGCTTGATTATCAAATGGCCAAGTGGGTCTGGCACTGCGTTGCCCGATTTGGCCGGATTGCAAGCGTAAGTGACAGCTGATGGGAATATTCAAAGAGCGGCGAGTTCGAGGGTTTCACAGCGGGGGGCGATTCAGGGCGACCCAACGCTGAACAGACGGCCTTTGCCACTGATGCGCAGCGTAGTCAGCCAACCTTCCCGGCACCGTATCACCATTGAGGACGAGCCGGTTCAGCATCAGAGCAAGGTCGACGTCTGCGATGCACCACTCGCCAAAGAGGTGCGGTGAGCGGTCGGTAAGCAACACCTCGCAAGCGGAAAACAGTTTTCCTGCAGCCGTACGTGCTGCAGCAGACAGGGGCGCCGCGGGAGCGCCATAAAATACCACCTCAGTGGAACGCTCCTGCCGGATGGGCATGAGATCGCTTCGCAGCCACGCTTGGACCTGGCGTGCCCGAGCGCGACTAATCGCGTCTTTTGGGTATAACAAGGTGCCCGGAAAAACCTCGTCGAGATATTCAGTGATTGCTGACGACTCGGACAAAGCGAAACTGCCGTGAATCAGCGTAGGTACGCGCTGCGTGAGTGAGCTCTGCGCATACCCAGGTTCGAGGTTCGCATTGTTGGCCAGGTCAATGGTTACAAGCTCAAACGACAATCCCTTTTCGTGAAGGGCCACGAAGGCCGACATCGCATATGGACTTGCGAATTGAGCGTCGGCATAGAGACGCAGATTCGTTGAAGGCAAAGTGGGCTCCTGTTTGCTTACGCAAGGAAAACGATTGTCAACGATCTAGGCGTCGATGTCGACCGGCCGCACTTGTTCGGCGTGACGTGCAATAAGGCTACTGTCCCAGCGAGAACGAACCGAAGCGGCAAATGGCAAATGGCAATTGGAAAATGGCAACGCCTACGCCAATCGCAGATCCCACAGCACATCAAGTACGTGTTGCGTGGAACGCTCAACGTACCCCGCACGATGTGCGATGCCGAGCCGACGCCACAACGCCGGGCGCAGCGGTCGCATGACGATGCGCCCATCGGGTAATGGCGTAGTGGCCTCATGGGGCAACAGCGCTGCGCCGTAACCTGCCGCTACCAGACTCTTGATCGCGTCGTTGTAGTTGAGCTGAATGCGCGGGGCAGGATGGTGCCCCCCGGTCGCGAACCACTCCGCAGTCAGACGCGAGAGACGCGTGGTCGCGTCATTGAGAATCAGAGGTTGGGCAGCGAGCCATTCAGGCGTGACGCGGGCCGGACACCGCCAATGCGCCGGCAAAAAGGCCATCACGGGGTCGCGGCGCCAAGGCTTTATCACGAGTCCAGCCACCGGGGGCTGAGGCAGTGCGATCAGCCCGACATCCAGCGTTCCATCAGCCAGCCGGGACAGCGTTTCTTGCGAAGTGAGTACTGCAACCTGAATGTCGATCGCGGGATGGTCCTGGCGCAGCACCTCAAGCGCTTGCGGCAACAGGTGCGCGATCACCCCAGTCGACGCACCGAGCCGCGCGCGCCCTTCGAGCCCTTGCACCTGGCGTTGAATATCGTCTAACGCCTGCTCCGCATCGGCCAGCAGTCGACGCGCACGCTCCACCAGTACCTCTCCTATCGCTGACGGCCTGACATGTCCGCGCTTGCGTGACAGGAGCGGCGCCCCAATGCGGTCTTCGAGTTCAGCGATGTGGAGGCTGACCGTTGGCGGCGCCAAGTGCAATGCACGCGCCGCTTCGACAAATGAGCCACGGTCGGCAATGGCGACCAGAGTGCGCAAACGGTCCAGGCTGATCTCTCGCATGTTGGCGTCCAGATTCAGAAAAACTGAATATTCACGTTATGAAATACAACTTTCTCTATTCTACCGGTCCATGGAACATAGGGGCTCGTTCTCCTTGTCAAAACCCACAGTCACCGGAGTATTTCACGTATGAGCTCTGCCCTTGTTTTCATCGACGGCGACCAAGGCACCACCGGGTTGCAAATCCACGAACGGCTGCGCAACCGGACTGACCTTAGACTGATCACGCTTGCCGCTGCGGAACGCAAAGATCCGCGGCGTCGCGCAGAAGCCATCAACGCCTGCGACATCGCCATCCTCTGTTTGCCGGATGCCGCCGCGCGCGAGGCGGTGGACGCCATTGTGAATCCTGCCGTCAGGGTCATCGACGCAAGCTCCGCCCACCGCACACAGCCGGACTGGACATACGGCTTTCCGGAAATGACGCAGGGACAGGCTGAGCGCATTGCCAACGCACATCGGGTCACCAATCCCGGTTGCTATCCGACCGGAGCCATTGGCTTGCTGCGTCCCCTGTTGCAGGCCGGGCTTATACCAGGCGACTACCCTATCAGCATTCATGCGGTGTCGGGCTACTCCGGACGCGGGCGTGCCGGCGTGGAGGAACATGAGGGACAGGGTGCCGTCAACGCGCCTTCATACCAGGTATATGGCCTGGAACTCGCACACAAGCACACCCCGGAGATCCAGCAGCACGCCGGGCTCGCGCAGCGTCCCATCTTCGTCCCTGCGTTGGGTGCGTTCCGCCAGGGCATCGTGCTGACAGTGCCATTGGAGCTGCGGCTGCTGGCACCCGGCGTGGATGGCGCTACGTTACACGCATGCCTCGCACGCCACTATGCCGAGGCGGCCCACGTACATGTCTTGCCGCTGCACGAATCGTGCGCCTTGAAACACCTGGATCCGCAAGTGCTGAACGGTACAAACGACATGCGCTTAAGCGTATTTCCCAACATGGAACACGGGCACGTCCTGCTGTCCGCGGTGTTCGATAATCTTGGCAAAGGCGCATCCGGCGCCGCGGTTCAGAACCTGAACCTGATGCTCACGCAGCAATAGTGGCCGATGGCTTGAGCTAACGTTCGGCCGCGCCCATATGCCAACGATTGTTGGCCAATCTGGTCGCGGCCGTCGAATGTCTCATACTCGCCAGTGAACGTCCGGCGACGGCAACGACCGTGGCCGGCTGACGGCCCGAGGGAGTGGTCAAACGTGTGTAAACGCTGCGCCCAGCAGTTCGTCATGGTCGGCTGCGCTGGTCAGATAGAACTCGAGCCGCGCCTCTTCCACCACGTCGCGCACATAGTCGGCGTAGTGGCTGCGCTCCCTCGTCTCACGGATATCCCAGTTGCGTCCGGCCGCGTCCAGGCGATGCAGTTTGGGCTGCGGCAGGGGCACGGTGACCGGATGGTCGGCCGCCGCCGGGTTCCTCGCTTCGATCCGCTTGCCGAGTTCGAGCAGCACTTGCTCCACGGATAGCACTCGTTTGGACATGGCAGACTCCGGTTTCCTGATGGCTGGTTCGGGAAGCCACTACGACCGGGTGCTTCCCCCTTCCCCCTGCCTCACGCCGCGGCCGCCAGCACTATTGGGCGTTGCCATAGGCCATGTGATGACCTTGCGCGCGAGTTTCCGCAGCCTACGGTGCGCGCAGCCACGCCAGGCGTCGGTACGCTGGCGTACCCGGCGAGGCAAAGCTGGCCCACCTCCAGCAGCCCCGGGGCGCACATTTGACCAATGGGAACTTCCTGGACTATGTTCTATTGTTGGCGGAGAAGAGGGTCGTGGAAGCACCTCAACGGAAACGGGGACCATGTGTCACGACGCTAGCGCCCCGCTATTTGCAACTGCACGGAGGACCGAGGCACCTATGTCAAAGACCACCAAGAAGCAATACCTGAAGGCACTCAACCGGCGCCTGAAGAAGGAATCGGCAGGCAGGTTCGATACGGAGTTTGTGTGCTATCCGGTCGGCTCAAAACCGAAGGACGCGACTGGCGTGACAGCAAGTGCACCCGCCGATGCGCAGGTGCTCGCCGTCATGGATGCTGTCCAGGCTCGGGTGTTTGCCAAGTTCGAGGGCTCGGCAAAACACGGATAGGCCGATGTTTCGGCGACGGCAGGCCGCGCAGGCGCGCTGGGAGCGCCTGGCGTGGACCGAGGCGCTCTGGCCGCGACCGGAACCCGCCGCCCCAGGGCACGACGCTTAAGCCTTCGCGGGACGCCCGGTCTTGATGGCTTCGACTTTTGAGACCGCGGCCAGCAATTGCTCAGGCGAGCTTGCGGCAAGCAGCAGCACGCCAGCGCGCAGGATCTCGCTCTTCTTGATGTGCACGCCCGCGTCCACGCACCGTTGCTTGAGTTCGGCGAGCTTCGCGTAGTCGGACTTCGGCATCGTGAAGCTGTCGCGCAGCACCTTTTCCTTCTTGGCGCCCTGCACCTTTTTCGGCACGGCCACATCGGCGCGAGCTTCCACCTTCGATGGTTTGCTCTTCTGGGGTTTCGTCCCGGCCTTCGTCACAGCCTTCGCAGCAGCCTTGGTCTCGGCCTTCGTTGCGGCCTTGGTCACTGCCTTCTTGCTACCCGAGCCCCTTGGCGTCTTCCCCTTGGGGGCGGCTGCGTTGCTGTCGGCTACTGGCGCGCTCGTCGGAAAATGAAAGACCTCTTTCGTCGGCGGCTTGATGATGGGTGAATTCACGGCGATTCTCAAATCAAAAACAGGCTAAACAGTATATACCGTTTAGCGACGAGCATGAGGCGGCCCCCTCAAGCCGCCACCCTCGCCCGTGAGGGGCGCCTCGGTTATTTGCTAGTGGCGTCGACRGGGATCCCGGCGTCGCTGCCGGCCGCGCCGCCTCGCCCGGGCCGGCGCACGGTTCTTACTTTCCCGCTGCTGCCGCCTCCGCAGAAGAACTGGTCGCCGCCATCGGACTCGAGCCCCGATACGCCGACGCCGCCTGGCATCTCGATGCTCTCCAGGACCTTTCCCGTGCGGGGATCGACTTGCCGCAACTCGCTCTGCTCACCTTCCCAGGTGCCGTGCCAGAGCTCTCCTTCGATCCAGGTGACCCCGGTGACGAAGCGGTTGGACTCGATGGTACGAAGGATCTCCCCGGTTTGAGGATCGACCTGATGGATCTTGCGCTCCCGGTACTGCCCCACCCAGAGCGTCCCTTCGGCCCATGCGAGTCCCGAGTCGTTGCCGCCGCCGGGCGCCGGAATCGTGGCGACCACGCGGCCGGTCTGTGGATCGATCTTCTGGATGCGATCCTCGGCGATCTGGAACAGGTGCTGGCCGTCGAAGGCCGTTCCTGCGTGTGCGGCGACATCCATCGAGCGCAGCGTCTTTCCGCTCGCCGGATCCAGCGCGATCAGCTTGTCGCCGGTGGCAAACCAGACTTGCTGACCGTCATAGGTGACCCCATGCACGCTGTCGACACCCGGAAAGGGACCATATTCACGGATGATTTCTGCCGCTGATCGTTTCATGTTTCCATCCTCGTGACGCCGAAGTGAAGTGCAATCAATGAAGTGCAATCGATGAACTGCATTCTAGTCACCCGGCAGTGACGCGGGGAGTAACAAGGTCGTCGCGAATCCCGGCACGGGCGGCGTCAGCCAGCGGCGCGCCCGCCCGCGGCCAAACGACTGCACCTTGCCTGCTGCCGCAAGCGCGTCGAGCGCCCGCTGCACGGTGCGCTGGCTAGCACCAAGGGCCACTGCCAAGGCCGAGCTCGACCATGACTCACCGTCCGCAACGAAGGCGAGCACCGCCGCATGCGCCTCGTCGACGGGCCTCGCCAGCACGACAACCTCACGGGCGACGCGCGGCACCAGCGCAAACCCGCGCTGGGTCGCGCTCACGCCAGCCAGCGGCCCGAGCACGGCGCGAAGCCGCCCGATTTCAACGCGTAGCCGCGCGCGATGCGACGCATCGGCGTGCCGGGCGCGGAATGCCCGCGCAATGAGCGCGTCCCTCGGCACGTCCGCGGGCCACGCTTCGGCCAGTGCGCGTGCGAGCGCGAACAGCACCGGACGCCTCGCCAGCGAGACCACCGTGCCCGCGTCACGCACGGCATGACGGCACGCGTCCACAACCAGCGCCTTGGATGCCAGCAACGCTTCCACCTCATCGAGCAGCAGGAACCGCTCTTGGCCACGCGCAATCAGGCGCGCCGCGGGCGTTTGCAGGACGAGGAATGCACTCTGGACCTCCGCCGTCAGCGCGGGGATGCGGGCGTGGCGCGCGGCGTGCTCAGCCCGGGCAAGCGCGGCGCGTGCCGCCTTTGTGCGCAGGCGCCGCACCGCGATCCCCGCGACGACCAGCGCATGGACGGCGCTGGACGCGGGCGGAAAGGGCGCGGGGTCGAGCTGGGCCAGCGTAAGCTCGGCCTCGTCGAGGCGCCCGATCAGAAGGAGGCGCCGGGCTTCGAGAAACCGCGCGTGCGCGGCGTTCACCGGGTCGCCGTGCGCCTCCAGGGTGGCGCGCGCTGCGTCGAGCGTCTTCGCCGGCCAGATCAGGTCGCGCGAGGCCAGCGCGATCTCGGCCTCGGCGACGACGCACCGCGCGCGGGCCACGGCCTCTTTCGGGCCGAAGGCGCGCGCCGCGCTTCGCACCAGCGCCTTCGCGCGCACGAGATCGCCAAGTTGCGCCATCGCGATGCCGCGCAGTGCAAGCGCTGGCGCGTCGTCGCGCAAAGCGACCCGGTTCAGCGCGCCAAGCGGGTCACCCGCCGCGAGCGCGCGCGCCGCGGCCGTAATCAGCGAATCCATCTGAATCCCAATCGCGCCACACTTGTCACTCCCCCCGTTCGGATGCCCGGCACTAATCTATCACGACCACCAACCCGCACATCGTACCGAGTGCCTAGTACCTGGTACTGAGCGAACGACGATGGACACCCAACGGAGAAAAGCATGATGACGCAACACATGACCGCGACACGCGAAGAGTGGCTGGCAGCGCGGCTCGCGCTGCTCGAGGCGGAAAAGGACCTGACGCGGCGCAGCGACGAGCTCGCGCGGCGACGCCAGGCGCTGCCATGGGTCCGGGTCGACAAGGCGTACCGGTTCGAGACCGATGAAGGCAGCGCCTCGCTGGCAGACCTCTTCCGGGGGCGTTCGCAGCTCCTTGTCTACCACTTCATGTTCGGGCCCGACTACACAGCGGGGTGCCCGTCCTGCTCGTCGATCGCGGACGGGTTCGACGGCGTCGTGGTTCACCTGGCGAACCACGACGTCACGCTTGCGGCGGTGTCGCGCGCACCGCTCGCGAAACTGCAGGCGTACAAGCAGCGAATGGGTTGGACGTTTCCCTGGGCGTCCTCGCTCGGCAGCGACTTCAACTTCAATGCCAACGTCTCCTTCACCGAGGCGCAACAGCGCGAGGGCGGCATCGAATACAACTACCAGCGCGGCGCCCACGCGATGGACGCAGCACCGGCCCCGGAGCCCGTCGCCCGGTTCGCAGCCACATGCGGCACCGACGCAGCCACGTACTCGCGCGATCGGCCGGGCCTGAGCGCGTTCGTGCTCGAGGATGGCGTGGTCTATCACACCTACTCCACCTATGCGCGCGGGGTGGACGGCCTCTGGGGCATGTACCAATGGCTCGACCGCGCTCCCAAAGGACGCAACGAGACGGGCATCTGGTGGCGCCGTCACGACGAGTACGGCGAGCGCTGAGCCAGGCCATGGGCAACGCAGGCGCCGCCGAGGGAGCCCAGGCTCCGCGAAGCATGGTCTCCGAGCGAGCCTTCCTGGGCGTCTCGGCGCTGCTCTTCTTCGCGGGCACGGCGGGGACGATCGCCTGGTCCGCGTCCATGTCGGCRATGGGCGCGATGCCGATGCCCGGCGGCTGGACGATGTCGATGGCGTGGATGCGGATGTGCGGRCAGASGTGGCCCGGCGTYGCGGCGTCRTTCCTCGGCATGTGGGTCGTGATGATGGCAGCGATGATGCTGCCGTCGCTGGTGCCCATGCTGTGGCGCTACCGCCAGGCCGTCGGCAGGACAGGCGGGACGCGCCTGGGCCGGCAGACCACGCTGGTGGGCGTGGGGTACTTCTTCGCTTGGGCCGCGATCGGCATGGCCACCTTTGCGCTGGGCGCCGCGCTGGCGGCGCTCGAGATGCGGCTGCCGGCGCTGGCGCGCGCGGTTCCGGTCGTGGCGGGCGTAGTCGTGCTGAGCGCCGGCGCACTCCAGTTCACCGCCTGGAAGGCACACCACCTTGCCCGCTGCCGGGAGATGCCTGGACACGGGCGCGGGCTGCGGGGAGATACCGGCACGGCGTGGCGAAATGGGTTGCAACTCGGCCTGCAACTCGGCCTGCACTGCAGCTGCAGCTGTGCGGGACTGATGGCGGTCCTCCTCGTCATCGGGGTCATGGACCTGCGTGCGATGGCTGCCGTGACGGCAGCCATCACCGTCGAGCGTCTGGCACCGGCCGGAGCGTGTGCCGCGCGCGCCATCGGCGCCGTCATCATTGGGGCAGGGTTGATCCTGATCCTGATCGCGCTGGCGTGAGCGCCATGTCCGAGGGCACGCCGATGCCGTGCCTCAGCGCGCTGCCGCTGCCTTGCCAGCTAAGACCCCGGTGGACGGCACCAGAAGCCGTGCGCAAAGCAGGCTGCCGATTCCCATCAGGGCGATGACCCATCCCATCGGCCACGGCGTGCCGTCGGCGAACAGGCCGACCAGCGCCGACCCCAGGATGCCGGTGCCATACTGGATCGCGCCGATCAGCGCGGACACCGCGCCGGCGCCTTGCGGGAAGCTGCCGAGCGCGCCGGCGATCGAATTGGCGACAATCAACCCGGTCGCTGAAACGAACAGAAAGAGCGGCACAACCAGGCCCATCAGCCCGCCCCACCCCGTCCATGCGTCGACCGCCAACAGCATGCCCGCGAGCGCCGCACCAAGGGTGCCGGCCCGCATCAGGCGATCGCTGCCGAGCCGCGCCACCAGCCTGGCGTTGACCTGGTTTGTGAACATGATGCCGATGATGCCCGCGCCGAACAGCAGGCCATAGTGCTGCGGCGATACCTGGTGATAGCTGATGTAGGCAAACGGCGTGCCGGCGATGTACGCATAAAGGCCGCCATAGAAAAAGCCGCCCGCGCCTGCGTAGCCAAGCACCCGGCGATGACGCAGCAGTGCGGCGTAGTCGGCCAGCGCGCAGCGCAGCGGTGTGCGATTGCGGCGCGCCGGCGGCAGGGTTTCTGGGAGAGCGCCGAGCATGGCGAGCGTCGCCAGGCCAACTCCCACCAGTGTCCAGAAAATCGCCCGCCACGACGCGACATGCAGGATCTGCCCGCCTACGCTTGGCCCCAGCAGCGGCGCGATGGCCATCACCGTCATCAGCGTGGACATCATCTGGGCCGCGCGGTGGCCGCTATAGAGATCGCGCACCATCGCGCGGGCGATCACGACACTGGCGCAGGCACCCACGGCCTGCAGCGCGCGCCAGCCGACCAGCATGCTCGCATTGGTCGACAGCGCGCAGCCCGCAGAACCGAGGATGAACAACACTAGCCCGACGCAGATCGGCAGGCGGCGACCGTACCGGTCGCCGACAGGGCCCCACAACAGCTGGCCCAGGCTGAAGCCGACCAGATAGCCCGAGATCGTCAGCTCGACCGTACCCGCATCCGCATGCAGCGCGACGGCCATGGCAGGCAGCGCAGGCAGGTACAGGTCTGTCGAAATCGATGCAAAGGCCATCAACGTACTCAGGATGGCAAGGATCCGCAGGCTGTGCGCGTTCGCGGCGTGACGTAGGGCAGTGCTGGTTCCGGGCGACATTGCGTGAGTGTGAGTTAGCGGTCGACGCGCTGCTGCAGGTGGGCCGGGTAGCGATCCCCCACGACCGTGATCTGCCGCAGCGCGGCTTCGATGGCGGACAGGTCGTCAGCCGACAATTCGACTGTGGCCGCGCCGATGTTCTCTTCCAGCCGATGAAGCTTGGTGGTGCCCGGAATCGGCACGATCCATGGCTTGCGCGCAAGCAGCCAGGCGAGCGCAACCTGCGCCCGGGTGGCGCCTTTGCCGTCGGCGATGTTGCCAAGCACCTCGACCAGGGCCGCGTTGGCCTTGCGGCTTGCCTCGGAGAAGCGCGGCACGATATTGCGAAAATCGGTCTTGTCGAACGTGGTGTTCGCGTCGATCGCACCGGTCAGGAAGCCCTTGCCCAGCGGGCTGAACGACACAAAGCCGATGCCCAGCTCCTCGAGGGTAGGCAGCACCGTTTCCTCCGGCTCACGCCACCACAGCGAATATTCGCTCTGCAACGCCGCGACCGGCTGCACGGCATGCGCGCGGCGAATCGACTGCGCACCCGCTTCGGACATGCCGAAGTGCTTGACCTTGCCTTCCCGGATCAGATCCCTGACGGTGCCGGCCACGTCCTCGACCGGCACCGCCGGATCGATGCGATGCTGGTAGAACAGGTCGATACGATCCGTCTTCAAACGCTTGAGCGACGCCTCGGCAACCGCGCGGATGCGCTCTGGCCGGCTGTCCAGGCCCTTGCTCGAGTCACCTTCCTTGAAGCCAAACTTGGTCGCGATCACCACCTGGTCGCGAAACGGCGCAAGCGCCTCGCCAAGGAGCGCCTCGTTGGCAAACGGGCCGTAGGCCTCGGCGGTGTCGAAAAACGTGACGCCTCGTTCGAATGCCGCCCGAATCAGCTTGATGCCTTCGGATGTCTCGGTGGCCGGGCCGTAGCCAAAGCTCAAGCCCATGCAGCCCAGGCCGATCGCCGACACTTCGAGGCCACTGTTTCCCAATTTGCGTTTTTGCATGATCCATCTCCTTAAGCACCAAAGCAACCGAAGCAACGCCGGCCTCAAGCAGCTCAACGACCTTCGATCGGGTATCCGGGATCCGTGTAGCCCGGCGTTGACGCGTGGCCGGGAGCCACCAGGCTATCGACGAATCGTTCGTCGTCCGGGCCGAGCTGCAGCTTCAGCGCTTCGACGTAGCTATCCCAATGCGCCTGCGTGCGAGGCCCTGCGATGGTGGCACTGACGAGCCGGTTCTTGAGTACCCAGGCCAACGCGAAGGCGATCGAGGTCGTGCCGCGCGCGGCGGCGTGGGCAGCGAGCTGTTGCGCGATCGCCAGGGACTCCGGCCGCCATTCCGTCTGCTGGATACGCCTGTCGCCGCGGCCTGCGCGCGAGTCAGCCGGCGGCGCGGCATCCGCCGCATACTTCCCGGTCAGCACGCCCCGGGCCAGCGGGCTATACGACACAACGCCGACACCGTAGTGCGCTGCCGCGGGCAATTGCTCGACTTCCGCCGTGCGGTCAACCAGGTTGTAGAGCGGCTCACTGGCGACCGGCCGGTCGATGCCAAGCTGGTCGGCCAGGCGCACGATCTCGGCGATGCGCCACCCGCGGAAATTCGATATGCCGAAGTATCGGATCTTGCCCTGGCGGATCAGATCGCCAATGGCACGCACGCCTTCTTCCAGCGGCGCATCGACCAGGGCACGGTGGAAGTACAGAATGTCGATGTAGTCGGTGCCAAGACGCTTGAGACTGGCCTCCACCGACTGGACAATCCACTTGCGCGATTGCCCCTGTTCGTTCGGGCCCTGCGACGTCGGATACCCGAACTTTGTCGCCACCACCCAGCTGTCGCGCCGCTCGGCGATGGCGCGCCCGACGATCTCTTCCGAACGGCCGCCGTGGTAGACGTCGGCGGTATCGATGAAATTGATGCCCTGCTCGAACGCCTTGTCGATGATGCGCTTCGAGGTGGCCTCATCGGTCTCCCCGCCGAACATCATCGCGCCCAGGCACAGGGGCGAAACCTTCAGGGCACTGCGGCCCAGATATCGATAATCCATCGTATTTCTCCACGCAGGCCGCGCCTGCGGTTTGTCAGGCCTCGGACGCATGTCGCACCGTGTAGCCGCCATCGACGGCGAGCGCGTGTCCGATGACGAAGCTGGCCGCGTGGCCTTGCGCGTTAAGACAGCTGAGATGATAGGGACGTACCGCCTATCGAAAAAGCCCGGAAACCCGCAAGCCTTTATGAACTGGCCTCATGAATGCACGCGCCGCTCCCGAACGGGAGGTGCGTGAGGTGCGGGAGGTGCGTGAGGTACGTGAGCCAGGTTACGTCAGCTACGCACGGTAGCGAAGCGCATCGATGACAAGCGCCATCGCGCGTGAAGACTGGCGCCGGCTGGCGTAATAAGCGTGCAAGCCCGCAAACGTGGGGCACCAGTCTTCAAGTACCCCGACCAGACGGCCCGCTGCCACGTGCGCCTGGGCCAGATCTGCGGGTACATACGCGAGGCCGTACCCGGATAGCGCCGCATCCAGCATCTGATAGGTACCGTTGAAGGCAAGCTGGCCCTCTACCCGCACCTGCACTTCACGCTTGCCCTTCTTCAGCTCCCACGCGTAGAAGCCGCCAAGCGTCGGCAAACGCAGGTTGATGCAATTGTGCGTGGTCAGGTCCTGAGGTGTTTTCGGCAGCGGCCTCTGTTCCAGATAGGCGGGCGAGCCAACGATGGCCATGCGCATGTCGGGTGCGATGCGCACCGCGATCATGTCCTTTGCCACCTGATCGCCGTTGCGCACACCGATGTCATAGCGATCCGCGACGATATCGGAGAGTCCGTAATCCGTGATGATTTCCACCTTGATCTCCGGATACTCCCGAAGCACCTTGGACAACCTCGGCCACAGGACGGTCTTGGTGGCGTAGTCGGTGGCTGTGATGCGAATGGTGCCCGTGGGCTTATCGCCAAGCTCGGTCACCGCGGTCAGCTCGGCTTCGATCTCCTCGAAGCGGGGGGCCACCGTCTGGAGAAGGCGCTCGCCGGCCTCGGTCGGGGAAACGCTGCGCGTGGTGCGCGTCAACAGGCGCAGGCCAAGCCGCGTTTCGAGCGCGCGGACCGTGTGGCTCAATGCCGATTGCGACACGCCCAGCTGCGCCGCCGCGCGGGTGAAGCTGCGCTCGCGCGCAACGGCAATGAAGGCAAGCAGGTCGTTAAAGTTTTCGCGCGGCATTGATGAACCCATCTCATAGGCGTTTGCGGATTCTAGCGCCTGGTCACGCGCCAGCGCGATGGTCGGATTTGCAGGGTGCGGGTTGGCTTACGTTGCAAGCGATGTCCGCGGCGGCCTCGGCGAATATAATGCCAGGCTCCTCCCTTGCCCCGCATCCGCCCATGAAGAAAGCCGCATTGTTGACCCTGGCGCTGGCCTTGCACGCAACCGCGCAAGCCGCCGGCGACGCGCAGGCCGGCAAGGCGGTATTCACCTCGAAGTGTGCCTCCTGCCACAGCGTCGGGCCCTCGGCGCGCGCCGCCTTTGGCCCCCAGCTCAATGGGATCTTCGGCAGGGTCGCCGGCGGCACGACCGACTACAAGTACTCCCCCGAGATGAAGAAATCGGGCGTGGTGTGGTCCGAGAAAACCTTGAGCGCGTTTATCGAGTCGCCCAGCAAGGTTGTGCCCGGCACCAGGATGCGCTTCTGGGGAATCAGCAATGAGCGGCAGATCGCGGACCTCCTGGCCTACCTGCACACATACCAGCAGCAAGGCCGGTAGCAAGCGCTACAGAAAGTTTCAAACGCTCCGTAACCGATAGAATAGGTGCCAGCGCCACAAGGCATGGCGCCCCCAACAGATCTGATCCGGAGTTGGCATGGAACCCCTTTCATTCGAGTTTGTTACCGTCGAGGAAGCGAGGCTGATCCTGGATGGCGCCGTGCCCACGCATGGCAAGCCCGACTGGACTGGCCAGCGGCAACCTGAATCCGCAGAAGCGAAGGCCCTCACGGCCAACGCGCTCAAATGGCTGGCCGTGCTGCCACCGCAGGCGCGGCCCCTGGAGTTGTGCCGCAGCTATCCGCGCATCGGCAACCAGCTGGCAGCGCTGTGGGCCGACCCAGCCGCGCTAACGGCCTACCTGGCCGACCTGCTGATCGACAAGCGCGGCGGCCGCCAGGGGTTCCCCGACGGCATCGCGCTTGAATTATCGCGACTGCAGGAGCACCTTCTGCGCACGATGGAGCCGTAACGGCATAGCGCCATTACCGCTTTGCTGCATTGCGGCGTGCCGGCAAGGATTCTGCGTTGCGCTTAATGCGCTCTTCCCGGCGTGCAGTCTTCCACCATGCCAGAGACGCGGCCGGCGCTCAGCAGGGGGTGCCATTCCCCGGAGCTGCGGATCTCGACGTCGGTGCCTTCGACGCCCTCGGTAGCGCGGCGCAGGCTGACCAGGTGGATGAACTTGTATTCATCCGCGTCCGCACGCCCGACCCGGATATCAACCTTGCCGGGTTCCGGGTACGCGATCACGGTGGCGTCGTCACCCAGCCGCTGCTTCAGGCACAGCACCAGGTCGCCTACGCTGGCCTTGGAGTGCACGCGCTTCGGGTCCATCGCCTGGATGGAATTCGCGGTCACGCCGCCCGAACAGGCTGACAGCAATTGCGCTGCCATCGCGACAACCAGCAATACCCGTACCCGTACCCGACCTTTTGACATTCCCGCTCCTTGGCTAGATGAGTCGGATGATGTTACATCAAGTGAATTCGGATGCTGATGCGCACGCCGCGCGCGAAACACGATGCAGTGGAGACCAAAAAGCAAAAAGCCTGCACGGATGCAGGCCTTTTGCTTTCAATCTTGGTGCCCAGGAGAGGACTCGAACCTCCACAGTGTTGCCACCGCTAGGACCTGAACCTAGTGCGTCTACCAATTTCGCCACCTGGGCTAGGTGAGGTTGCGAATTCTACCCAACGTAACGAAATTTGCAAGTGCTGGCCCCACTGAAATCAGAAGAAAAGTACAACTTTCCCCGGGCACCGCCCGCTGCCGGCCCTGCTGGTGTCCGCTCAGTCCAGGGAAATGGAAAGGCGGCCGGAAAGATTTCCATTGATCACATGGCGCGCAGTGCACGGCCCACGCCGGTTGGCCGCCCTCCCTGCCACGCGTATTTTTTTCTAGCATTCCTCCCATGCCCTGTCGATTTCGGCGGCTCCCGTTCGTCGTCCCAATGACGGCGCGCGCAAGGCTCGCCGCTTCGCAGGCAATCTCAACAAAGGAGATCGGACATGCATTACATCGATGGATTTGTTGTCGCCGTGCCCACGGCCAAGCGCGACATCTACCGCGCGCACGCCGAGGCCGCCGCCGTGGTGTTCAAGGATCATGGCGCGCTGGGGCTGGTCGAGTGCTGGGGCGACGATGTGCCCGAGGGCAAGCTCACCTCGTTCCCGATGGCCGTCAAGCTGGAGAAGGACGAGACCGTGGTCTTCTCCTGGATCACCTGGCCATCGCGCAAGGCCCGGGACGAAGGCATGAAGGCCTCGATGGAAGACCCCAGGCTGCGCAGCCAGGGGCCGATGCCATTCGACGGCAAGCGGATGATCTTTGGCGGCTTCGAGATGATCGTCGACGCTTAGCGGCTTGACGGCGGTACGTGATTGACCTTGCCCGGGGTTCCCGGGCTGGGTTCATTTTGGCCGCAGGGGCATTTTCGCGAGGTGATGGACGCTACCAGGGAGGCTTAAACGGCTTATATCACCGGAGCAATCTTTCTAATTCACTTTCCCCCGCGCATTAGCGAAAGTGGTGTCTGCAGGAATCCCACTCGCCAATGCGCGATGCCAACAGACAATGAAGGATAGAGAGTGAAGATGAAACTGACCACCGCCTGCGTTTGCACCGCCGTCCTGTCGATGGCCAGCGCCGTCCATTCCCAGCCAGCCGCCGCGCCCGCCAGTGGCGCCCCCGTTCCGGTGACCGCCGACAACTTCGTCCGCGCGGAGAGCGACATGTACTTCGCCGGGCTGGCCAAGCAAGGCGGCGTGGGCAAGCTGCTGCATCGGCGCGAGCCCGCATCGATCGATCACCAGACCGTGATCCGCCTGAATCGCGACACGCTCTATACCTCCGGCATCTTCGACCTCGAAGCCGGCCCGGTGACGATCACCATGCCCGACCCGGGCAAGCGCTTCATGGCGCTGCAGGTCATCAATGAAGACCACTACGTGCCAGACGTGTTCTATGGCGCGGGCGCCCATACGCTCACCCGGGAGAACGTCGGCACCCGTTACGTGGCCGTCGCGGTGCGCACCCTGGTCAACCCGAACAGCCCGGACGACATCAAGCAGGTCCACGCATTGCAGGACGCCATCAAGGTCAGCCAGAAGGGGCCCGGAAAACTCGAAACCCCCAACTGGGATCCGGTCAGCCAGAAGAAGATCCGCGATGCCCTGCTGGCGCTGTCCTCGACGCTGCCCGACTTCAAGAAGGCATTCGGCACCCAGGCGGAGGTCGATCCCGTGCGGCACCTGATCGGCTCCGCATCGGCCTGGGGCGGCAACCCGGACAAGGACGCCACCTACCTCAACATCACGCCGGCGAAGAACGACGGCAAGACCGTTTATCGGCTCAACATCAAGGATGTGCCCGTGGATGCCTTCTGGTCCGTGAGCGTCTACAACGCCGAGGGCTATTTCCAGAGGAACCCGGCCAACGCGTACACACTCAACAATCTCACGGCAAAGAAGGCCGGCGACGGATCGATCACGATGCAGTTCGGTGGCTGTGAAGCGCAGGCAGCCAACTGCCTGCCGATCGTCCCGGGCTGGAACTACACCGTGCGGCTGTACCGCCCGCGCGCGGAGATACTGAGCGGCGCCTGGACATTCCCGGAGCCTCAGCCGGTCAATTGAGCGACCTTCCCACAAATGATCATGCTAGCCGCCTGATCCCGCATCCTCCTTGGCCCCGCGTGGGAGGGACCTGACGACGGAGGCCGAATAATGCCCAGGCACAACCCAGCGCTGCATCGTACCCAGAAGGTCCCCATGACACCGGGGCAGCGGCGGCTTCTCATCGTTAGCGCGATACTGCTGCTGGCCGCGCTGGGCTGGGCGCTGGCGATCGTGCTCAAGCCCGCCATCCAGCGCACGATCGTCATCACCACCGGAGCGGACAAGGGCATCTATCGCGGCTTTGCCGAGCGCTATGCCCCCATCCTGAAGCGCGATGGCATCAAGCTGGATATCCGCGGCTCTTCCGGGTCGATCGAAAATTATGAGCGGCTGAAGAATCCAGACAGCGAATACGAAGCAGGCTTCATCCAATCGGGCACCGCCACGCCGCAGGAAACAGACGGCCTGCAAACCATCGCCGCGGTCTCCTGTGAACCGATCTGGGTGTTTTACCGGGGCGAGGCCACCGTGGACCGGCTCGCACAGCTACGCGGCAAGCGGGTCGCCATCGGCGTTCCCGGCAGTGGCCTGCTCAATGTCGCCCGGGTATTGCTCACATACAGCGGCATCACGGCCGGCAATACCGAGCTGCTGGAAATGAATGCCATGAAGGCCTATCAAGGCCTCGAAGAGGGCCAGCTGGATGCGGCCTTCTTTATCGGCAGGCCCGATGCCGAGATGCAGCAAACGTTGCTGAACAGCAATCTGAAGCTGACGAGTTTTGCCCAGGCCGATGCCCTCGTGCAGAAATTCCCGTCTCTGTCCAAGATTGTTTTTCCGCGCGCCTCCACCAGCATCGTCAACGATCTTCCGCAGACCGATGTCACGCTGCTTGCTGCCACGGCCCTGCTCGTATCCAAGGACACCCTGCACCCCGCCCTGGTCTACCTGCTGCTGGAAGCCGCCAGAACCGTCCACGGCGGCGATGATTACTTCACGCCACTCGGCACGTTTCCCAACCTGAATACCAGTGAGTTTCCCGTTTCCGACGAAAGCACGCGCTACTTCAAATCGGGCCGTCCCTTCCTGCAGCGCTACCTTCCGTTCTGGCTTGCCAGCTTTATCGAACGACGCTTGCTGATCCTGCTCCCCTTCATGGCCTTGCTGCTCGGCTTGCTGCAAGCATTGCCACGCATGGCGCAAGCGCGGATAAAAAACCGGCTCGTGGTCTGGTACCGGGAAATCAAGGCGCTGGAAGATGAAATCTGGACGAACACGCAGCCAACCCCCAACCAGATTGCGCAATGGCGCGATGAAATCGAGAACATCGATGCGCATGCCAGCCGGATACGGATTCCGGAGCGCTATTTTGAGGATGTCTACGCGCTCAAGCAGGCGATCGGCGTCGTACGGGACCGGATTGCCCAGGCGGCGGCGAAGGTGAAAGCGTAGCTGCGCAGACGCCAGCGCGTTTTTTGCCGCTGCCTCGGACAGCGTTGTCTTGCCGACGGCTGCGACAATGCTAGAATAATAAATCCATCTGGCTGGATTGATCATGTCCGAAGCGAGCAAGCGCCCCAAGAACCCGGAACTGATCCGAACCCAGTGCCTATCCGTGATGCGGGACCTGCTGGTCTCCCAAGGCCCCGAATCGGTGACGCTCGACCTGGTGGCACAACGCGCCGGCGTGACCAAAGGCGGGTTGCAGTATCACTACCGCAGCAAGAATGCCCTGCTCGAAGCGCTGAGAGACCAGCTCTTCGAGGAATTCGACAAGACCTATCAACGCGCGCTGTCCGCCGAGACCGATCGTCCTGGCAAGCATGCCCGCGCCTACATCAAGACGTGTTTCGACGATACGGCTTCCAATAACGCGATCGGAACGCAGCGTGCCATCGCCATGCTGGCCTTGACGCTCCCCTCGTGCCGCCAGACATGGAGCCAGCGCATGACGGACGCCGTCGCGCATGACCTCGCCGGCACCGCCGCCGAAGACCAGCTCCTCATCTRCAGGCTGGCGGCGGATGGCATGTGGTTTGCGGGGATGTTCGAAGTCTATGACGTCGATGCGCCACGCAAGGCGCGCCTGCTTGCCCTGTTGCTGGACATGTGCGACAGGGCCACCTCCTGATCAGGCTGACCAGGCTGATAGACAAGACTGACAAGACAGACCAAATTGACCTGGAGCGTTCTCCACGCTGCCACGCTGCCACGCTCCCACCGCGAATTCCATGCCCGCCCCCACTCCCCACACCATCAGCAACACCACACTCTCGCGCACTGACATCGCTGAAATTCTTGCGCAACGTCCGGCCCAGCTACGATTCGAGCAATGCGGCCTTGACGATCAAGACCTGAGCGGGCTGGATTTTTCGTCCGTGGAATTCCTGATGTGCACCTTTGCCGGTGCGCAACTGAAAAGGGCGAAGCTCGTCGAGTCGAAGTGGATGCGCTGCAAGGCCGCCGGCGCCGACTTCACGCTGGTGGACGCAGTAGAAGCACGATTCTGCAGCAGCGACCTGAACAACACGCAATGGGACCGCGCGCGGCTGTCCAGCGCCATCTTCACGGAAACCAAGCTGACCGGCGCCCGGTTCCGCGAGGCCGCCACCCTGGGCCTGGTGTTCCACAACACCCTGCTCGTCGGCAGCGACCTGCGCGGCTTGTCATTCCGCAAGCAACACCTGGAGCAGCTCGACTTGTCCGATGCCGACCTCGCCGGCTGCGACTTCCGGGATGCCCTGTTCGACGGCGGCACCCTGCGCGGCGCCAACCTGAAGCAAGCCCGCTTCGATGGCGCGGACCTCCGCCTGGCCGAACTTGGCGGACTGAACCTGATGGCTGCCGCGGCTTCGTTCAAGGGCGCCATCATCTCGGTGGAACAAGCCGCGGAGATTGTCGGGCAAGCCGGTATCCGCGTCGGCTGAATGGCCGCACAAGGCCATGGGGATCGCGCCCGAATCGCGAAGCACGACGCGATTCAGGCCTGGGATGGCCTCACCCGCGGCGTACCGCAGTCACGTTGCCGTCCTTGACGTCCAGCGTGCGCCGCTGCGGGTTGTAGTCCATGGTGCCGGGCATATGCTGGCCTTCCCGCTCACCAAATCGCCAGGCGCAGCCGTTGAGCAAGGCGACGGCATTGGCCTCGCTTTTACCGATCAGGGCTTCATCGCCAAGCTTGTCCGCCTGGCAACCCTCCGGCGTGCCGCGGCCGCCCTGCGGGCCCGGGTTGGGCACGGCACTGGCGGGGGGCTGGGCGGTGCATCCCGCCATGAGCGTTGCGAACACGATCGCGCCCGCCGAGACATGCCGGGCCCACGTGCTTTGCTGTTTTGGCATTCGATTCCCTGATGGTGAGGTGGAAAAAGCCAAGTTTAGAGCAGAAAGGCGCCGCCAGAGCGCCTTGGTGCCCATGCATTAACACGGTCTCAACACTGCCTCAACACTGTCATGACCTGGCCTTGGCTTAGCCTTAGCGCGTCCTCTTCGCAGCGTCTTGCGCCTCCGCCCACAGCCGCTCCTCCTGGGCCCGCAGCTCAGGCGTGAGCTCGGCACCAAAATCGTCGAGCTCGAACAGCGGGCGAATCTCGATCTCGGAGTCGCTCTGCATGGGGTTGGGGCAGCGCTTGACCCATTCGACGGCCTCTTCCATGGACTTGACTTGCCATAGCCAGAACCCAGCGACCACCTCCTTGGTTTCTGCGAACGGTCCGTCGACCACGGACCGCTGGCTGCCAGAGAATTGCACCCGCTTGCCTTTGGCGCTCGGGTGCAAGCCCTCGCCCGCGAGCATCACGCCGGCCTTGACGAGTTCTTCATTGAAGTTGCCCATTGCGGTAAGCAGCTCCGTGCTGGGCATTTCGCCAGCCTCTGACTCTTTCGTTGCCTTCACCATCACCATGACACGCATCGTCGCTCTCCTTGAGTGGATTGAGGGTGCCGCACGTCCTGAGCCCTGATCAGGATTGACGGGCGGCTCTGATACTACGACGAATCGGGATACCGTAAATCGACACCGCCGCCAAAGTATCTGGCGGGAAGCCTGCCCGGCCCGAATCGGCCCAACTCGACCCAACGTGGCCTGATTTGGCCTGAATTGGCCGCGAGGCGCGACAATCACATCCGATCGGGATTTTTAAGCCTCGCTTAAGACTCGGCCCGTAGACTGCGATCACACAAGACAACCCGGATCCCGGATAGGAGCTGCCATGACCCCCCAAGAGATGCAAGCGCTGGAAGGCTTCCTGACCCAACTCACGCAGGCCAGGGCTGGCGCCAAGGACCCCCAGGCGGACGCCCTCATCGCCGACGCGGTCGCCAGGCAGCCGGATGCCGCCTACCTGCTGGTCCAGCGCGCCATGATGCTTGACCATGCCCTGGCGACGGCAAAGGCGCAGATCTCCACGCTGCAGAGCCAGTTGCAGATGGCGCAGGCCAACGGCGCCAATCGCTTCCTCGACCCGGAAAACGCCTGGGGCAACAGTGCCAACCGCGTGGCACCCAGCCCCGTCATGCCGCCGCCGATGGCCGCGCCCGTGGCCGTGCCGCAGGCGGTCCAGGCGGCCCAGCCTGCACCCGCGCAGCCATCCCGGCCCGGTTTCCTGAGTGGTGGCCTGGGCGGCGCGCTAGGCGGCATTGCCACGACGGCAGCCGGTGTGGCCGGCGGCGCGCTCCTGTTCCAAGGCATCGAAAACATGTTCCATCGCAATGGCAATGGCAACAGCGCAAGCGGCTTGCTGGGACAGCCAGGCGCAGGAGCGCAGCCAACGGAGACCGTCGTCAACAACTACTACGGCAATGACGACCGCTCGCCGCTGGGCTCACCGGATGCGGCACTGGACAGCGGCCTTCTGGATGACGCATCGGGCAACGACGACTTCCTGAGCGACGACACCTGGAACGCCTAGCGCGTTCGGGGGCTTGCCAGGCGTGCATGGCAGCGGCCTGACAGGCCCCACCGCTCTGATTGCACTGCGGCACCCCGGGTGGAGATGGCACCGGCAACGGCGATACACTCTTGCACTACGCGCTCACCCTGGGAACCCGATCCATGCCGCAACCTCGCTCGCTCTATCCCGCCATCGAACCCTATGAAACCGGCACGCTCGATGTCGGCGACGGTCACGTGGTCTACTACGAACGCGTCGGCACACCCGGCGCCAAGCCGGCCGTCTTCCTGCATGGCGGCCCTGGTGGCGGCATATCGGCCGACCACCGCCGCCTGTTCGATCCGGCGCGCTACGACGTCATGCTGTTCGACCAGCGCGGCTGCGGCCGCTCCACGCCCCACGCGGGCCTGGAGGCCAATACCACGTGGCACCTGGTGGACGACATCGAGCGCCTGCGCAAGCTCGCCAACGTAGAGCGCTGGTTGGTCTTTGGCGGCTCCTGGGGCTCCACGCTGGCGCTGGCCTATGCGCAAAAACACCCCGAACGGACCAGCGAACTGGTGCTGCGCGGGATCTATACCGCCACCCGGGCGGAACTGGATTGGTACTACCAGTACGGCGTATCCGAGGTATTCCCCGAGAAATGGGCCCGCTTCCAGGCGCCCATCCCGCCAGCCGAACGCGGCAACATGATGGCCGCCTACCGCAAGGTGCTGACCGGCAGCGATACGGCAAAGCAGCTGGAGGCCGCCCGCGCATGGAGCGTATGGGAAGGGGAAACCATCACCCTGCTGCCCGACCCGGCTAACACCGCCAAGCATGATGACGGCCATTTCGCGCTGGCGTTCGCCCGGCTGGAGAACCACTACTTCACGCATCTCGCCTGGCTGGAGGACGGTCAGTTGCTGCGCGACGCGCATCGCCTTGCCGGCATCCCCGGCGTGATCGTGCACGGGCGCTACGACATGCCCTGCCCGGCCCGGTACGCCTACGCGCTGCACCAGGCATGGCCAGGCTCGGATCTGCATCTGATTGAAGGCGCGGGGCATGCCTGGACCGAGCCCGGCATCATGGATCAGCTGATTGCCGCTACCGACCGGTTTGCGGCGGCGCAATGATCGTCCTGGTGCTGCCAGCCCCGGGCGGCACAGCGCCGACAGCGCCGACAGCACCGACAGCACCGACAGCGCCGAAGCGGACTTTTGATGGCCGGCGGTTGGGGTCTTGAACACCCGTGTCCTAGACTTGAAGACCGCATTGCCACCACCCGGCTGCGCATTGGCCGGCGGATGGCAAAGCGGCATTCAAGGCTCTCACCGACAGGGTGCACTATGGAATTCCTGAACTCCGGCAAAGTCCTCCCCGCAGGGCTGCCATTCTCCGAAGCCGTGCGCGTTGGCGATATGTTCTACCTCTCTGGACAGATGGGCATCGTCCAAGGCAGCACCCGCCTGGTGCCCGGCGGCATCCGCGAAGAAGCCAAGCAGGCGCTGATGAACATCCGCATCACACTGGAAGCACACGGCCTGTCGCTCAAGCACGTCGCCAAATGCACCATCTTTCTGGCCGACATCAGCGAATGGCAGGTGTTCAACGAGGTCTACAAGGAGTTCTTCCAAGCGCCCTATCCGGCGCGCAGTGCACTTGGGGCGAATGGGTTGGCGCTCGGGGCCAGGGTGGAGGTGGAGTGTATTGCGGTGTTTAGTGGCTGAGTTGAGTTGCTGAGTGGCTGATACGGCGGCTACGAGCGGCCACTCCCCCGCTTGCGGGAGGGTGGCACAACTCGCCCTGCCGCTCTGGCTTAGAGCATGCCCTGCACGCGGTTCAAAGCCTCGTCCAGCTGCTGCTTCAACGGGGTCAGCAGGCAGTGCAGCCCGTGGCTGTCCTCCACATCATCGCTATCAAAATCCAGCAGCCTGAGAACAGCACCAAGCCCTGCACTGACACGCAGCAGGTCGGCGCAGCTTTCTTGCGCGATGCTTTGCGCGCGGCTACGAAGTTCCTCGAGTTGGTAGGCTAGTTCCTGGACGCTGAGCTTGGTGGGCGTGTCGGCTGGGAAGGTCAGGCGGATTAGTTCGGCGAGGAGGGAGGTTTGCTGGGAGATGGCGAACGAGCGCTCGATTTGCTGCGGGAGGTTTTCTGAAACGTTGTGAGCAATGGAAGTAGGCATAGCGATCCCAAACGAAAATTAGGCCGCAAAGGGCGGCGATCCGTCTGTGACTTTTGCGAGTTCCCACACCCGGTCACCCTTGTTTGGGGTGACTTGGTGGATTCTCGGCCAGCCAACGGCGGAAGTCAATCGATCCGGCGGAACAAGGAATCGCCGATGTGTCGCAGCTTTCGCTTTCGCGCCACTGTCGATCTCCCCTCCTCGAGACTAGTTCGCTTGTAGCCCCGCTGACGCGGGGGGTGTCACTGGTGGGCGGGGTTTTACTGCTTCTAGCTGCTGTCGCGGCTATACGGTGTTGGCCGATTTAGAACGTGTGAGATGTCACTTCTCTTTACTCGTAAAGAGAAGTAACCAAGAGAAAGCGATCCTTGCAGGAGGCTGGCGTGGCGTCATTGGGAATCCCAATGGTTTCGTCGTACGGCCCTGGGTGCTAATGGCCTCGTGCCGTTACCGGTTTGAATGGCCACGATCCTGTCAATGACACCGGTTTCGTGGTGAGGCTGCTCGGTAGCGGCATCCCTGCTCATTCACGCATCTGCCGGTACCGGTGCAAGGTGTCACGATATATCACGCCGTGATGGTTTCGTGGTGGGGTGGGCGCGGTGGAAGAATTCTTCGACCTATCAAGTCGGTGCCACCGCACCCACGACGGAAACGGGACGCTTGCAACTTCGTGGCCGGTCACCCCGCGAGCGACAGACGGCTTGAAATTCGTGGTGGTGGCTACCGGTGGGGGCCACCACGAAACCCTGGGCATTAGCAAGGTCGTGGTGGTCTAAACTGGTAACGGCACGAGTCCATTAGCACCCGGGGCCGTACGACGAAACCATTGGGGTCCCCAATGACGCCACGCCAGCCTCCTGCAAGGATCGCTTTCTTTTGGTTACTTTTCTTTACGAGCCCTCCATGTCAGGATACTTGTCGTCTCCGTCTCCTTGGTGAAGCAAAATGGAGGGCGGTGTGCGAATAGGTGATGACACGATATGCAATCGAGCATCGGGAATGGGTGGTGGAGCAGATGATGCCGCCGCTGAACCGGTCGATAGT
>NZ_JBFTOQ010000036.1:0-69975 GCF_056398045.1 Cupriavidus sp. 05L411 | reverse complement strand
CATCGGCTCGCAAGCAACAGAAGTGGCGATCCGCGTAGGCGTGCTTAACCGCATGGCGGCTCTTGCACGCCCGAAGTCCGTCCACATCGTCTGAATTTCGGATCACAGGAGTCTCTGTGTTTTTAAGTCCGATTTATGCAACAACGCCCTTCAAGGTGACAACCAGTGCAACAGCGAACCATTCTCGTTAGGCACATGCAGTGTCGGTACCCCGCCTTGGTAGGACCCACCCCGGCGCAGGGTAAGAATGTCTGGACAAAGGCATGCTCTGCCGGGCCGCCAATGCCATCTCAACGGCGACAGCACATTCTTATCCCCACCTAAGCGTGGCACCTACCTTAGCGGGGTAACTGTAATAGACATGTGCACCAATAATCAGCACCAGCAAGCGTGACCCCTTGCTAATTCCCGATAGGGTGTAGGCACTCCCCGCGCCTACACCCTTCTTTTTTACGGGCATTGCAATCGGCAATAGTCACAGAGCGCAGCAAAGATACATCACAACATGATGTTTTCTGATTCGCTACAAAGCCTTCTTTAAATCTCCACGCAAGCACGAAATCGCATCGCCGGGGAAGTCCCTCCCAAGTTATTTGATCCCTCCCTTGGTGGGGAAGTGAAAGCCATGCATGGCCCCTACATGGCCAACGCGTGGCCAGCGCAATCGGACGACGAGTTGGCTCGATCCATCCTCAAGCCGCTCCGCTGCGCACCAGCGGAAAAACGCGAAAAACCCGGGAAAATCGACAGAAATCGCTTAGCCCAATCGGGTGACAACATACCAACAGAGGCAGGAAACTCCATCATGAACACAAACCAAATTCTTCTGCATTACCCCTTTTAGGGGCATCCCTCCTTTTGTCGGGTCCACTCTTCAGTAGGGATAGAAAACACGGCAAAAACGCCTGCTTCGCCTTGAAGATCTACCCCCAAGCGCCATACACTTCGCCGGTCTTCGCGCAGTGATGCACTGCAAGAGCAAAGCGTGCAGGCATCAAGAAGCCACCGCCGCAACGTTCATCTCTGCCCTGCAAGTTACCGCAGCGGAAAGGCACCGACGTGTGCCATGTTGAGCAAGCGGATTCGTCGCAGCAATCCCAAGCCAGGAGACGGCCAGGAGCGCGGACCTTTCGGGTATCAAGGGAATTTTCAAGACGTGTTCAAGCTTTCAAGCCTTCTGTCTTTCCGTAGAGCGTTGCTGTTGCTGGGGACGATTCCGGTGCTGGCATCCTGCGCGCTAGCGCCGGGCATGCGCTTTGATCCGCAGCGTCCGCTTGATCCGGAAGATCCTGAGTCTGTGCCCAAGGTTACGAAGATTACGCCGGCGTTGGTGCGGGCTATGAAGGCTGCTGCCACGCCGACAAATGCATCGGTGAGCGAATTGTTTGGTGAGCCTGAGGCCTATACGGTTGGCGTTGGCGACATCCTCTCTATTGTGGTGTGGGATCACCCTGAGTTGGTGTTTCCTACACAGACATACTCGATTGGCTCCGCGTACGAAATCCCCAACTACAGCGGCGCGGCTAATGTGCCTGGCTATGTAGTCAGTCCCGCCGGCACCATCCAGTTTCCGTATGCAGGCGTGCTCAATGTTCTCGGAAAAACGCCTGACCAGATCCGCGGTGAACTGAGCACCAAGCTCAAGAGCGTCGTCAACATGCCCCAGGTTACCGTGCGTGTGCTCGCCTTCCGCAGCAAGCGCGTCTACCTGGATGGCGAAGTCAAGACTCCTGGCCCGCAGAACATTGACGACGTTCCAATGACGCTGGTTGAAGCGCTAAATCGTGCGGGCGGTGTCAATGTGATAACGGGCGATAACAGTCGTATCCGTATCTCGCGGGGAGGCAAGAATTTCTTTGTCGATCTCCCCGCGCTATTGCGGCAGGGAATAGATCCCGCAAGCGTCATGCTGCGCAACGGCGACATTCTGCGCGTGGAGCAACGTGAAGACAGCAAGGTGTTTGTCACGGGTGAAGTGGTACGCCCTTCAGTTGTGCTCCCGCGGAATGGCCGTTTGACGTTGAATGAAGCAATTGGCGAGGCGGGCGGCGTGAATCCACTCTCAGCAGATGCTAAAGAACTCTATGTCATCCGCAAGAGCGAAGACGGCGAAGCCCAGATCTTCCACCTTGACGGAAAGTCACCAGTCTCGCTGGCGCTTGCGGAATCGTTCGAGCTGAAGCCGAAAGATGTGGTGTACGTAGACGCTGCCGGTGTCGTTCGCTGGAGCCGCGTGATCAACCAGTTGCTCCCGAGCGGCAATTTCTTCACCTCCACCGCGAACACACTGAAATGATCAAGACGGTACTCGTGGTGTGCATTGGCAATATTTGCCGTAGCCCGATGGCGGAAGGGCTGCTCAAGCAAGCACTGCCTCAGGCGAATGTAGTCTCGGCGGGCCTGGGTGCGTTGATAGGCCAGTCGGCCGATCCGCATGCGGTCGCGCTGATGAGCGGTCTTGGCTTGGACATTAGCGGCCATCGCGCCCGGCAACTCAGCCGAGCCATCGCCACGCAGGCAGACCTGATCCTCGTGATGGACAACTCTCAGCGGCAGGAGATCCAAAGCTTGCATCCGGCCACAACGGGCCGGGTATTCCGGCTAGGCGAGCTCGCCAAGTTCGATGTGCCAGATCCTTATCGTGAAGGACTCCCCGCCTTCGAAAACGCGCTGGAGCTGATTCAGCGCGGCGTAGAAGCCTGGGTGCCGCGCATCCAAGCGCTCCGTTAACAGTATTCGCAGTAGAGCCAATGAACCAGAACCCCCCTGTAGTCGCCGTTCCCGGACCTCCGGAAGACGAGATCGATCTTGTCCACTACCTGGACGTGCTCTTGGCCAGTCGTTGGCTGATCGCGTCTATCGCGGGCGTGGTGCTCGCGCTTGGTGTTGCCTATGCGTTCCTGGCGCGCCCCGTCTATCAGGCCGATATCTTGATCCAGGTCGAAGACAACCCCAACAGTGCAAATAGCTTGCTGGGAGACGTATCTAGCTTGTTCGACGTCAAGGCAGAGGCGACTGCCGAAATCGAGATCATCAGGTCCCGCATGGTTGTGGGGAAAGCCGTGGACAACCTGCATCTATTTATTTCGGCTAAACCTAACTACTTTCCCTTTATCGGTGCATGGATCGCCAGTCGTTCGAAGGGGATTTCCGAGCCGGGTTTGCTGGGTTTCGGTGGCTTTGCTTGGGCAAAGGAATCGATCGCAGTCGAGCAATTCGACGTGCCCGACTCTTTGGAGGGGGAGAAGTTCAAATTGATCGCGTTGGGCGACGGGCGATACCGCCTAGAACAAAGCAGCCTCGACCAGCCGTTGGAAGGGCGCGTTGGTCAACTGCTACAGGCAGAGCAGAGTGCAGGGAGTTTCTCTCTATTGGTAACCGATCTTAAAGCCAAGGCGGGCACTGCCTTTAAGTTGGTGCGCGACTCTCGGCTGCAGACACTGGAGAAACTGCAGGATCAGTTAAAAATAGCCGAGAAGGGAAAACAAAGCGGCATCATCGGTGCTTCACTCGACGGCACAGATCCCGTTCTTACTGCAAGTATTCTTAACGATATCGGCGATGAATATGTCGCTCAAAACATCAAGAGAAAGGCCGCCGAAGCAGAGAAATCCTTGGTGTTCCTCGGCGACCTGCTGCCGCAACTTAAGAGCGAATTAGAGCGTGCGGAAGTCAAATACAACGATATGCGCAACAAGCGCAACACCTTCAATCTGAGTGAGGAAGGAAAAGCATTTTTGCAGGAAAGCGTCACCGCTGAAGCCAGCCTCCTTGAGCTGAAGCAGAAGCGCACCGAGCTTCTGACTCGCTTTACATCAACGCACCCTGGTGTGCGGGCATTGGATCAGCAAATCTCTACGTTAAGCGCAAAAGTGAACGGCATGGCTGCTCGCATGAAAACGTTCCCGGATGTGGAACAAGACACCCTACGTCTCATGCGTGATGTACAAGTCAACAATGACCTTTACGTGGGTCTGCTTAACAATATGCAGCAACTCAAACTGGTGAAGGCAGGAAAGGTGGGCAACGTACGCCTGCTGGACAATGCACCGGTGCCTGAGGAACCGATCAAGCCTAAGAAGGGGCTGACTATTGCGTTGAGCGCTATTCTCGGGCTATTAGTTGGTGTCATCGCGGCGTTTGTGCGCAATGCGCTCTATGGAGGCATCACCGACTCCCAGGACATCGAACAGCATACTGGGCTAAGTGTTTACGCCACCGTGCCGCTGTCCGTAGCGCAATCCGTCCTGACTGAGGAGATCAGGCTGCGCAAGCGCGGCAAATTCCTACTTGCCGATCGCAACCCTAACGAGCCCTCCATCGAGAGTTTACGAAGCCTTCGCACAGCCCTGCAGTTTGCAATGCTTGATGCTGACAATAACCGCGTCTTGCTGACCGGACCCACACCGGGCGTGGGTAAGTCTTTCATCTCCGCCAATCTCTCCGTGGTAATGGCTACGGGCGGTAAGCGCGTGCTGCTGATGGACGCCGACATGCGCAAAGGTCACCTGAATCAGTACTTCGGTAAGGAGCGCGCAAATGGCCTATCCGATGTACTGATCGGAAAAGTGGGATTCGATCAAGCGGTGCATCGGAACGTATTCGAAAACCTCGACTTCYTCAGTACGGGCGGAATTCCACCCAATCCGGCTGAATTGTTGCTTAACGAGCGGATGGTAAAGCTACTCCAGGAAGTAGGCGGACAGTACGACCTAATCCTGATCGACACGCCACCAGTTCTCGCGGTTTCCGATACGGCGATTTTGGCTGCCAGATGCGGGACAGTTTTCCTGGTTACACGTTTTGAAAAGACAACCATTGGCGAGGTGACTGAATCAGCAAAGCAACTGCGCCAGGCCAATGCCGATGTCAATGGTGTGGTCTTTAATGGCTTGGATCCAAATGCCTACCGTTATGGATACGGATCGAAGTATGGTCGTTACCGCTACGCGTACTATGGCTACGCACCAGACGACATCGCGCAACAAGCGTCAGGTGCTAAGTAGGCTGTAACCAGCTGCGTAACGAAGGGTCAACGTCGGGCATTCCTATCTCCGACGGCAAGGCCGGCGCCTGACCGGTCAAAGATGAATAGTCAGCCAACGGGGCGGAAGAACTCAAGCGAGAGGCAGGGCTAGATCTGCGACAACTGCGTTCGGTTGCAGATCCCCCTCAGCCACCTGAGTTGTGAGGTTTGCAGTTTTTTTGGAGGCCGCTATCTCGGTCGCCCAGCTTCTCCAATTGCAGGGACATGCCGCCGCCACCTAGCGGCGAGCGCACCTACGTCGTACAGACGCAGGTGGACACTGTTTGAATTTTGATTTGGCAGAAGGAGAATTCGGATGGAAACACCAGCCGTCATCATTCCGGTCGTTCTGTGTGGAGGATCTGGAACGCGTCTTTGGCCATTGTCTCGCGAAGGTTACCCAAAGCAGTTCCTCAAACTGCTGAGCAATCGATCGCTGCTGCAAGAAACTTTGCTGCGTGTTCGCGAAGTACAAGGTATTGCCGCGCCCGTGCTGATCACCAACCATGCACATCGCTTCATGGTCGCAGAGCAGGCGCGCGAAATCGGGACCGAGGATGCAACGTTCATCCTGGAGCCGCATCCCCGCAACACCGCACCCGCAGCAGCGGCTGCAGCTCTGCATGTCCTGGCTTCAGGGCAGGACCCGCTCTTGCTGCTCTTGCCGTCGGATCATCTGATCCGAGACGCTGCTGCCTTTGGGCGAATCGTGACGCAAGGAGTTGCTGCGGCGCAGGCAGGGGCCATCGTTACCTTCGGCATTGTGCCTACAGTGCCTGCGACAGGGTACGGCTATATCAATGCAGGCGGGCTTTGCGCCGATCAAAGCCACGAGGTAGTACGGTTCGAGGAAAAGCCTACGTTGGCGCGGGCGACGCAGTTCTTGTCTGAGGGCAGTCATTTCTGGAACAGCGGCATCTTTCTCTTCCGTGCCTCCGCATTCCTCGCGGAACTCGATACTTTCTCGCCAGAGATACTTCGGGCCGCACGGGATGCGGTCGCCGAAGGCACAAAGGATCTGGACTTCTTCCGTCTGTCCGAGGAGGCGTTCAAGCAATGCCCCAGCAATTCCATCGACTACGCAGTCATGGAGCACACCAAGCAAGCGCGCATGGTCCCGTTCGCGGCCGAGTGGAGCGACGTTGGCGCCTGGGATGCCGTCTGGCAACTCGGTGCTAAGCAGGCAGACGGCAACGTCACCCTAGGCGATGTTCTGACGCACAACGCAAAGGACTGCCTGGTGCACGCATCGCATCGACTCGTAGCCGTCGCCGGTATTGATAACGTCATGGTGATCGAGACTCCCGATGCCGTGCTTGTCGTGCACAAGGACCAATGCCAGGATGTCAAGGCCGTTGTAGATATGGTTCGGAAACAGGGACGAACAGAAGCCACGGATCATCGCAAGGTCTATCGACCCTGGGGTAGTTACGATGCCGTAGATGAAGGTGAGCGCTACCAAGTAAAACGCATCACGGTAAAGCCTGGCGCTAAGCTCTCCACGCAAATGCACTATCACCGCGCAGAACATTGGATTGTGGTCAAGGGAACAGCTCGCGTGACATGCGGCACCGAGACCTTCCTTCTCTCAGAAAACCAGTCCAGCTATATCCCTTTGGGCACGATTCATCGGCTAGAGAACCCCGGAAGCGTGCCCCTTGAGCTCATCGAAGTGCAGAGTGGAAGCTATCTCGGCGAGGACGATATCGTTCGCTTTGACGACATATACGGGCGCGTGCAAGCCCATGAGGCAGTTAAGACCGAACTGGCTTGACCAAAAGATCATCAGATGCTGGAAATTGACATGAAAACGAAGAATCAGAAGACTGCGCTCATTACCGGGATTACCGGCCAGGACGGCTCCTATTTAGCGGAGTTCCTTCTCGCTAAGGGCTATATTGTGCACGGCATAAAACGCCGTGCGAGCTCATTCAATACATCAAGGCTGGATCATATTTATCAGGATCCACATCTTGGTAACAGGAATTTCGTCCTTCACTATGGCGATCTAAGTGATAGTAGCAATCTGATTAGAATTATCCAACAAACTCAACCGGATGAAATCTACAATCTTGGCGCACAAAGCCACGTTGCCGTGAGCTTTGAGTCCCCAGAATACACGGCAGATGTGGATGGACTCGGCACCCTCCGTCTGCTGGAAGCAATTCGGATTCTCGGCCTCGAAAAGAAGACGCGGTTCTATCAGGCTTCGACATCGGAATTGTATGGGCAGGTGCAGGAGATTCCTCAGAAGGAAACCACGCCATTCTATCCGAGGAGCCCCTACGCAGCTGCAAAGCTGTATGCCTATTGGATTACGGTTAACTATCGAGAATCCTATGGAATGTACGCCTGCAATGGCATACTGTTTAACCACGAAAGCCCGCGACGCGGRGAAACGTTCGTTACCAGAAAGGTGACCCGAGGTTTAGCAAATATCGCACAAGGCCTTGAAAATTGCCTGTACATGGGGAACATGGATGCATTGCGTGATTGGGGTCATGCACACGATTACGTCCGTATGCAATGGCTCATGCTGCAGCAGGAGCAGGCGGACGATTTCGTCATTGCGACCGGAAAGCAAGTGAGCGTACGGGAATTCATCAAACGTAGTGCTGCTCAGCTTGGCATGACGCTACGCTTTGAAGGCAAAGGACTCGATGAGGTAGCCCTTGTTGACGCGATTCGCGGCGATATGGCTCCTGCCGTCGCAGTGGGCGATGTAGTCGTCAAGGTGGACCCTCGCTACTTCAGGCCTGCGGAAGTCGAGACTCTTTTAGGCGATCCCGCCAAAGCCAAGGAGAAGCTTGGCTGGGAGCCGGAAATATCTCTTGATCAAATGATTGAAGAGATGGTGGCAAATGATCTAGACCAAGCTCGCCGCCATGCCCTCTTGAAACAGCACGGCTATGAGATTGCCGTAAGCGTGGAGTGACGGTCATGGCCAATAAACCAAGGATATATGTAGCTGGCCATCGTGGAATGGTTGGGAGCGCGATCGTTCGACGCTTGCAGGACAGCGGAGTTGCGAACATCGTCACGCGTACTCATTCAGAACTAGATTTGACAGACCAGGAGGCCGTGAGGAATTTCTTTGCAACCGAAGAGATTGACCAGGTTTATTTGGCTGCGGCCAAGGTGGGCGGAATTTATGCCAATAACACGTATCCAGCGGAATTTGGCTACCAGAATCTGATAATGCAGACCAATGTCATCCATCAGGCTTGGCGTGCAGGAATTCAGAAATTACTTTTTTTGGGAAGCAGCTGCATTTATCCGAAGCTAGCGCGCCAGCCGATAGAAGAAGATGCGTTACTCACCGGTCATCTGGAACCGACTAATGAGCCCTACGCGATTGCGAAAATTGCTGGTATCAAGCTTTGCGAAAGCTATAATCGGCAATACGGTACAGATTTCCGCAGCGTCATGCCAACTAATCTATACGGGCCAGGCGATAACTATCACCCCCAAAATAGCCATGTCGTTCCCGCGCTAATTCGACGATTTGTCGAGGCGAAAGCGGAACGAGCACCGAAGGTTGTGGTGTGGGGGACAGGCTCGCCAAGGAGGGAGCTTTTACATGTGGATGACATGGCATCTGCATGCGTCTTTGTCATGAATCTCGATCGAGAAAAATATGCTCATGGCGTACGCCCCTCGTGTAGTCATATAAATGTGGGTACCGGTGTAGATATCTCAATCAAGGAATTGGCTGAATTTATAGCTAAATATTCACAATATAATGGTGAAATACATTTCGATTCTACAAAGCCAGATGGCGCTCCGCGTAAGCTATTAGATGTAAGTAAACTAAGCAACCTGGGTTGGCGATCGTCCATAAACCTGGAGTCTGGAATTCAAAAGACTATAGAGAGCTACACGCAGCAGCATAATGAGCAATAGCTTCGCACCTATAGGACTAGCCCATTGCACTCGTTTCGAGCCATTCCGATGAAGATAAAATGGTTGGTCAAGGGTAATCTCGGGCTGGATCTATTCTACGTGGTGGCGGGCCGTTCTATGTCCGCAATATCCGCGATTGGAATAGCTATGGTGCTGGCTAGATCGACCCAATCTAAAACGATTGGCGCGTACTACTTTGCTTTCGCCGCAGTCAATTTTTTTTCGATGTTTTCACAGCTTGGGCTGTCGCAGACAATCATAAAAATTGCTGCAAAAATAAGAAGCGAAAGTGAAGAGGTATTGAAAATTTCATTCGCTAATGCGGCTGGAAGTATCTTGTGCATTGTCTGCGTTTCCGCTGCGACGATAGCACTGCTAGTTGGTTTTTTCGGAGGGAGTGCTCTAAGCCATTTCAGTGCAGTAGAGGAGATTTCTGCTCATCTTCCGTCTGTATGTATCTGGATTTTCTTATTTGCGATTCAGTTGACTGTGGCAGACATATTTAGAGCTATGGGAAAGCTCAATCTGTTTGCTCTATTCTCCGGTGCGCTGTCGAACACCTTGATGTTAATGATTCTCGTTATATTCTGGGTTATCAGAGGTGTACTGGGCTTGGTTGATGTATTCGTAATTAACAATGTGGCAATCGCTGTGTCCATATTGGTCGGTCTATTATTTGCTAGAGAGAAAGGTTTAGTTAATCTGAAATCCGTTTTGGCGGCCACAAAATTGATTAAGGACTTTTCTTGGCTATCTTTTCACTCTCTTAGTGCCGGATTGTTTTCGTATCTGATATTACAGACCAACATTTGGTTTATTGCGTGGATCGGTAGCGCGAAGGACGTAGCAAATTTTGCTTTGGCGAATAGGCTGGTAACAACATTGGCATTGATAAACGCGGTTATCTCATCTTCCCTAAGCGCTAGGGTGGCGGATGCTTGCGTTAGATCCGATGCGAAGTTTCGTCAGAAGTTGGCTACCGAGATTTGCCGTATATCTCTGGGCGCCGCACTAATTCCTGGACTTGTCTTGTTTATCTGGGCTGATGAAATACTCAGTATTGTATATGGAACAGACTATCCACTGGCAGCGTGGATGGTGCGCGTTCTTGTTTGCGGGTATATAGCTATCGCATTCTTCGGCATGCGAAATTATTTTCTGATGATGTTCGGCGGCGAAGCAATACAGAATTCCATCTCAGCGATCGCGGGAATTGCGCACGCATTTATCGTCTTTGGTGTGATGAGAATTTTCGGGGTTCCCAGTGGTGTCGCAGTTTCGGCATTATTATTAGCATCGACGGCCACTCTCGAGGCATTTGTTCTATATAAAAAGAAGGGAATATTAAGCACCCCCTTGTTGTTCGAAAAAGAGAGGGCAAAAAGACAATGATGCAGAGATTTGGTTGGTTTTTTAAATACACTTTCTTTCTGAGGAGAGGGAGAAATATTCGATGTCACTGGAGTGCATATTCCGATAGAAAATCGGAATTAGAGGGGGGGAATATCCTCTCAAAGAGGGTGGAGGTAATTAATTCATCACTCGGCCGTTTCAGTTATCTAAATTTCGGAACTGTGGTTTCAAATTGCGATATCGGTAGGTTCACCTGTGTCGGCCCGGAGGTTATTATTGGCGGCCTTGGTCAACATCCGAGATCTCGCAGATCAATTCACAGAATGTTTTATTCCAAGTCAAAGGATATCTGGCACGAATATTGTTCATCAGAGAATTTTTCTGAGAGCGAACGGGTAAGAATTGGAAACGATGTTTGGATTGGCGCTCGTGCAATCATTCTTGATGGGGTTACCATCGGAGACGGCGCGATTGTAGCCGCAGGAGCTGTCGTAGCTAAAGATGTCGAACCCTATTCAATTGTGGGCGGTGTTCCAGCAAACCTGATTAGGAAGAGATTCTCCGTCGAGATGTCTGGCGCTCTTTCACGCGAAGCATGGTGGAATTTCTCAGATACTCAGCTGAAACGCGCGGTGGCCGCAGGCGATTTTTCTGAGGAGTTGGAATAAAAATGTCGGGATGGCTACTTCGCAATATGGCATCGCCTATCCTTGGCCGATTTTATCGGGCGCTGGGGATCTCCGTTGGAAGGCGAGTTGTATTCTATGGTCGACCGATAATTGATCGCCATCAGGGTTCAGCAATAATAATAGATGAGCGAGTGGTTCTTTGCTCATTGAGTAGATACACCGCACTTGGCGTGTGTCGTCCAGTTATTGTGCGAACACTATCAAAAGAAGCGATTGTTAAGATTGGGAAAAATTCAGGATTGAGCGGTGTGACGATATGTGCGGTCACCTCTGTTTCGATTGGAAAAGATTGTTTGATCGGAGCCAATGTCGTGATCTTCGACACCGATTTTCATCCGGTTGAGCCTGAAGGTAGGCGGCTTAGTCCTATAGTGAAAGCTAAAACAATTCCCGTATTTATCGGAGATAATGTATTTATTGGCGCAAATACAATTATTTCTAAGGGTGTCACAATCGGCGATAACAGTATTGTCGGAGCCGGCTCGGTTGTTGTGAAAGATGTGCCGCCTGGATGCATCGCTGCGGGAAATCCGGCAAAAGTAATCCGATCACTCTACTAAGAAAATGAATATAGTGAACGCAAGGATGAGTTCGCCGAAACTGCCCGCTCGAATAGTGAGGGGCGCGCCGATGCGACGTAAGCGCTCGGTGATCATTGCGGCGATTGCGGCAAGTCTGCTAATGAGCTTTCTCCAGATCGGGGGGAATGGAGTTGCGTCAGTTTCGTTCGCAGCCTTTTCAATGCTCTTCGCCGCGGTAATTTTGAAGCGAGGAGCAGCAGCATTCATGAGGCCGACTCTGCTCCTTTGTGCGGCGCTGATGATGTTTTCTACCCTGCCGTTTGTTTGGACGCCAGATTGGATGTCAATGATCCTGCGAGTTCTCAGAGAATGGTTCGTGCTATCCGTGATTATCTGTGCCGCAAGAATTAAGTGGAGGATGGTGGAGGATGTCAGACCCATTAGAAGGGTCATTTTTTTATCTCAGATTTTTTTTGTAATCGTCAATAGTGTCCAACTCATCGCGCTGAAGGCCGGGGTTGGCGTCTATACTTTTTTGCCGTGGGAGTGGTATGGAGCCATCTCCGGCGATGAGTTGGATGAAGTCCGGAGTACTACGCTCGCTTCATATTGGTTGGAGCGGGGACTGGAAAAAGGCCTTGTCCTTGGTGAAGAGTTAATCGTTAGGCCCGCTGCCTTTTTTGCTGAGCCATCATACTATGGATTCGTCGCATTCTCACTTTATGTGGCGTATTGCTATTGCACTGAGAGTTTCGAAAAGCGTCTGAGATTCTTCATTATCACATTGATGGGGCTATTGCTTGCGCAAACACTATCCGGTGTCCTGGTCCTGGTTGCTTACTCATTGGTGAGTGAGCGACGTGTTCTGTTAAAGAGAACAAAATATGTAATATTCGCGATTTTGGCTCTAGTCCTCTCGATGCCATTTTACGATGGGTATGCGAGATTGTTTTCTATCTTCGATGATACGGTTGAGGCGTCCGGATTTTCAAGACTTGTTAAACCGTTCATGAATATATACGATATTTTCGAGAAAGGATATTTTTTTGGGCTGAACGCGATTGCCTTCGATCGGGTGCTCAGTGTTTCAGGCGTAGCTGGTGCGGCGGGACTGGACAATGGGGTGTTGAATGTAATCCAATTCTACGGTCTGGGTGGGTTTGTGATATTTGCAGTCCTTGGTCGCCATCTTGGCCCTTCGTTGTTTTGGTATCTTCTGCTCTGCGGTGTTTTTAATGGAACCTTATTTGGTTTTGATAAGGGCTTCATTTTTGTTTGTGTTTCAATTTGCTACGCAACGAGGTATGGAAATTCCGGTATTTATTCTGATTCCTGGAGTCTGAAGAGGTTTCAAAAATGATAATATTTGTTGCTCCATATTTTGCGCCGGAGATGGCGAGAGGAAGCCTTGGTGCCGCGAGAAAGATTGAGCTTATCTTGGAGCAATTGGCGAGAATAGATGGTGAGATAATATTCGTCAATACAGGTGGAATTAATAAAGGCGCTCGCTGGGGGGCGCATGATCGAAAGATCGGTTCTGTCTCCGTTAGGGAAATCGAAATGCCGTTCTTTTTCAATGCGACGATTACGAAAATAGCGGCCATAATGTCTGTCGGTAGATTGGTCGATCAGATTATTAAGGACTTCGGCTCAGCCCGTTTCGTATGGCTGTATAACGGTTACGCGTTTGAGTCGATGTTCGGTCGGATTGCGAAAAGAAGATTCAATTGTCCTGTCGTCTTTGAGTTTGAAGATTGGCATTTTGCTAGAAGCCGCGGCTTCAGCCCGAAGCCGTTATTGGACTGGGTCGCCTGGAGAATGCTAAAGCATAATGTTGATGTATCATTCTCTGTTAATAGTGCGCTGGCAAGACGGTTGGGATCCAGCTATGGGGCGAGTTATCTGCTTCCAGGAATAGTTCCACTCGCAATATCTTTCGATAACGGATCGGCGCTCCCTTTCTCGGCATCAGATGATATCGTCCGAGTCGGATATTTCGGACAGCTGAATGTCGAAAAGGGTGCTGATCTGGTGTTGGCTTTGGCGGAGCGACTACCGTTCGGATATGAGCTTCATGTGACGGGAATTGGTCCTCTTGCTAAAGCCTTTGAGGATATGTCAAATAGAAAGACGACAGCGCTAATTTTTCATGGTGCGGTGCCCGTGGCGGAGCTTTATAGGATAGTAAGAGGGTGCGATATCATACTTAATCCCCATGAGCCGCTCGCCGAGGATTCGGGCGGGCTATTTCCTTTTAAGGTTATTGAGGCGGTATCGAGTGGTCGTGTTCTGATATCAACCGAACTTCCAGTTTCTGGCTTTGACGTAGTGCTGGATGGAGTTAATTTTGTTGAGCGAGATGTGGAATCATTTTTGCGTGCAATAGTCGATGCGAAATCATACTATACTTCGTCAAGGATAAAGATTGAGGAAAGCGCGAAGGAGGCGTTTAAGAGATTCGGAGATGGCTGTGTCGAGCGGATTCTTGAGAATGCCGAATTGATATAGAATATGCCTTAAACATAATTGATTTAATACTTGTTCGAGGAAATGAGGTGTGTCTAGAAAACTTCTAGGCCCGGATAATCGGAAGAGAGCACGATTTCGGAAGAGAGCACGATTTGGGCCGCGCGAGCTGGCCTGTCACCCATGAAAGGTGGAGCGATTGCCGGAGATGCTCCCGCTGTAGCAGTGTAACGTCGAGCAGTGCCGTGGAACAGCGGCGATCATCTTGATGACTATTATTGAAAACTTAAGCGAGAGAGATCAGTAGACGAGTGCTCTCTTCATGTTGCTCCGAGTAGCTTCTGAAGGGGGGAGGCTAGCCACATGCATGCAGTATGTTAGTCCGATGGTTCTCCTCCATCCACACCAAATCTGTACAGTGCGTTGGATTACGTTACTCCTCGCCACGAATGATCTCCACTAACCGTTCGGCCGCTCGTCGAACATGAAAGCGTTGAGAGAAGCATTGCCTGGCGCGATCGCTCATCTCTCGGTATGTGTCAGCTTCCAGTGATAACCAACGCTGTAGGTTACGTGTCGTGCCGGCTGCAGTGGCGTCATCTACAAATCCGGCCCCGTCAGTCTCAATCTCACGCCAGATATTTACTTTGTTGCTAATTAACACAGGCTTCCCACATGCAAGCGCTTCGGCGACCACGATCCCGAAATTCTCTTGGTGAGAAGGAAGGCAGAATACTTCGGCTGCGTGAAAGGCGCCCCATTTTGCATCGCCCTGGAGCATCCCTAGCCACGATATCTGCTGAGTAACTCCAAGCCGCTCCGCCTGCAGCTTTAATGAATCGGACCAGCCGGTTTGATCGGGGCCGGCCATAACCAGATGAAGTTTCTGGTCAGATTTCGCTAAATTCGCGAAGGCTTCCAAGAGAAGATCGCATCCTTTTTTTTCGTGAATTCGACTCAAAAATAGAACGATCCTCTTCCCCTGCAATTCGGGGTTACTTGATAAGAAATCTAGCTTGAGTTGGCCATCGTCTGCGGGAGGGTTAGATGTCCCATAGGACGTGACGAGCTCTTTCACCTTATAAAGCCAGAATGAGCGTCGTGCTAGTAAGCGCTCTTCCTCGCATGTGAATATTGCGCCCTTCGCGTCACGCAAAACGCGATATTCTGCCCACGGCCAGTAAAGCCATTTTTTTAAATGCTTTATCGGATAATTAACTCTAAACCATGGGTCAAGCATTCCATGAGAAAAAACGAAGTATGGTGTGCCGACTCCAGAGAGGGCGCGCCAAACCGCAAAGCTATGATACTGCCAAATTCCATTAACAATTACGGCATCGTAATTGTGGGCATTACTCTTAAGCCATTGCACTAAGCGGGAGTTATAGCGATAGCCTCCCCTGGATGGACCAAGGGCGTGGACAGCCGAAGGATAGCTATCAATGAAGTCCTCGTCTGGAGAGTCGAGTGTGACAACCTCTGTGCTATGTCCAAGTTGAATTAGCTCAGAGTCAATCTTCCGCGCCCCCTCCATTGGTCCACCGCCCTTCGGGTCGATCGTTGGCATTACACGTAAGAGTTTCATCTATGTTGATTTAAAATAATTTATTGCAAATGTTAGTATCTATATTGGTTGAAAATATATGATCTATTGTTGGCAAGTGTTTTGTGTAATATCTAGTTTGTAACGGTTGATCTTTCTTTTTTGGTGGTCGACTGTCTGTTTTCTTGATTTATCGAGATTTGCTTCTCGAGCTGTCTTGTTTTTAGGACAATTAGATACTCATAAATAGACTGTAGCGCGGCGTACGTGAATCCCGCGCGGCCATCCAGGAATCCTCGTTTGCCAATATAAAGAGCAAGAAATTTCACAAGCGGTCGCATTGGTAGCCGGTAGAAGATCTCCTTCTGATGGAATCTTCTTTCATGAAAATCGGAGCATGAAATCGCCTTCCATAGGCTGAGGGGGGATTTGCCTCGCCGGTTGTCGATGATCTGCTTTGCTTCGAGGTTGCTGTAGCTGTTGTGCCTTGCTATCCAATGTTCCAGGCCCTTGCTGAACGGAAAATGATCCAAGTAGCCAGGGATATTGGCAGTTGGGCCATCGGGGATAGAAATGGGGTTGACGAGACGCTCGTAGCGCATCCGTTCCGGGCGGAAGAGACGCATGTAATAGGGAGAGGTCTGCACATGTTTGAGCCACGTTTCCATGAAGAAATCGCGACGCCTGACGCTGAAGGCGACTTCCTCAGTTGTCGACTGGACGGCGCTTAGCACACTCTTGACAAGCTCTGGCGTCATCCGTTCATCCGCATCTATATAAAATACCCACGGGTGCTTGAACTTGATATTTTTCAGGCCCCAGTTCTGATGGCTTGCCCAATTGTCAAACGGTCGCTGAGTGACGGTTGCACCAAATGACTGCGCAATTTCCACGGTGGAGTCCGTGCTGACAGAGTCATACACGTGGATGTCATCTGACCACGCCACGCTTTGGAGGCAACCCGGGAGATCCTGTTCCTCATTCTTGGTAAGGATCAATACAGATACACCACGCTTGCTATTTGTCATGCTGAATTCTCTTTCGAATTGGCTTTGCCGGCATACCGGCATAGACCGTCCAGGATGTTTCCAGGTTTCGGGTGACGACAGAGCGCGCAGCAACCACGACGCCTTGTGGGAGTGTCACCCCTTGCCCGATGAACGCTTCGGCGCATATCCAAACGTGTGATCCCAGCGTGATGGGCTCTGCCGTCAGTTGGAAATTATGCGAGTTGTAGTCATGCGATCCGCCGCAAAGATGGGCTCCCTGCGATATCACTGAGTAGTCCCCGATCTTGATTGGGGCCATGTTGTAAAGAGTCACGCCGTCGGCGATCCCCACGTTGTTTCCAATCTCGAGATTCCACGGTGCCCAGACCCGGGCAGCGGGGTACACGTGCACATGCTCGCCAATCTTCGCTCCGAAAATCCGGAGCAGACTCGCGCGCCACGCGTGGAGAGGCCTTGGACTCGGGCGAAAGAGGAATAGCCAGACCCAGTTCCACAGTTGGCGCGAGACTCGGTTCTGTAGGGAGAACGAGGGGGCGACAGTCGGATCGTTACCTTGGATGATCATTGTTCAACCGGCGTGGTACAGGGGGGTGCATGTTGGGTTGGAGGCAGTGGGTCTGCGCGATGGACTAGGCGCCGATCGTCCGTCCGGTGGAGGAGTCGTCTCGTAGAGCTGCGCCTACCTGGGACACGAAGTGTGTCAGCAAGTTGTCCAGGGCAAGGAACGATTCCGCATAGGCTCTTGCCGCAGTTCCAAAATCGGCGCGAAGCGTATCATTCCCGGCGAGTTTCATGACCGCGTGCGCCATTGCTGGTGCATCACCTGGGTCGACAATCATGCCGTGCCCTGCCACAACTGCTGCAACCTCAGTGTTCTCACAAGCGGTGGCTACGATGGGTCGCCCACTCGCGAGCATGCCGGTGAGCTTTGATGGCATTACCAGGTCAGCTGCATCCGCCCGTTGAGGTAGCAGGTGAATATCTGCACATGATAGGAGTGCTGGCAACCTTTTCTTTGGCTGCAAGGCGAGAAAGTGGACACGATCCAGATTCGAGCAGGCAGCTTGGAGTTCGGCTTTGCCAGGGCCGTCGCCGCAAAAAAGAAAGTGTACGTTCTGGGCATCCTTTAGAAGGTGCGCAGTCTCGGCCAATACTTCCAGCCCTTGCTTTCTTCCCATATTGCCGGAATAGAGTGCAACTATGGCCGTCTCCGGAATGTTGAGTTCCTTGCGGTAGACCTGATCTCCTTGCCCGGCGCTGATCTCAGTGAGATCTACCCAGTTCGGGAAATGGACCAGGCGTGTGTTCTCTACGCCTTTGGCTTCGGCCAGGCGCAACATTGCTTGCGAAATGGTGGAAACGCGGTCAAAGCTGCGCAATAGCCAGCGCTCGCCGCGTTCGACTAGGCCGCGAAGGAACTGACTTTTGAGCATTCCTAGCGCAAACGCGGCATCGATCTCAAAGTCCTGGACGTGGAGCCAGGTCTTGCTGCCGAAAAGCTTGCCAAAAAGCAAGGTGGCAGGGGAGCAGAAAAGGGGGGGCTCAACCACAAACACTACGTCCGGGCGCCATCTTGCTTGTGCCAGCAGGACGGGAAAACTACTGACTGCAAAGCTCGCGAGGTGAATCAGACGTTTTAGTCCCGACGGCCTACCGGGTACCCAGAGTGGGACACGGAATACGGTGACCCCATTGCGCGTCTCACACTTGTAGCGCCAAGCCTTGTAGCCTTGCGCCACCTTCCATTCCGGATAGTACGGCGGCGCAGTGATCACTCGTACTTCATGCCCCTGCGCAACCAGCCAATCGGCTTGTTCCGACGTGTATTTACCGATGCCCGTCAACTCCGGCGCATAGTTAAGGCAGTACATCAGTATTTTCATGTGGCCTGCGCTTGTGCATAGCCAGCCGACGCAGCATCCGCAGTGCGTACGGCGATATGGTCGCCGCTGGCGGCCTTGCGCCCGATGCCGTAGTACGCAAAGCCATGCTGCGCTAGCTCGGCAGGCTCATATAGATTGCGTCCGTCGAAGATCACCGGGTCGCGCAGTGCTGCGGCAATCGCCGCAAAGTCCGGCGAGCGGAAGGACTTCCATTCTGTCACCACCACCAGCGCATCTGCCCCCTCCAGAGCAGCTGCCTGATCGTCTACGAAGTGGATTCGCGCCGCAGCTGCTGGATCCGTTGCGAGGTCTGCGTGGATGGCCTTCTTTGCCTCCTCGATGGCTACCGGATCAAAGGCCTTGACGCTTGCCCCACGTGCCAGCAGTTCTTTGATCACCACCCGGCTAGGTGCCGCCCGCATATCGTCGGTATTGGGCTTGAATGCCAAGCCCCAGAGCGCGAATGTCAGGCCAGAAAGATCGTCCCCATAGTGGCCAATGATCTTCTGGACAAGGATGCGCTTCTGCTGCTGATTGACCGCCTCCACCGCAGCCAGGATGCGCGGCGTCTGGCCATATTCCGCCGCTGTCCGCTCCAGCGCCTGTACATCCTTGGGGAAGCAGGATCCACCGTAGCCCGTACCGGCATACAGGAAGCTGTAGCCAATGCGGGGGTCGGAACCAATACCTTGGCGCACCAATTCAATATCCGCCCCGACCACGTCCGCCAGGTTGGCCAGCTCGTTCATGAACGAGATCCGGGTAGCCAGCATGGCGTTTGCGGCGTACTTGGTGAACTCCGCCGACGCGATATCCATGTTGAGGATACGGTCGTGGTTGCGCGTGAAAGGCGCGTACAGCGTACGCATTGCCTCGCGTGCGCGCACGCCGGCGGCGCCGGGTTCGGTGCCAATGACAATACGGTCCGGCCGCATGAAGTCTTCGATGGCCGCGCCTTCCTTGAGGAACTCGGGGTTGGACACCACGGCGAATTCGAGTTCGGGCAGGCTGCGTTCCGCCAGCTGTGCCTCGATGGCGTGCCGGACCTTTGCGCCGGTGCCAACTGGCACGGTGGACTTGTCCACCACAATCTTTGGTGTAGTCATGTAGCGGCCGATATTGCGGGCGGCGGCTACCACGTAGCGCAGGTCAGCGGAGCCGTCTTCGTCGGGCGGGGTGCCAACGGCGATGAACTGGACATCGCCAAACTGAACGCTGGCTTCAATGTCGCTGGTGAACTGGAGGCGGCCGGCGGCGTGGTTGCGCTGGATCAGTTCTTTCAGCCCGGGCTCATAGATGGGCACTTCGCCGGCGTTGAGCATGCTGATCTTTGCAACGTCCAGGTCCAGGCAGAGTACGTCGTTACCGAGTTCGGCCAGGCAGGTCCCGGTGACCAGGCCCACATAGCCGCTACCGATGATTGTGATTTTCATGACTGCGGTTTGAGATATTGAGAATTTAGTGTTTGCTTGGGATGGCGCTTGCTAGCCCGAGCCGTGCGGCCAGGGATAGCAGCGCGATCGCAACGACGGCTGCCAGCAGATCGGTCAGCAAATCCGTCAGGTCCGCGGAGCGGTAGGGAAAGAACGATTGGATGAATTCGTCCAGGCCGCCAAGCAGGGCGATGCCGGCTAGCGCGATCACAGCGCGGTACCGCTTGAATGAGAGATAGATCGCGCCGGCCAGGCAGCCGTAGGCAGCAAAGTGGAGGAGTTTGTCGCCAAATTCCCGGGACATGGCTTGCGCATTGCCGGGGAGGTTGCCGACCAGCAGCATGACGGCGTAGAACACCGCTGCTGCCGGCAGCCATAGCCTTGCCTGGGTGGTAAGCATCGACGCGGCAGACCGCGCAGATGGCTGCGATTCAATAGGCATTCTGTCCAGTCCAGCCCTTGAACGCGGTCCAGAAGATAATGCGCAAATCCATCCAGAACGACCAGTTGCGGATATAGAAGATATCGTGCTCAACGCGCTTGGCCATCTTGTCCAGCGTGTCGGTCTCGCCCCGGTAGCCGTTGATCTGCGCCCAGCCGGTAATGCCGGGCTTGACGCGGTGGCGGAGCATGTACAGGTCCAGCTGTTCTTTATAGATATTGTTGTGGGCCATGGCGTGCGGGCGGGGGCCTACCACGCTCATCTCGCCTCTGAGCACGTTGATGAACTGGGGCAGCTCGTCCAGGCTGGTGCGGCGCAGGAGGGCGCCGATCGGGGTGATGCGGTTGTCGCCTTTGGTGGCCTGCGTGACCACGCCGTGCTCGTCGTGGGGCTTCATGCTGCGGAATTTGTAGACGTGGATCACGCGGCCGTCCAGGCCCAGGCGCTCTTGCTTGAAGAACACGGGGCCAGGGGAACTGCGCTTGATCAGCACGGCAATGACCAGGAACAGCGGGGAGAGGGCGGCGAGTACCAGGGCGGCAAAGCTGCGGTCGAATGCTGACTTCACCGCGCCACGCACGCCGAGCGATGGCGGGCGGTTGAGTTCTACCGCGGGCATGCCCAGAAAATCGCCTACCTTGTGGTTGAGCAGGTCGAAATCCAGCAGGCTGGGCATCCATTTGATGTCGATGAAGTCGTTGCGCAGCGAGTACGCAATGCTCTGCATCTGGCGGGTGGCGCTCATGGGGAGCGTAATCCAGACTTCGTCGATCTTGTGCTGGCGCGCGAAGTCCGCAATCTTGGCGCTGTCTTCCACACGCAGCACACCGGCCGGCGTGGCTTCAACCGGCGAGGCGTAGATGCCGCCCACCCTGTAGCCGGTGCGGCGGTTGGCGGTGGCGCGGTGGTACATTTCCTGGCCGGTGCGGCCATAGCCAACGATCAGTACGTGCTTGGTGTTCACACCGGTGCCGCGGACCAGGCTCAGGAAAGCGCGGCTGGCGATGTGCAGCGCCAGCAAGCCGATGATGGACCCGATATACCAGTAGGTGGCCCAAAGGCGGGAGAGAGCGTCGGTTTGATGGAGGAGGAAGCAGACCAGGATGCTGATCAGCCAGACCAGGGTCCAGCCGGCCAGCATGCGCGTGAAGAGCGAGAAGGTGCTGCGGCCGCGCCAGGAGGCATACAGGTCGAACGCGGGCAGTACGATAAACGCGACGGTGCAGCCGAAATACTGGATGAACTGGTGGATGGGCGCGGTGGGCGTGGCGTCCGTTGCGAAGCGTAGTTCGGTTGCCAGATAGCCGGCAATCCAGATGACTGCTACGTCCAGCAGGCGTGCGGCCAGCGTTAGCTGGTCGTGATGCCTGGCAAACATGTCGCGATAAACTCCCATGATCTTCCCCGAAAGCGTTCGCAATCCCGCCGCACGCTGGTGCGGCCGAACCATTTATCCCCAATTGGTAAAGGCGACGTGCCATTGACTACGTCGGCCCGGCCATGCGCGCTGTCTCAAATGGCATGGCATTTCTGATCGGACGAAGGAAGTCGGCAGTTGGCTGCAGCGTGTGCAGCCGATTCCGTAGCGCTTGGGGGCGGCTGACCCTTGCGCCCGTGCGTCGTCCATGCAGGGACGCTTCGCTGGAAACTCGTCGCTTCGTTTTAAACAGGCGCTATGGGCGCCGGTTTGCTCGTCTTATCGATGGGGCAGATAGTGCGGCGCAGCGACGTCTACCGGTACCCTGCGAGAGAAGGGAACGCGAGGGGATTGTTGGCGTCATGGCGCGGGGTTGCCGGCGAGGCCGCGCATTGCGCCCGGGACTTGTGCATGGGGAGCGCGGTCTTGGGGCTGATGGGTGATGTTGGTGCGTGGATTGTTCAATGATGTATCGAGTTTGTATCAGGGTCGAGATTTGATTTTTATAAAGACGGGTGATTTTTCTCTTTGGATTTTCTATCCCCGCTTCCGAGGGGGGGGGCGAATGAATGCGGATATTAAGAAAGGGAAATGGCTGCGATCTCTCTCGCTGTGTCTTGCGGCTTGCTCCCCCATTTGCTATTTGCTATTTGCCGGTGGAGCCGGCTCTTATAGCCGCTGTCCAGCGGCAGCGCTTTCTCGCTCCGCGCCTCATCGCGAAAGCCCGGCGGCGTAAGGCTTGCGGGCGAAGGCGGCAAGTGTTTTTTTCGGCGCATTTTGTGTCGGAGGGGCTGGCCGGGTGGCTGACTGACCTGGCTCACGCGCTGGCATGCCGGGCTGCCGGCGTGGCTTAGCCGCCAATTGGAGCTAGTCACCGGGCCAATCACCGCACCAATTGCCAAAAAGTGAGACGCACGGTCAAGAGGCGCGCGGGAGTGGCTTTAATCTTGGACGCTAGAGACCATTGTCTATAAGGCGTGCGCAAAAGGGGGGATGCTTGGCGACCCCTGCCCCGGAACTCGAAGAGAGGGGGGAACCGATGCAACCGGGGCAATGCCGGCAGCGATCCGGTGTCTTTGCGGGTCAATAGGCGTACGACGGGAATGATGGGGGTGTTGGCGATGGCTGATTTATCTGGTTTGACTGGCTTGTCTGGTTTGTCTGATATGTCTGGAATGACGGAGCAGGGTGGGGGCGCCCTGAGCCGTGAGCAGCTCGATGCTTACTTTGCTTCCTACGTGGGCATGGAGGGGGGGAGTCCGGCCAGCGCGGTTTGGTTCTGCGACGCCATGCCAACTTCGGATAGCACGCGGCTGCCCGCGCAGCTTGTCCCGGTGCTTGAGGTGCCGGCGTGGGATGCGCAATTCAGGCTGCGCCATCTGCGCGAGATGGCCAAATGGCAAACGCACCAGCGCATTGCGCGGATCATGGCGGCGGCCCGGGAGATGGTGCTGTTCGGCCGGGACGATAGCGGCGATTGGCAGCGCTACCTGGCGCAATATCTTTACCGGCCGCGCGGATGGGATTTCAAGCTGAGCTTGTTCCCCTTGGCCATCCGTTCTGAAAACGGGTTGCCGTGGACGCAACTGCACGGCAATCAGCCTGAGCTGAACCCCAAATCCAAATACCTTGCGCTGTGCCGTAGTGGCGCCCGGTTCCGCTTTATCGCCCAATTGCGCCGGCGCGAGCGGCCCAAGGTGGTGGTTTGCCTTGGCGAGCGCTTCGAGGCGGATTACCTGCAGGCCTTTGGCATGCGGGGCGTGCCATATACCACACACACATTGCAGCCTGCCGATCAGGCGAGGGAGTTGCGCGTTTATGTCAGCGAGGGGACAAACCTGATTATTTGTCCCGCGGTGGCCGGGGCTGCCGGATTAGCCTCCGATGTGCTGCTGAACGCCATGGGGCGTTTTATCAGCCAATGGCTGACCATGGCCGATTTTCAGGTAAGGCCGCACGAGGCGGAGCTTTGCGAGGCGGAGTACTACCCGGCCTGAGATGGCGATGCAGTGGCCGCGGGCGCGCAGCTCAACGCTGTTGCCGATGCAGCCACTGCCGGAAGTCATCGCCTTGCACTGCGAACGCGGCTTGCTTGAATTCGGTGTTCTCGGGGCTGGTGGCATAGGCGCGCAGGTCGCTGGGCGACATGCCCAGGGATCGGCGGAACGCCCGGGTAAAGTCCGATGCACTGTTGAAGCCCAGTCCGTAGGCGATGTTGCTAACCGGCAAGCTGGGGAACTTCACGAGGTCGGCGGCGGCGGCGCGCAGGCGGCTCTTGCGGATATAGGCTTGCACGCCGCCTTCTTGCTCGAACAATCGATATAAGGTCGGGCGGGAGATTTCCATCCTGGCGAGCAGCTTGTCGGGGGACAGCTCCGCCGCGCCGGGGTCGGCGTCGATCAGCCGGCGTGCCCGGGCCAGCATGGCGCTGCGCGCGGCGGCGCGGGCGCCTTCCTCAAGGCGCGCGCCCTTGCGAAAGGCGGCGGTGAGCAGTTGCACGCTGGCGTGCATGGCCCGGGCAGCTGCTTGCGGCGCCATGCCGGGGATCTCGCGGCTCAGCGCCGTCAGGTGCTCCACGGCCAGCCGGGTCAGCGGGGTGTTGGTTTGCACGATACGCCCATGCGCGGCCTCGGCGCCGAGAAAGACGGAATCCATCATCGTGCGTGGCACGAAGACCGAGAGCGCGCGCACGGCACCCCGGTGCATGTGGATGGGCTGCCCATGGTCCGTGAGCAGGATGCCGCCCTGTTGCGGCATCGGGTTGCGCCGCATGCCTTCGACCACGCCGGCGCTGCCTTCGACGAACACCTGGAGCGCATAGTGCCGCATGGTGTCCGTGGAGATGCGCGCGACGTTGCGCTCCAGGGTGAGCCCATCGCAGCGGCAGTCGGTGAAGAGCATGTCCTCGACCAGGTAGCGGTCGATGGAGGCCTGGAACGGGGCTGCCAGGGCGTCCCGGGTGAGATTGACGTCCATCACATGCCCGACGCGCTGGCGCCAGGCGAGGATTTGTCCCACGCTTACGTCACGGGGCCCGTCGCCGCCTACCTGGAAATGGGTATGCGGCAGGCGCGCGTCCGGGGGCGCGGGCTGCGGTTCCGATTGGGTCGGTGCAAGTGCGATGGGAGGCTCGGTCATGGGCGTTGGGCGCACCCGGTGCTGCATAGGACCGGCAAAACGCCGGCGCATCGGCACCACTCTATCGAAAAACCGAGGTTCTTGCAGGCAACGCGTTGTGGCTGTCCCACTTCCAAGCCTGTGCTTGCCACGCACAGGCTGTACACATGTCGTGCATATGCGGTGCATATGCCGTGCATTCGCCATTTACCGCCGCCCGATTGTGCGATGCCGCGCAAAGTGTCGTTACCCCGCGTAAGAAGGGAAAGAAGACTGCCGCGAATCCCTCCAAAGGGGGGCGCGTCATGATCAAATCTCACGCAGAATCTTGCACCGCCAAGTGATTGTTTCGCGCAAACGAGATCGGGCTTTTTTGGGGCGGTAGCCGGAGCGTCGCGGGATTGACGATATACGTTCCGGCAATCGCTTTCCCAAAGGGAAAAGCACTGATCCAGATTGGTTGTAGGCAGGTCAAATCCGTTGGAGCCAGGCATTGGTTTTATGCCGGCCGGCATCCGAGACGAAGCAGGTGGGAGGCGCGAAAAGCGCGGGAAGCGCGGGAAGCTCTGCATTCCCCGTCAGCGGGTTGTCTCCATCGTTCTATTAGAGATTTGCCGTTGCATTCGAGGCGTCTCACGGCCCGTCACGTCGTATAGGTAAGTACTGCCTCAGCGCGTGGGCATCTTTAATTCCACCAAGCGGTAGGGGCATGGAAATAGAACAGAAGACAGTATTCTCACGTGAGCAGCTGGACGCGTACTTCGCGTCTTACGTTGGTATGGAAGGGGGAAATCCGGCGGCGGCTGTCTGGTTTTGCGACAGCACACCGCATCCATGGGTCGAGTCGCTGGTAGCGCCGCTGGAGCCGCGCATGCAACCAGGCGCCTGGGACCGCGCGTACCGCGAGCGCCATCGGGAGAGCATGGAGCGCTGGCAGTCGCATCAGAAGATCGCAAGGATCATGGCGGCGGCGCGTGCGCAGACGTTTGCGTCCCCGCAGAGCGAGTGCGACTGGAAGCATTACTTCGATCAGCATCTCTATGCGCCGGGGGGGGCGGAGTTCAAGCTCAGCCTGTTTCCGTTGCCGGCGCACCTGATTGGCCAGACGCCCTGGTCCAAGGCATTTCGCGGGCAGCCGGCGCTGGTGCCCAAGCAGCGCTACCTGGATCTGTGCCGCGCTGGCAACCGCTTCCGCTTTATCGAGGGCATTCGCAGGGAGTGGAAGCCCAAGGTGGTGGTGTGCCTGGGCGAGCGGCATTTCTCGGATTTCGTATTGGCGTTCGGGCTTGAGCAAGCCCGGATGGGGGATTTCATTTTGCAGCCGGCCGATCTGGCCAAGACGCTGCGCGTGCTGGAGCACGATGGCACGACCTGGATCATGTGCCCCGCGCTGGCGGGCGCTTCGGGGCTGACGTCCGATGTGTTGCTCGAAGCCATGGGCCGATATGTGGCGCGCTGGCTGGTGCCGGCGGATTTTCCGATTCTGCACTAGGCGCGAGGTAATGCGCATGCGAGGCGATGCGAGGCGTTGGCGGGCATCGTTTTACGCGTCCTGATAACCGTAGGAACGGCACGCGGCAGCGATGCCGTTGCGACTCTCGCGGGGGTGGGTGTTACGGGCTGACATGCAAGCCTGCGCTTTCCCCCGCCTAGTAGGGGTGACACGGTTGTGGAGATTGTTTATCTAGTGAAGCTGGCAAAGGCAGTTTTGTTGTAGTGCTGCCGATTCCGATCGCAAGAGCCAGCCAGGGTATCCATGAGATGCGACGAGCCAGGGCAGCGTAGGGCACCGCATGCGGTGCGCAGCCAAGGCGTGGTCAGGATCCATAGACAACCTAGTGACCCATTGACCTATCGACGTATCGACGCATTAAAGCATTGACGCATTGACAAATCGACGTATCGATTCAGGAGTGAGAAGAGTGCAAACCAATATCAGAAATATCTTTACCCTCGGCATCATGGCTTCCGCGGCAGCGGCACTTGTGGCTTGCGGGGGCGGCTCGGACTCGACGCCGACCCCGACGACGCCATCGGTTACCGTGCAAGGCAAGGCCGTCGACTTCTACCTGTCACAGGCTACGGTGACGTTCCTCGATTGCAGCAACAAGACCACCACGACCAAGGCGAACGGGGACTTCACGTTCCCGGACGGCTGCTCCACCAGCGCACTCAAGGTGACCGGCGGTACCGACATTGGTACCAACCAGCCGTTCACCGGCGTGCTGCAGGCACCGGCAGTGGCCTACAAGGCCGGCCAGACCCCGGTGATCACGCCGCTGACGACGCTGGTTGCGCAGTTGGGCGCAACCCAGGCTGCGGCGCTGGCGGCCAAGCTGGGCCTGCAAGGCAAGGACCTCACCACGCTGGACCCGATGCAGGACGCTGCGGTGCTCAAGGCAGCCGTGCTGGTGCAGCAACTGGTGGACCAGGTCGCCAAGACGCTGGCAGGCTTGTCGAAGGCGACCGGCGGCACGTTGACGGCGGAAGCTGCCGCGGCGGCGGCGGCCAGTGCCGTGGCTAGCGCGGTGAACAACGCCTCCGGTACCGCTAACCTGACCAGCGGCACGCTGGTCACGTCGGTGATCAACTCGGCCGTGCAGAACGCCAAGGCAGGTTTCCCGGCCAGCGTCCAGGCCAACATTACCGCGGTGGCGGCCAACGTCGCCGCGCTGGCCGGCCCGGTTGTGGCTACCCAGGTGTCGAACGTGAACACCGCGCTGGGTACGATCGTGCTGGGCACCGACCCCGCTGCCACGCTGGCTGCCTTGCAGCAAAGCGGCTCGGTCAATGCGGTGACCGACAGCGCCAAGTCCACGACGAGCAATGCGCTGGTGGCGGCGGTAACGCCGGCCGCGCTGGCTGACCCGACGCTGACGACCAGCCTGGCTGCGCTCGGCGCTGCCGTGTCTACCGGCAACGCCACGGCAATCCAGAACGCGGCAAGCAGCCTAGGCGGCAACGTCAACAGCGGCGCCATCACCGACGTGGTCAACGCCGTCAAGCCGACCGACTTCATCCAGTTGGCCAGCATGACCATCAACGGCCAGCTGTTCACGAACTTTGATGCCGTGACCGTCACGGGCGGCGGTGCCCTGAGCAGCATCACAGTCGCAACCTCGCAAGTCGGCAAGCCGTTTGGCGATGGCGCAGCTGAAGTCCGTGCGGGTTTGAGCTATACGTATAACGGCAACCAGGTCGATGTCATCATCGAAAAGGTTGCGCTCACGTTTAGCAGCGGTGTGCTGACGGCCGCGCAGGTGCCTGCCAACACCACATACTCGTTCCGCGCCACGGGCGCGAACATTTCCGCCGAGACGACCCTGACCAACGCGGTCGCGGACAATCTGTACGCCGGCAGCGGTGCACTGAGCCTGCCTTTCTCGGTCTTCCTGGCCAAGCTGAAGAGCGCAAGCACGCTGAACGCGACGCAGCTCGATGCCATTACGCCCAAGTCGCCCAGCACCTTCCCCGTGACGTTCGCGGTGTCTGGCCTGGCCGGCAAGGCGGTGAACGTCGCTACGCTGGTCAGCGGCAGCCCGCAGAAGACGCTGGCGCGGACGGTGCAGACCAAATCGTCCACGGTTAGCGGCAATGGCATCACGACCTCGGTCACGCTGAACCCCTGATCGGTGCGCAGTGAAGCCCTTCCCGTGGTCAGGGGAGGGCCTGCCCGGTCATCCGTCATGTGCGCCATCTGGTGCTTGTGACGGGTGACCGGCTTCTTTTTGTGTGCAGTCGGCCGGACCAAGAACTGGCTGACGCCATGGATGAGGTCCGCCCCGGCCTCGGAGTCTCCCTATGCTGTTGTATCGCACGCGCCGGCTCCGCCATGCCGGTGCCTTGATGCTGGGTTTGTCGTGCGTCGGCGTTGCCCATGCGGCCCCCGACGATGTGTTTTTGCAGGCCGAGCCCGCTACGGGCGAGTTCACGTCATTTCGCGTGGAGGCCAGCTATGACATGGTCAACAAGACCGTGGACGTCTTTAACCTGCGAGAGGGCCAGGGTGCCGTGCCGGACAATGCCGGCGACTATCGTGGCGGCAAGCTGATGCTGGGCTACAAGTTCTCGCCGAAGTGGTCGGGATCGGCCACGTACTGGCGCCGTGGCATCGACTACGGGCAGGACAACAACCAGATCGATAGCTGGATGCTGGCCTTGCACTATGACCCGCTGGCCGAGCCTGGCGCGCGGGACCGCATCATGCTGCGCTTCTCCCTCTGGGGCGACCGCGCCGGCAGCCTGACGCGCTCGTCCGCGCTCAAGGTCAGGAACGCCACGTTCAACAGCGTCACGGTCAACAACGCCAACGATATCCAGGGCCAGGCCGATGTGATTTTTTCTGGCGACCTTACCGAGCGCAACAAGCTCACCGGGTTTATTGGCCTTGGCGTCAGCCGCGTGACAATCGGCAGCATCAATACGCGGCTGCAGCAGGGCGGGTGCAATTTCAATGTGAGCATCGGCTCGGACAATGTTGCCAACGGCAACCTGGCCGCGCCTTGCCGCGTGGGCAACACCAACTTGCAGTCGGCGTCGTTTTCAACGGATGCCAGCCAGTACGGCCTGAACATCAACGATGATTTCAATTACACGGCCGGCTTCCTGAACCTAGGTGGCTCCTGGCGCTGGAAGTACGAGAACTTCAGCGCGCGGCTGGGCTACCAGTTCCAGTACCTGTTGCGCAGCAACGTCGATAGCCGTACCAGTGCGTACGGCTATTCGCCGATCAAGTCAAACCATACGCTGGGGATGGAGCTGTCGTACGCGGTGGTGAAAAATGTCGAGGTGTTCCTGCGTGGGCAGGCATCGCTGTACAACTTCGTTGGCACGATCCCGTTTCTCTATAACGCGGCTACCGCGGGCAAGCTCGATCGCTACTACGGCTATGGCTCGATCGGTATTCGCTTTTCGGGGTTTTAAAGCAGGGATTTTCAAACGGGGATTTTAAAACGGGAATTTCAAAACAGGGATCGGGGCAATGCGGGCTTGGGCGGGAGGCTGCACCTGGATCCAGGTGCGGGACACCCGGGCAAAAAAAAGGAGGTGTAGGCGCAGGGTGCTCCTACACCCCTTGAACAGTTCAGCAAGGGGTCAGTCTTGCTAGAACGGATTGTCTTACGGCTTGTATTACGTCAGTACCCTGCCTTGGTAGGTGGTCCTCCTTCAGAGGGGAACCTGCGTGATGCGTGGCCATGCGGGCACCGAAAGAATAGGGTTGCGCTTGCATATGTTTGTCTGTGCTTATGTGCGGGCCAGCCTTGGCGTGGGGTGCTCCTTTGGGTTTGCTGTCATTTGAGCTTGCCCTTAGCGGGTATGGCGGTATGGCGTGCTCGCGCGCGAGCTTGATGTGATGCGTGTGCATGTCGCACCCGGCCGTCCAAATGCCTTCCAGGAGCTTAGATTGCATTACCCGTTTTTCAGTGGCACGGCGTCGCCCGGTACAAGGGGCCCGCATCCGGACGGGGCCAGCGCCGGCACCGACGGTGGCTTCGCCGATCCGGCGGCCGCGCGCCTGGCGCGGCTGCGCCAGAGGATGGCGTGGCCTTTGGGCGGGCCGGAGGACGTGGATGCCACCGAACGCGGCCTGGATCACGAGGAGCTGCTCTCGCTCACCCGGGGGGACCTCATCGGTGCGATCGAGTTCGGGCATATCTACCCGGTGTTCCAACCGCAGATCAGCGCGCAGCACGGTGGCATCGTCGGGCTGGAGGTGCTGGCGCGCTGGTCCGACAAGGGGCGGCACCATGCCCCGGACAAGTTTGTCGGCAGCATCACCGGCCATGGCGTGGAGACACTGCTGCTGGATCATTTCCTTGGCGCATGCGGGCGGGTGCGCACGCGGTTTCCGCAATACACGGGCCGGTTCTCCCTGAACGTCAACCCGAGGACCGCGGCGGCGGCCGGCTTCGTCCAGGGATTCGTGCGCGCAAGCATGTCCCATGGGCTGGATATCGCCCGCGTCGTGCTGGAGCTGACCGAGCAGACCCGCATTTCCCGTGGCAGCGAGGCGCGCCTGCTGGAAAACCTCAGCGCGCTTTCCGCCCGCGGCATGGTGATCTCCCAGGACGATTTCGGCTCGGGCTATGCCTCGCTGCAAGCCCTTGGGCTGCTGCCGTTCAAGCAGGTCAAGGTGGACAAGATCCTGCTGCACCGCGCACGCCACGCCGAGCGCGCCCGGCGGCTGTTCTTTTCCTCGATGGCGCTGGCGCGCTCGCTGGAGTTGCAGACGGTGGCCGAAGGCGTGGAGAGCCCGGACGACGTGACGCTGGCAAGGTCGCTCGGCGCGGATCTGCTGCAGGGGTATGCCATTTCACCCCCGATGCCCTTCGAGCGGCTCCAGCTTTAGGCGATGCCTGCCCCGGCCTGCTCTGGCCTGCGTTTGACTGTCGTTATATACATCGCTATATTGCGGTCGTAGGGCATTCTCCCCTCCTTGTTGCCGGCCCAGCTCCACAAGGCATTGCCAGTGAACCAGTCGTTGCTGATCCTAGACGCGTTTTCGCTCTCTCCCGGCGAGCCGGCCTGCCGCGCCCTGGCGGGTGTGCTGGAAAGCGCCAACGCTGCCAGGCTGCCCAGGTTCGCGCAGTGGCTCGGGCTTGCGGAGCCCGAGTTCTGGCAGATGCTGGATCACTGTTTTCCGGGTGCCAGGGCAGCGGGGTGGGCGCCGGAGTCGGCGCCGGTTGATGCCGCCGCGTTGCCCTGCGAGTTTGCTGACTTGGTGCAGATGCTGATCGCATCGGGCGATCCCGCTCGCCCCGCTCGCCCCGAAACGCGCTGGGCCGCCCACGCGCTGGCCAGCGGCTGCTTTGGTGGCTCCCATCTCTGGCACGACATGGGCCTGTCGGGCCGGCATGACGTTTCGCGCTTGCTGCAGGCGTATTTCCCCTCGCTCTACGCGGCCAACACCACGGACATGAAGTGGAAGAAGTTCTTCTACCACGCGCTATGCCGGCGGCTGGACCTGCACCCGTGTCCCGAACCGGCCTGCGCCGGTTGCGACAACTACGCTAGCTGCCACGGCACCGAGTCGGTGATCGGCTGGCGCTAGGCAGCCACGCCAGCGGCCTGGCTGACGTAGAATCCGTCGCTTGAAAATCGCCATAAACAGCAAAATCGCTGAGTGTGGGCGAATTCAATCCGACATGAGTGGCAATCGTAGCAATGGTGGCAATGGCCAGAACCTCCCCTTTCCTGAGCAGCGTCATCCTGCTGGCGGCATTGGCGCTGCCCGGCATCTCCCAGGCCCGCGATTACCGCGGCCCCGGAACGGTCGGTGAAGGCCCATACCGGCATCAGTTCGTGCTGCGCGATGCAGTGACCGGAGCACCGATGCCGCAAGCGCGCTATCGGCTGGCCCTGCCTGAGCACCAGATCGCCGGCATACCGGTTGGCCCGGGGGACACGGCCAGCGTGGTCTTCGGCATGACCGACCGGCAAGGCCGTACCGTGTCGGTGCGCCTGCCCGGGCGCCATGCGCAGTCGCAATGGGTTCTCGACGCCATCGTGGGGGAGGGCGATTTTGGCCGGGCGTTCGCCACAACGGGTGGCGCCGATGGCGCGCCGGTGCCGAAGATGACGTATGTGCTGGACGTTGAGGGCAGCTATCTGTTCTGCGGCATGACGAATAGCCGCGGTGGCACGCACTTTGCGCAGAGCCGCCAGGTGCGCACGCTAAGTCTGACGGTGGGCGGTACGGACCTGGGCGCAGCGGATTTTGCCTGGTGCAAGCGGGAGGCGGAGGCGATCGCCGCGCTGCCGGCCGACGTTGCGCCGGCGCTGGTGTTCCGGCAGATGCTCGGCCTTTATGAAGCCGGCAAGGCGGGGCTCGATCCGGATTTCCAGGCTCGTATCCGGAGAAAGCTGCGGGACCTGGCACTGGCGAGCGGGGATAGCCAGCAACTGGTGATCGCGCGCAGCCTTGCGCCGGTGCCCGCGCAGCCGCGCTCGGCGCCGCCCGGGCAATGAACGCGTCCGAGGCTTGAGCGGCAAGGAGGCCGGCTTTTTGTGTCCCCGGCCTCCGGCTGCTTAGCTCCGGCCGGGGAAGATGCCGTCAGTGCAGATCATGTACGTCAGGCCGTTGGGCGTGACGGACGCAAGATTTGGCAATGCGAACGTGGTCCGTCCGTCGCCGCCGAAGTTAGTCCCCAGCAGCGAGAACAGCGCCGTGTTTTGCGCGATGGGGAGCAGCCGGCCATCGGCCGGCAGGCCTTGCCCGAATGTCGTGGCGGTTAGCCACACGCTGCCTATCGTACATTGGGCGCCGGTGCCGCCGCCTGCCGCGTTTCCGGTGTTTTGTCCCAGATCCGGGTTGGCGGGGCCTGTGGCGCCGGTAGCGCCCGTTGCCCCCGTTGCTCCCGTGGCCCCTGTCGCTCCCGTGGAACCCGTGGAACCCGTTACGCCTTGCGCACCGGTGGCGCCGGTAGCGCCCGTCGGGCCAGTGACACCCGTGGCGCCTTGGGCGCCGGTGACTCCCGTCGGGCCTTGCATGCCGGTGGCGCCAGTGGCCCCGGTCGCGCCAGTCGCGCCCGTCTGCCCCGTCACGCCCTGCGCACCGGTGGCGCCAGTCGCTCCGGTAGCGCCAGTGGCGCCATTGCTCCCGTCGGCACCCTGCGGACCCTGTGCGCCGGCTGCCCCCGTAGCGCCGGTAGCCCCGGTGGGACCTGCGGCACCGGTGGCGCCGGTTGCGCCCGTCGCGCCCGTTGCCCCTGCCGGGCCCACATCGCCCCTGGCCAGTTCCTGTGCCACCGTGACCAGCGTGGCGTTGTTGGCCTTCAGGCGCACGATCAGCGCTTCGAGCTTGTCGTCATAGGCGTCGCCGGCTTGCGGCTGGAACACCTGGTTGAGCAGGTTCAGCGTGTCCACCGTTACGCCCAGGTTGGCCAGGCGCTGCTTGGTCAAGGCCAGGGCAGTGGGCAGGCGGTTGCTTGCCGCGCCGGCCGAGGTGGCGGAGAACGTGTTGAAGAAGGCTTCGGTGTCGGGGTTTTCGGTGGCGCTGGCCACCACCAGCTCGGTGATCGGCGTGATGTTGGTCACGCCGGGGCCGAGGATCAGCGTGTGCAGCACGCCGTTCGGGCCGGTCACGCGCGCCGCGCACGGCAGCACCAGGCCGGCGGTGGTGACCGACCAGGCGCCGGTGGCCGAGGTGGTGACGGAGGCCGTGCCGGCCACGCATTTCAGTGCCACGGTGGCGTTGGCAATGGGTGCGCCGGTGGCGGCAACGCCGGAGATCGAGGCTGCCGGTGCCACCGTGACCGGCGCGTTGCCGGACGATTGCGCGGTGTCGCTGCCGCCGCCGCCGCACGCGGTCAGCAGCGAGGCCGCGGCCATGGACAGATAGAGGGCCCGCAATTTTGTTTGCATCATGATTTCCCGTGATTTCCCAAAAACAGTGATCCGCTTGCACACGTCTCGGTCGATGCCGAGGTGCACTTTTTATACGTATTTAGATGGAACGAAATGGAACGAAATGGAACCGCAGCGCCTGCCGGGCGCAGCGGGTCGTATTTTATCGACGGTTGTCCGCGAGACGGCAAAGTCATCTACGGTTTCGTCGGCAGACATTGATGTCGTTGCCAAAACCCAACGAAGCCGGCCAAGCGCCGGCAGGGCGAAGGCGCAGTGGCGCGCTACAGCATGGCCGAATGCAGATGGTGCGGATCGTCCAGCGTATCCGCCACGATCTGCAGCGATTCCTCCACCTCGTCGCGCTCGCCCGGCCCGCCCAGGCAGATGCGGATCGCATCCGGGGGATTGCCATCGGTGGCGAACGCCGCGCTCGATACCACGCCGATGCCGCGCGAGCGCAGATGCAGCGCCAGCTCGGAAGGGCGCCAGCCGCTGTCCGGGGGTATCGGCAGCCAGAGATGGAAGCCTTCCGGGTCGGCATCATATGGCCGCCCCGCCAGCACGTCGCGGGCCAGGAGCTGGCGGGCCACGCACTCGGCGCGGATGGCCTTGAGCATGTCTTCGGCCGTGCCGTCCTTGATCCACGACGTGGCCAGCAGCGTATTGAACGGGCTTGCCATGACGGTGGTGGCGCGCAGCGTGCCCGCCAGCCGCTGGGTCTGGCGCGCGGTGGGGCCGTGGATAAAGGCAATGCGCAATCCGGCGCCAAAGCATTTCGACAGGCCGGTGACGTAGTAGGTGAGTTCCGGCGCGAGCGTGGCCATGGCATCCGGCGTGCGCTGCGGCAGCATGCCGTAGGCATCGTCCTCGATGATCGGCACGCTGTAGCGCAGGGCGATATCCGCCAGGATTTCGCGCCGTCCCTGGGGCATGGTCTTGGTGCTGGGGTTCTGCAGCGTGGGATTGCAGTACAGCGCGCTTGGCTTTTGCGTCTTGCATAGTGTTTCGAAGGCCGGGCCGAGGGGGCCTTCCTCATCGCTGGGCAGGGCCTGCAGCTGCACGCCGAGCTGCGTGGCGATGGCCTTGATGCCGGGGTAGGCCAGCGTATCCAGGCAGATCGTCTGCCCGGGCCGGGCCAGCAGCGACACCAGCGCCACCAGGGCGCTGTGAATCCCCGGGCAGATCAGCACGGTATCCGCGCGGCAGGCGGGCACATAGCGTTTGAGCCAGTCCACCGCTACGGCGCGATCCGCCGGCGTGCCGCCGAAATCCTGGTAGCGCAGCAGGTCGTAGGGATCCGTCGTGCTCATCAGGCGCGCCGCCGACTCGCGCAGCCTGACCGTCAGCGCCGCCGGCTCGGGCGGGTTGTTCATGGTCATTTCGGCACCCGTGCCCGCGCGCAGCGGCAGGGCCGGCGCGCGCCCGCGCACAAAGGTGCCGCTGCCGGCCTTGGCGTCGATCAGCCCGCGCTTGCGGGCTTCCGCGTAGGCGCGGGCCACGGTGGTGTAGTTGAGCTGCAGCGCTTCGGCCAGGTCGCGCAGCGCCGGCAGGCGGTCGCGCGCTTGCAAGCGGCCGCTTGCCAGGTCTTCCTCGATCAGGTCGGGGATCATCAGGTAAGCGGGTTTGGTGCTCTCGCCGAGGCGTTTGAGCCAGTGGCTGGCAAGTCCGGGCAAGGTGGGCTCCTGGCGTTCGCGGTTGTCGGATGCGGCTATAGCTGAGTTAGCTGAGGCCTCAGGCTACCACAATGATCGTTTTTTGCGCTTAAAGTGATCGCATTTTTGTTTGCGCAATGATGGTGCGATATTGCGGGATTGCACCGCTTCCGGGCGTGTTTTCCAGGCTGGCGCGTTCCACCGCAGTGCATGGCCTCCAGGCACCTGTATCGGTAAATGCACAAGCGTTTCCCGCACATTTCGCCATCCGGAAAATCAGCGATGCGATCAATGAGCGATTCGCGGCTTGATTGGGCATTGATCGCATGGCTGGGCATGGCAGATGGCATGTCCCATGCTCAAGGTTTGGTGTCGGCCCAGCGCCGATCGATCGACAGATCCACCAACCCTATGGAGTACAACATGCCCGCAGTGAACAAACCGGCCCACAAGAAAGGCGACTTCCTGGTCGACTACGAAGAGAAGGTATTCGAGGACGTCAAGGCAGAACCGGGCGAGAAGGCGCTGGTCACCTTCCACACCGTGGCCTTCGAAGGCTCGATTGGCTTCGTCAACCTGCTGCAGGCCACGCGCCTGCAACGCAAGGGCTTCGAGACCTCCATCCTGCTGTACGGCCCGGGCGTGACGCTGGGCCTGCAGCGCGGCTTTCCCACGCTGGGCGATGAAGCCTTTGCCGGCCATCTCAACTTCAACAAGCAGATCACCAAGTTCATGGAAGAGGGCGGCAAGGTCTACGCCTGCCGCTTTGCGCTGCAAGCGCTGTATGGCCATGGCGAAGCATCGCTGATCGAAGGCATCCGCCCGATCAGCCCGCTCGATGTGCTGGACCTGAAGCTGATCCACCGCAAAGAGAACGCGCTGATCCTGGATACCTGGACGGTTTAACGCTGTAACGGTTTAACGCATTCACGCTGAACAGAAAGGGCGGGCATCACCATGTCACAGAAACGCATTGTGCGCGCGGCCGCGGTCCAGATCGCACCGGACCTCGAGCACGGCGAAGGCACGCTTGGCAAAGTGTGCGAGGCCATCGACCGCGCCGCACGGGAAGGCGTGCAACTGATCGTCTTTCCGGAAACCTTCCTGCCGTACTACCCGTACTTCTCCTTCGTACGGCCGCCCGTGCAATCCGGCAGCGACCATATGCGGCTGTACGAGCAGGCGGTGGTGGTGCCCGGCCCCGTCACCCATGCCGTGTCCGAGCGCGCGCGCCGGCACGCCATGGTGGTGGTGCTCGGCGTCAACGAGCGCGACCACGGCAGTCTCTACAACACGCAACTGATCTTTGACACCGACGGCCGCCTGGTGCTCAAGCGCCGCAAGATCACGCCGACGTTCCATGAGCGGATGATCTGGGGCCAGGGCGACGCGGCCGGCCTGAAAGTGGCCGAAACCGCTATCGGCCGCGTGGGCGCGCTGGCTTGCTGGGAGCACTACAACCCGCTGGCCCGCTACGCGCTGATGACCCAGCACGAGGAAATCCACTGCAGCCAGTTTCCCGGCTCGCTGGTGGGCCCCATCTTTGCCGATCAGATCGAAGTCACCATCCGCCATCACGCGCTGGAATCCGGCTGCTTCGTGGTGAACGCCACGGGCTGGCTGACCGACGAGCAGATCGCCTCGGTGACCACCGACCCCGCCTTGCAAAAGGCGCTGCGCGGCGGCTGCAACACCGCCATCGTGTCGCCGGAGGGCCAGCACCTGGCGCCGCCGCTGCGCGAGGGCGAGGGCATGGTGATCGCGGACCTGGATATGTCGCTCATCACCAAGCGCAAGCGAATGATGGATTCGGTGGGGCACTACGCCCGGCCGGAATTGCTCAGCCTTGCCATCAACGACCGGCCGGCGGCGACCGCATCGCCCATGGCCGCCGCCTTCTCCAACTACCACGGGAGCACCCACCATGAACTCCAGCGAGATGACGCCGGCCTTGAGCCGGTTGTCGGTAACTGAGCTTCGGACTGAGCTGCAATCGGTCGGGCTGCGCCTGCTGGACCCGGCGGCGGGCGCCGCCAGCCGGCGCGGCGGCGCGGGCCCGTCCGACCACAAGGCGGTGACCGTGGATGGCGTGACCATCATGGTGCCGGTGCATACCAACACCGCCTGGCATTCGCCGTACGTGGCGTCGGCGCCGGATGGCAAGGGCACCAGCGCGCTGCTGCGCGGCACCATCCCGATTGCGAACATCAGCTTCCCGAAAGCGCCGCGCTTCTATGCGCTGCAGACGATGGAGGGCGTGCCGTATTCGCACATCGCCACGCTGCACAGCGCGGACGTGCTGGCCACCACGGTGCTGCAAACCTGCATCCGCTACGAGAGCCGGCGCAAGACCTGCAAGTTCTGCGCGATCGGGCAATCGCTCGCGGCGGGGCGCACCATTGCGCGCAAGACGCCGGAGCAACTGGCCGAAGTGGCGCGCGCCGCCGTGCTGCTCGATGGCGTCAAGCATATGGTGCTGACCACCGGCACGCCGCCCACGCCGGACCGCGGCGCCGCTATTCTTTGCGAAAGCGCCTTTGCCATCAAGGCCGCGGTGGACCTGCCCATCCAGGCGCAGTGCGAGCCGCCGGACGACGACCGCTGGTTCGAGCGCATGAAGGCTTCCGGCATCGATACGCTGGGCATGCACCTGGAAGTGGTCACGCCCGCCCTGCGCGCGCGGATCATGCCGGGCAAGGCGGCGGTGCCGATCAGCCGCTATATGGAAGCGTTCAAGGCTGCGGTTGCCGTGTTTGGCCGGGGGCAGGTGAGCACCTATATCCTCGCCGGGCTAGGCGATAGCGTTGAGACCATCCTGTCGATCTCGAAGGAACTGGTCGAGCTTGGCGTCTATCCCTTCGTGGTGCCCTTTGTGCCCATCACCGGCACGCCGCTGGAAGACCATCCCGCGCCGCCGCCTGCATTCATGGCGGCCATCCTCAAGCCCCTCGGCGCGATGATCAGCGCGGCGGGCATGCGCTCGGCGGATATCAAGGCGGGCTGCGGCAAGTGCGGCGCCTGCTCCTCGCTGTCGTCGTATGAAGAGGTGGCGGCATGAACGGCGATCTCTGTGTGGAAGTGCCCGCGGCCACGACGTTCCACATCCGCTGGGCCGGGGCGCAGTGGGAGGCGGACGAGGCCATGGCGCTGCGCCGGGCGGTGTTCTGCCATGAGCAGGGGATTTTCCAAGGCGACGACCGCGACGCGATCGACGACACCGCGCAGTTGCTGGTGGCGGTGAAGTGCGAGGCGGACGCGCCGCAGAGGGTGGTCGGCACCGTGCGCATCCATGAAACCGAGCCCGGCGTGTGGTTTGGCTCCCGGCTGGCGGTGCACGCCGCATACCGCAGCCACGGCAAGATCGGCGCGACGCTGATCAAGCTGGCGGTGAGCAGCGCGAACGGGCTGGGCTGCACCCGATTCCTCGCGCATGTGCAGAGCCAGAATGTGCCGCTGTTCCGCCGCTTGCATTGGGATGTGCTGGCCGAGGAAACGCTGCTTGGCCGCCCGCACCACCTGATGCAGGCGGACCTGGACCATTACCCGGCGTGCCTGACGCCGCGCGTTGGCCTGTCGACGCTGGGCAGGAGCGGGACGTGAACGTCGCGCGGATTGTGCAAAGCCTGCGCGCCAGCCGTGGCTTTGGCCACAAGACCGATATTGCCGGCGTGCTGTCGTCGCTGGGCAATGCGCTGCCGGGCGGCATGCGCGATCTCGGCCAGGCCGTTGCGGTGGGCGACGATTGCGCCGCGATTGCCGACCATGATGGCTACCTGCTGTTTGCGATCGAAGGCATGGTCCGCGATTTCATCGATGCCAGGCCGTGGTTCGCGGGCTACAGCGCGGTGATGGTCAACGTCAGCGATATCTATGCCATGGGCGGCCGCCCGCTGGCGGTGGTGGACGCCATCTGGAGCGACGGCGTGGCGCAGGCCACCGACGTGCTCAAGGGCATGGCGGCGGCCTCCGCGGCCTATGGCGTGCCCATCGTTGGCGGGCACAGCAATGCGCGCAGCGATCAGGCCCAGCTTGCGGTGGCCATTGTCGGGCGGGCGCGGCGCCTGCTATCGAGCTTCGCGGCGCGCCCGGGCGACCGGCTGCTGATGGCGGTCGATTTGCGTGGCGCCTTTGCCGAGCCGTACCCGTACTGGAATGCCTCCACCGAGGCGCCGCCCGCGCGGCTGCGGGCCGATCTCGAACTGCTGCCCGCGCTGGCCGAGGACGGCCTGTGCGCCGCGGCCAAGGACATCAGCATGGCTGGCACGCTGGGCACGGCGCTGATGCTGCTGGAGTGCTCCGGCGTGGGCGCGCGGATCGACCTGGGCCGCATCCCCGCGCCCGTGGGGGTGCCAATGGCGCGCTGGCTCACGGCGTTTCCGAGCTATGGCTTCCTGCTGGCCGTGCGCGAGCAGGACGCGGCGCGTGTGAGCGAGCGTTTCAGGGCGCGGGACATTGCCTGCGCGGACATCGGCGTCATCGACGATTCACGGCAGGTCTCGGTCAGCGGTGCCGGCGAAACCGCGCTGCTGTGGGACTTCGCGCGTGATGCATTTATCGTCCCGCAGGCCGAGCGTGCCACGCGGGACACCACCCACACCGATGCCTGAGGAGCCTTCATGCCAGTCACGCATTTCCGCATACGTTGGCCCGACCAGAGCGAGGCCACCTGTTACTCGCCATCTTCGGTGATCACGGAGTTCTTTGTGCCGGGGCAGGACTACACGCTGGACGAGTTCCTGGCGATCGCCAGGCAGGCGCTGGGCAGCGCCTCGGAGCGCGTCAGGGCGAAGTATGGCTATGCCTGCTCCTCTGCCATGGACCAGCTTGAACAGATCGAGACCACCGCCGCGCGTTTTTGCGCGCAACCTGGCGCCACGGTGCGCGTGATCGGCTTTGGCCGGTAGCCCGGTTTCCGCAGGCTTTAGCGTATTTATCAGCATTCAAGGAAGGACCCAACATGTCTACCCCTCTTAACGAAACCCAGGCCACCACCTCCCCCAAGCACTACAGCGTCATCATCGTCGGTGGCGGCCAGGCTGGCCTGTCCATGAGCTACTACCTCAAGCAGGCCGGCATCGATCATCTCGTTGTCGAGAAGCACACCGTCACCCACACCTGGCGCAGCCAGCGCTGGGATGCTTTCTGCCTGGTCACGCCAAACTGGCAGTGCGCCTTGCCCGGCTATCCCTACCAGGGCAACGACCCGCACGGCTTCATGAAGAAGGACGAGATCACCGCCTACCTCGATGGCTTTATCGGCATGGTGAACGCGCCGGTGCTGGAGCACACCGAGGTGTTGCGCGTGAAGCCGCAGGAGCAGGGCGGCTACCTTGTCTCCACCTCGCAAGGCGACTTCACCGCTGGGCAGGTGGTGGTGGCCTCCGGTGGCTATCACACCCCGATCGTGCCGCGCATGGCGGAGCGCCTGCCGGCGGGCATCCGGCAGATCCAGTCCTCCGAGTACCGCAGCCCGCAAGCCTTGCCGGAAGGCGGCGTGCTGGTGGTGGGCTCCGGCCAGTCCGGCGCGCAGATCGCCGAAGACTTGCACCTGGCGGGCCGCAAGGTGTTCCTGGCCGTGGGCCAGGCGCCGCGCTGCGCGCGCTTCTACCGTGGCCGCGACGTCGTGGACTGGCTGGCCGACATGCAGTACTACGATATGCCGGTGCAGGAGCATCCGCTGCGCGAGGGCGTGCGCGACAACACCAATCACTATGTGACGGGCCGCGACGGCGGGCGCGACATCGACCTGCGCAAGTTCGCCACCGAAGGCATGGAGCTGTTCGGCGCGCTGGAAGATTTCCATGACGGCAAGCTGCGCTTCACGCCGAACCTGAAGGCCAACCTGGATGATGCGGACGATACCTACAACCGCATCAACGCCAGCATCGACAAATTCATCGACAAGCACGGCATCGCCGCGCCGCCCGCCAGCACGTACGCGCCGGTATGGTCGCCGGGCGAGGAGCGTTGGGCGCTGGACCTGGCGCAGGCGGGCATCGGCGCCATCGTCTGGTGCATCGGCTTTCGCCCGGATTTCAGCTGGCTGGAGGCGCCGGTCTTCAACGGGCGCGGCTATCCCGGCCACGTGCGCGGCGTGACGGCGCAGGACGGCCTGTACTTCCTCGGGCTGCCGTGGCTGCACACCTGGGGCTCCGGGCGTTTCTCCGGCATTGCGCGCGATGCCGAATATCTGGCGGCCATTGTCAGCGAAAAGCTAGGCGCGCACGCCCTGGCAGCCTGACATGTTCCGCGCGAGCACAAGCTATGTGGCCGGCATGCCGAACCTGTCCTATACCGGCCTGTCGGAGAACTGGCTGCTCAAGGCTTGCGGCGACCTGCACTGGCAAGGGCTGGCGGCGTTGTCCGGGCAGGCGTTGCCGGAGTTCCGGGATGCGCAGGGCAACAAGGCCTACGCCGCGTTCACCGCGATCCGGCTGCGGGAGGCATCGCTGGAAGCGCTTGGCGAGAACGATGGCTTCTCGGTGAACACGCAGTTGATGCGGGTGGCCGGCGCGCGCCACTTCAGCACGCATGCACTGAGGCGCGATGGTGATGGTGATGGTGACGGTGGCGGTGGCGGTGGCGGGCCAGGCGCCAGGCGGGCCGAGGTATCGATGGTGTCCACCTTTATCCGCCGTGAGCGCGAACGCGACAATCGTTCGGTGGTCAGGGCTGCTTTCAACCTGCCGGCGGACGGGCCGCCACCCGCGGCGGCGGCGGAGATGGGCGCGCTGGCCAAGCGCTTCCGGGCGGGCGACTGGTCCGCCCATCTTGGCCTGGAGCGGGCACGGCACCTCGGCAGCCACATGGCCGAGTACCTGCCTTGCCCCTATGCCGACTTCAACGGCGCGGACCTGCTTTACTTCGCCAACTTCCAGGCCATCGTCGATCGTGCCGAATGGCAATGGCAGCGTTTTGACGAGCCGCCGGTGATTGCCGGGCGCGACCTGTTCTTCCACGGCAACGTCAACCTTGGCGAAGCGCTGGAGCTGTCGTTCTCCGCGGTGGAGTTCGGCCAGGGCGGGCTGGCCCATTGGTGCGAGGTGCGGCGCGGCAGCGACGGCGAGAAGATCGCCGATGTGGTGACACGCAAGCGTTGGAGAGTGCGATGAGCGCAGACAAGGGTGGCGGACTGGCGCGCAAGCCCGTCTACACGGCCGCCGACCTGGACGGGCTGCGGCATCTCGGCAGCCTGCCTGGCGAGGCGCCATTCGTGCGCGGGCCGCATCGCTCCATGTACGCGGGCAAGCCGTGGACCATCCGGCAGTACGCGGGCTTTGCCGACGCCACCGCCTCCAACCTGGCATTCCGGCAGGCGCTGGCGCAGGGCGCGCAGGGTTTGTCGGTCGCGTTCGATCTGCCGACCCATCGTGGCTATGACTCCGACCATCCGCTGGCGCAGGCGGATGTTGGCATGGCCGGCGTGGCGATTGATTCCGTCGAGGACATGAAGCGCCTGTTCGATGGCATCGCGCTGGACCGCGTCTCCGTCTCCATGACCATGAGCGGCGCCGTATTGCCGGTGCTGGCCGCGTTCCTGGTGAGTGCCGAGGAGGCCGGCGTGCCGCTCGATCAGCTCAGCGGCACGATCCAGAACGACATCCTCAAGGAGTACATGGTCCGCAACACGTGGATCTTCGCGCCCGGGCCGTCGATGCGGATCTGCGCGGATGTGGTGGCTTACCTGTCGCGGCATGTGCCGCGGTTCAACGGCATGTCGATCTCCGGCTACCACTTCCAGGAAGCCGGTGCGGACCCGGTGCTGGAACTGGCGCTGACGCTGGCCAACGGGCAGGAATACGTCAGGCAGATGGCCGGGCGCGGGCTGGATGTGGATGATTTTTGCGCTCGCCTGAGCTTTTTCTTTGGCGTGGGCAAGGATTTCTTCATCGAGATCGCCAAGCTGCGCGCCGCGCGCTTGTTGTGGTGCGAGATCGTCCGCGAGCTTGGTGCCACCACGGATCGGGCCACCATGCTGCGCACGCACTGCCAGACCTCGGGGTGGTCGCTGGCGGCCACGCAGCCGGACAACAACATCGTGCGCACCACGGTCGAAGCCATGGCTGCGGTGTTTGGCGGCACGCAGTCGCTGCACACCAATGCCTATGACGAAGCGCTGGCATTGCCCAGCGCCGGTTCGGCCCGGCTCGCGCGGGACACCCAGTTGATCCTGCAGCACGAGATGGGCCTGTGCGACGTGGCCGACCCATGGGCGGGCTCCTACATGATGGAATCGCTCACGGCCCAAATGGCGGAAAAGGTGCGCGCGGTGATGGCGGAGATTGCCGCTGGCGGTGGCGTGCTGGCAGCGATCGATTCCGGCTGGGTCCATGAGCGGATTCATCGCGCCGCCGTGGCCACACAGGCTGATATCGACGAAGGCCGGCGCGTGATCGTCGGCGTCAACCGCTACCAGGCGGGGGCCGGCGAGGCGCCCGCCTGCCTGGAGATCGACGGGCGACAGGTCCGGGCGCAGCAGGGCGAGCGGTTGTCCCGCCTGAAGGCAAGCCGCGATGGCGCGGCCGTGGCTCAGGCGCTGCGTGCGCTAACGGCCGCCGCACGCAGCGGCGAGCAAAACCTGCTGTCCCTGACCATGAACGCCATCCGCTGCCGCGCGACCCTCGGCGAGTGCACGCAGGCGCTGGAACGGGTGTGGCCGCGCCATGCGATGGCGCCTCGCTACGCCCGCCAAGCCTACGGCGAGGCCTTGCACGATAGCTCGGCCTGGGACGCGGCCCGCGAGCAGGTCCGTGCGCTGGCCGCGCGCCTGGGCAGGCCGCCCCGCATCCTCATCGCCAAGCTGGGGCAGGACGGGCATGGCCGCGGCGCCAAGGCCGTGGCCGCGGCGCTCTCCGATGCCGGGTTCGCGGTCACGCTGGGGCCGCTGTTCCAGTCGCCCCAAGACGCCGTGGCGATGGCCCTGCACGGGCAGGTCGACGCGGTGGGTGCATCGTCCCTGGCCGGTGCGCACCTGGCGTTGCTGCCTTGCCTGATCCATGGCCTGCGCGCTGGCCGGCCAGGCGCGTTGGTCTTCGCGGGTGGCGTGATTCCCGCCAGCCACGCCCGGCGGCTGCGCGCCCAGGGGGTGAGCGCGATCTTCGGGCCGGGTGCCACCATGGCGGCCATCGTCATGGGGATCGCGGGCGCGTTGCTGCGGCATGCGGGCAACGCGCGCTTGCCCGATGCCCAGCTGGAAAGTGCCGGCTAGCGGGCGCGCTGCGCTCGGGCCGGGGCCGCTGGCCCGCTTGGCCCACTTTGCCCGCATGGCCAGCGTGCCGCATTGCCTGCGAACCCCTTTCATTTCGTCGGGATTCATTGCCCATGGCCTGCGCCTGGGCTATCGTTCGTCTTGGCTCGAAGCGGCTGCGGGAACGCATGCGGCTGGGCTGCCCCCGCAAAAGGAAAACGGAGAGACCGAATCGTCCTCCCGCTGCACTGCGCACTAAAGCACACAACAGCGCAGTACAGCGCACAACTGAAAAGATCAGCGCATGTCACGCCCTGGCCGCCACTGGCGCTGGCGTTTATTCCGGCTCGGTGATGGGTGCCTCCAGGTTGCCCCGTACCGGGCGATCCTTGACGTAGTTTGTTTGGAGAGTGTCTTCCATGCCCGCATTCCGTTCCGAAACCGATTCGATGGGCGCCATCGATGTGCCCGCAGATCGCTACTGGGGCGCGCAGACGCAGCGTTCCACCATTAATTTCCCGATCGGGGTGAGCCGCTTCCGCTGGCAGCGTCCGGTGATTCGCGCGCTGGGCATCCTCAAGCGCGCGGCGGCCGAGGCCAATGCGGAGCTTGGCGAATTGCCACCCGACATCGGCCGGCTGATCGTGCAGGCGGCCGACGAGGTCATCTCCGGCAAGCTGGATGAGCACTTCCCGCTGGTGGTGTTCCAGACCGGGTCCGGCACGCAATCGAACATGAACGCCAACGAGGTGATCTCCAACCGGGCCATCGAGATTGCCGGCGGGGAGCTCGGCAGCAAGAAGCCGGTGCATTCGAACGATCACGTGAACCGCGGCCAAAGCTCCAACGACACGTTCCCCACCGCCATGCACATCGCCGTGGTCGAGCAGATCCACAACAAGCTGCTGCCGGCGGTAGGCGCCTTGCGCGATACGCTGGCCGCCAAGGCGCAGGCGTACCAGGACATTGTCAAGACGGGCCGCACCCACCTGCAGGACGCCACGCCCATCACCCTCGGCCAGGAAATCAGCGCCTGGGTGGCGCAGATCGATTTCGGGCTGCATGTCGTCAAGCTGGCTGAGCCGGGCTTGCTGGAACTGGCCATCGGCGGCACGGCGGTGGGCACCGGGCTGAACGCGCATCCGCAGTTCGGCGCGCGCGCGGCGGCCTATATCGCCGCGCTGACCGGCCATCCGTTTGTCGATGCGCCCAACAAGTTCTTCGCGCTCTCCGCGCACGACGCGCTGGTGCAAACCTCCGCCGCGCTGCGCACGCTGTCCGGCGGCCTGATGAAGATGGCCAACGACGTGCGCTGGCTGGCCTCGGGCCCGCGCTGCGGCATTGGCGAGCTCAACATCCCCGAGAACGAGCCGGGCTCGTCGATCATGCCCGGCAAGGTCAACCCGACCCAGTGCGAGGCCATGACCATGGTGTGCGCGCAGGTGTTTGGCAACGATGCCACGGTGGCCTTCGCCGGCAGCCAGGGCAATTTCCAGCTCAACGTGTACAAGCCGGTGATGGTCCACAACGTGCTGGAAAGCATCGAGCTGATCGCCGATGCCTGCCTGGCCTTTAACGACCATTGCGCGCTCGGCATCGAGCCGAACCTGCCGAAGATCGCGGAAAACCTCGACAAGAACCTGATGCTGGTGACGGCGCTGAACCGCCATATCGGCTACGACAAGGCGGCCGCCATTGCCAAGAAGGCGCACAAGGAAGGGCTGACGCTGAAGGCCGCCGCGCTGGCGCTGGGCTATCTCACCGAGGACGAATACGCGCGCTGGATCGTGCCCATCGAGATGACGCATCCGAACAAGGATTGAGCGCGCGGCTTAAGAGGCTTTCAACATGAAGCCAAGCGGTTCTGGCCAGGCGCGTGGCTGCAGACGTCAAGCGGTACGGCCAAGGCCGCGCAACGACGCCAGAATCTCTTTGAAATGGCCGGGCAGGAATGCCGCGAGCGCAAGCAGTCCAACGGCGTAGGACCATCGGTGCCATTCATGGCGCCGTCGTCGCTCCCACGGCCTGGCTTGCATTGCGCTGGGCCATCGCGACCAGTGCGACGATGACGGCCAGGAAGATGCCGCTGGTCAGCGCCGCGCCGAAGCCAAGGCCGCCATAGGTCTGCGCCTGGGACAACAGGTCGCCCAGCGAGGCGCCCAGCGGGCGCGTCAGGATATAGGCGATCCAGAAGGTGAGAACGGCGTTGGCGCCGAGGTAGAACGCGGCGACGGTCAGAGCAAGGAGGGCGCCGAACACCAGGGTGCCGAGCTGGAATCCCAGCCCCAGGGCTTCGGTGGCCAGGTCGCCCGCGGCGGTGCCGAGGGCAAAGGTGCAGAGAATCGCGGCCCAGTAGAAGAGCTCGCGGCGGCGCGAGCAGATCGTCCGGATGGAGAGCGTGCCTTCGCGGCGGAACCACAGCGCGAAAATCCCCGCCAGCATGACGGCGAAGACGGCCGTGCTCAGATACAGGCTCACGCCCAGGCCGTCGGTGAGCGCATCGGTGATCTGCGTGCCGACGATGCTGACCAGCACCACGGTCAGCCAGTACATCCAGGGAACATAGCGATGCATCCGAGCCTGGGCGAAAAGCGCGATGGCCAGCAACGCGCCCATGGCGCAGCCGGTGACGGCCTGGCCCAGCCCAGCGTTGACCGCGAGAAAATCGGCCCCCGTCTCGCCGACGGTGGTCGACAGGATCTTGATGATCCAGAAGCCCACGGTGACTTCGGGCACTTTGTTGAGCCAGGCTGGCATCGGCCGGGGGGACAGCGTGTTCATGGCGTGCTCCAGGTTTGCTATGCGCTGGGGGGCGGGCTTGCCCTGTTGGTTGTTTGGGTGGGGGCTGGCGCGGGATCGGTCGCTCTGCGCAGTCCGTGGCGCAAGGTTATTTCGCCATGGCTTAAGGCTGCATTAAGGCCGTGTGGAAAACAAGGCACCTTGCAACGGCGTGCAAATGAAAAAGGCGCTCCGCGGAGCGCCCTCAAACTGCCGGTAAACCTGAAGCATTGGCCGAAGCCGCCGAACAGGCCAAAGCCGCGCGCCATGACGACGGCTGTCTCTCCCTCGCCCCTCAGGGGGAGAGGGCCGGGGAGAGGGGTGGCTTAGCTAGGAGTCACTTAAAGCGAAGCCCGTGGTGTTTTCCAGCATGCAGGCGTAACGAACGCCCGCCACTCCCTCGCGCGGGAGAAGGGAGCACGACATAGCCGGTAGAACTTACATATGGAAGTTCAGCGTCATCACCGCTGAACGGCCCGGCGCCCACGTTGCGTAGATCGGGTACGCGGCGGAGTAGTACTTCTTGTCGAAGAGGTTCTGTACGTTCAGTTGCACATCCACGGTCTTGGAGACGCGATACGTTGCCACCGCATCGAAACGCGCGTAGCCCGGCGTCCATTTGCGCGACGTTGCCGAGACCGAGGCGTAGGTCAGGCTGGAGATCGTGGCGCCGCCGCCGATCGACAGCTTGGGCAGCACGTCGTAGTAGGTCCACAGCGTGACGTTGTGCTTGGGCACCATCACCATCGGCAGGCCGGATGCCGAGGCATTGGCGGCGCCGGCGTCGGTCGTGATGGCATCCAGGTAGGAGTAGCCGCCGAACACGCGCCACTTGCTGGTGAGGTTGCCGGCCATGCCCAGTTCCGCGCCGCGCACGCGTTGCTTGCCCGCGTTGACGATGCCGCCCAGGCCGTCACTGACGCGCGCATTGGTCTTGTCCGTCTGGAACAGCGCCGAGGTCAGCGACAGGCGGCGGTCCAGCGTGTCCCACTTGGCGCCCACTTCGATGTTGCGGCTGCGCTCGGGCGACAGGTCCTGGTTGGTTTTGGTGATCTGGTCGGTGCCGCCACCCAGGCCGCTGTTGGCGCCCGGCGGATTGGCGGAGGTCCCGTATGAGGCATACAAACTGACCGTGTCGACCGGCTTGAACACCAGGCCAAGCTGGTAGCTGAACAGGTTGGCGGTGTTCTTCAGGTCCGGCGTGCCGGCCTGCACGGCGGTGACGTCGAAGCGGTYGAAGCGCGTGCCGGCATTGAACAGCCAGCGATCGCTCAGCTTCACGCTGTCGAACAGGTAGGCGGACGAGACATTGGTGCGGGTGCTGGTGGGCGCGCCGGGGAAGCTCTTGTCGCCGTTGAGCACGGTGCTGCCGGTCCACGGGGCATTGGCATTCCATGCGCCGATCGCGGTGCAGTTGTAGGCGATCGTGCAGGGGCCGCCCGTGCGGATATTGTTGCCCGCGCTGTCGCTCACCAGGTAGCCCTCGTACAGGCTGCGCTCCCAGCTGAATTCCACACCGGCCGTGAGCGTGTGCTGCATGCCAAGCAGCGTGGCCTTGCCGGACAGCTCGGTCTGGTTGGAGACGCTGTTGGTGGCGTATTTCCCGCTCTTGGCTTGCAGCTGGAGGAGGTTCGCGCTGGCGTTCAGGAACTGCGGGTTGGTGGCGATGTAGTCCAGCGTGGAGCGGCCGAACATGGTGGTGTTGCGCACCTTCCAGTTGTCGTCCACGCGGTGCTCGATGCGGATCTCGCCGGTGTCCGTCTGCCCGCGGCGGTAGTCGCGGTTGTTCAGGCCGTAGAACTGCGAGCGCTGGATGCTGGTTCCCGCCCCGGGCGTGCCGCCGGTCGAGCGGAACGGCACGCTGAAGTCCGGCATGTCGTAGGTGTTGACGTGGTAGTAGCTCAGCGACACCGTGGTCGGCGTGTTCAGCCCGAACGCCACCGACGGCGCCACGCCCCAGCGCTTGCTGTAGACATCGTTGCGCCCGGCCTGGTTGGCGTCGTGCCCCATCACGTTCAGGCGCACCGCGGTCTCATCGTTGATGCGGCGGTTGACGTCGAGCGTGGCGCGCTTGTAGGCCTCGGTGCCCAGCCCCAGGCTGGCATTGGTGAAGTCATCCGCCTTGGGCATCTTGGTGACGATGTCGATGCTGCCGCCAACCGCGCCACGTCCCGCATAAACCGAATCCGGGCCCTTGATGACGCTGATCTGCTCCACTGCGAAGGTCTCGCGGTTCTGCACGCCGGAGTCGCGCATGCCATCGACAAAGATCGAGTTGCGCGACTCGAAGCCGCGGATCACCGGACGATCCGCGGAGGGGTTCGCCGCGGCGTCGCCGCCCAGGAAGGTGATGCCCGGCACCGTCTTCAACGCATCGGCGAAGGTCGTCGCATTGGTCTGCTTGAGCAGTTCCTCGGGAATCACCGTGACCGAGCGCGGTGTATCCAGCAACGGTGCGACGAACTTGTACGAGGGCAGGCGCTTGGCCTGAAGCGGCGAATCGGCGGTGACAACGGCGGTGGGCAAGGTGGCTTCCTTCGCGCTGCCGGCGTCGGCGGCGGACTGTGCGAAGGCCGGCGTGGCGGCGAGGAAACCTGTGCAGTAAAGAGCACCAGCGGACGCGAGCAAACGCGCGCGCGTCTTCAGGGGAGCAGTCATGATTTCAGTGTGGCGAGGGGAGTCGATGCGCGCACGGGGCGCGGAAGATACCTGGCGTGCAAGGAGCGAAAGGCGAGGCCAGGAATAAAAACCAATGCTTGGGTTGATAACGAGAATGCGAGTGATTCGCAATTAAGCGGCAGTGTAGCGATTTCGTCTCTATTTGTAAATGTCTGTTTAAGAGGAATTGCGCTGAATGACGCGCAAGGCGGCGTGACCCGTTCAGTGAAAACCCTAGGAAGTTTGCCCTTGCCCTGTCTCGGAAACGAGGCCTAGAATATTTCATATCGCGAATACAAGTTCGCTATCCGAATAAAAGAGAGGCGTCTCAGGACGCGGGGCGGATTAAAGAGGTGCCGTTGTCTGGCACTTTTTCTTGGCCCTCTTATTCGAATAAAAATTCGCAATCCGAATTTTATGAGGTCCGGCAGCGATGCCGATGTGTATCCACCCAACTTGAGCGAGGGCTTTCCTCTGTCTGTTCGTCGAATTAAAATTCGGAATCCGAACTCGATTCCGGGTTTGCATCAAGAACGAAGAACTGACAGTGGAGATTGACATGGCTACCGAGAACTCCGTCCCGACCGCATCGAAGGCGAGCAGCGCGGGCGACGCATCCAAGAACACGGTGCAGTCGCTGGCGAAGGGCTTCCGCATTCTCGAAGCGTTCACGGCGCAGGAACCCGAGCTCACCATGGCGGAAGTCGCGCGCCGCTCCGGGCTGGACAATGCCACGGCCTTTCGTTTCCTCAACACGCTGGTGGATATCGGCTACGTGCAGCGCGTGCCGGACACACGGCTGTTCCGGCTGTCGCTCAAGGTGCTGGACCTGGGCTTTGACGCCATCGCCCATGCCGACCTGCGCACGCGGGCAAGGCCGATCCTGCGCGCGCTGGTGGGGGAGATCAATGAAGCCGCCTCCATCGGCGTGCTGGATGGCCCGGACGTGCTTTACGCGGAACGGATCCAGGCCGGGCTGACGCGGCTTGGCGTGGATATCCGTATCGGCAGCCGGGTGCCGGCCTATTCCACGGCCGTGGGCTACGCCATCCTGGCGTGGCTGCCGCAGGACATGCAGGCCCGTGTGCTGGACGCCCAGCCCCGGCAGAAGCTGACCGACCACACGCTCACCGAGCTCGACACCATCCTCGAGCGGCTCAAGACCGTGCGCGCCAAGGGCTATGCGTTGTCGGACCAGGAAACGGTGTCCGGCCTCTATGTGGTGGCCGCGCCGGTGCTGGATGTGGACGGCGTGCCGGTTGCCGGCCTGAGCGTGGCGGCGCCGGCCATGAATACCTCGCTTGACGATTTCGAATCGACCACGGCCCCGGCGGTAGTGCATGCCGCTACCGAGCTGGCCCGTGCGCTGCAACCCTCCGGCGGATTCATTCCGCCCACCTTGATACCCACCCGAACGCGCAAATAGCGCAAGCCACACCAGGAGACGAACGTGCCTGATATCAATTTCCACGGCATCATTCCCGCCATCGCGGTTCCCTTCAACGCGGACTACAGCATCAACGAGCCGGAGCTGCGCCGCTTTGCCAGGTGGCTGGGCGGCCAAGCCGGCGTGACCGCGTTGATGACCAATGGCCATACCGGTGAAGTCTTCTCGCTGACGCCGCGCGAGCGCGCCGAAGTGACCCGCATCACCGCCGACGCCACCCGGGGCATCTGCCCGGTGATCTCGTCGGTGGTCTGCGAAGGCATCAACGACGCCGTGGAACAAGCTGGCTGGGCCAAGGAAGCGGGCGCCGCCGGGCTCGATATCATGCCGCCGCATCACTGGCTGCGCTTTGGCTTCAAGCCGGAGCATTGCCTCGACTACTTCAACGCCATCGGCAAGGCCAGCGGGCTGCCCCTGGTGGTGCATATCTACCCGGCCTGGACCCGTGGCTCCTACTCGTCGGAGCTGCTCGCGGAACTGGCCAAGCTGCCCTATGTGAAGGCCTTCAAGATGGGCGAGCGCGAAATGAACAAATACGCGCGCGACATCAAGGAGATCCGCGCGGCCGATCCCACCAAGGTGCTGATGACCTGCCACGACGAATACCTGCTGTCGTCGATGGTGCAGGGCATCGACGGCGCGCTGGTCGGCTTTGCCTCGCTGATTCCCGGCCTGATCAACGACCTGCTCAAGGCGGTCAAGGCCGGCGACCTGCATGAAGCGATGCGCGTGCAGGCCCTGATCAACCCGCTCAAGGACGCGGTGTACGGCGCTGGCGAGCCCACGGGCGAAGCCCATGGCCGCATGAAGGCCGCCATGGCGCTGGCCGGCATCCTGCGCGATGGCACGGTGCGCCCGCCGACCCACGCGCCGTCGGCCGCCGAGCTGGCCGCGATCCAGGCCGCGCTGGAACACGCCGGCGTGACGCAGAAAGCGGCTGCCTGAGCCTGAACCACGTCTGACCCACGTCTGATCCGGGCCTGTACCGGCGCGCCATCCCGGCCTGCGGCGAGCGTGCCGGGGCTGGGCCGCCGGCCATGCAATCCAAAGGGGCTTTGATGAGCCAATCCATGCAAGACGACGACACGCCCGTGGCGCGGACCAGGCATGCCCTGGTCACCGGTGCCAGCTCCGGTATCGGCGCGGCCATTGCCCGGCGGCTGCTGTCGACGGGCTGGACGGTGACCGGGCTGGACCGCTCGCCGGCACCCAGCGCCGAGGGCTTCAACGGGATCGAAGTCGACCTGACTGATGCCGCAAAGCTCGCCGCTGCCGTGGCCACGGTGCCCCAGGTCGATGCCATTGTCCATGCCGCGGGATTCATGCGCACGGCGGTGCTCGGCGACCTGAAGCCCGAGGACGGCGAGGGCATGTGGCGTATCCATGTGCAAGCCGCCAGCGTGCTGGCCAACGCGCTGATGCCAACGCTGCCGGATGGCGCGCGCATCGTGCTGATCGGCAGCCGCACGGCGGCGGGCGCGCCAGGGCGCAGCCAGTACGCCGCGACCAAGGCGGCGGTGGTGGGCATGGCGCGCTCCTGGGCCGCGGAGCTGGCGCCACGCGGCATCACCGTCAATGTGGTGGCGCCGGGCGCCACCGAGACCCCGATGCTGAACGACCCGGGCCGCAAGGGCACGCCGCCGCGCACGCCGCCCATCGGGCGTTTTATCCGGCCCGATGAAGTGGCCGGGATGGTGAGCTTCCTGCTCGGGCCCGATGCCGGCGCCATCACCGGGCAGCAGATCCTGATTTGCGGCGGTGCTTCGCTGTAGCGCCGCCAGCCGACGTATCGAACCGCCTGAGTCGCTGATTAGCTGATTACCGAAAGACACTAGAACACTGGAGACAAGCCATGTCCGTGCGCATCATTGACGTCCGCGAAGTGACGAAGCCGATTTCGTCGCCCATCCGTAATGCCTATATCGATTTCTCGAAGATGACGAGCAGCCTCGTCGCCGTGGTGACCGACGCGTTTCGCGACGGCAAGCGCGTGATCGGCTACGGTTTCAACTCCAATGGCCGCTACGGCCAGGGCGGCCTGATCCGCGAGCGTTTTGCGCCGCGTATCCTGGCGGCCGATCCAGCATCGCTGCTGGACGACGCCGGCACCAACCTCGACCCCAACCGCGTGTGGGCCGCCACCATGTCCAATGAGAAACCGGGCGGCCATGGCGAGCGCTCGGTCGCGGTCGGCACCATCGACATGGCGGTGTGGGACGCGGTGTCCAAGATCGCCGGCGTGCCGCTGTTCCGGTTGCTGGCCGAGCGCCACGGCGTCAACGCTAACCCGCGCGTGTTCGTCTACGCCGCCGGCGGTTATTACTATCCGGRCAAGGACCTCGGCGCGTTGCGCGCCGAGATGCGCTCCTACCTGAAGCGCGGCTACAACGTGGTCAAGATGAAGATCGGCGGCGCCAGCCTGGAAGAAGACAGCGCGCGCATCGAGGCCGTCTTGCAGGAAATCGGCCCGGACGCGCAGCTCGCCGTGGACGCCAACGGCCGCTTTGACCTGGACACCGCCATCGCCTACGCCAAGATGCTGCGCGACTATCCGCTGTTCTGGTACGAGGAAGCCGGCGATCCGCTGGACTACCACCTGCAGGCCACGCTCGCCGAGTACTACCCCGGCGCCATGGCCACCGGCGAAAACCTGTTCAGCCACCAGGACGCCCGCAACCTGATCCGCTACGGCGCCATGCGCCCGGACCGCGACTACCTGCAGTTCGACTGCGCGCTGTCCTACGGGCTGGTGGAGTACGAGCGCACGCTGGAAGTGCTGAAGACCTTTGGCTGGTCGCCAAGCCGCTGCATCCCGCACGGCGGCCATCAGATGTCGCTCAATATCGCCGCTGGCCTGGGCCTGGGCGGCAACGAGAGCTACCCCGACCTGTTCCAGCCTTACGGCGGCTTCCCCGATGGCGTGAAGGTGATCGACGGCCATATCACCATGCCGGAGCTGCCGGGCATCGGGTTTGAGGGCAAGGCGGATCTGTATGCGCAGATGTCGGCGCTGGCGCAGCCTTGAGAGTGGACAAGAAATAAGAGCGCCCCTCCAGGGCGCACCTGCAGTCGAGACAGGAGACAAACCATGTTGTTCCACCGGATTTTCCGCAGTGCCGCCGGCGCGTTGCTGGCCTGCGCCGCCGCCAGCGCCTTCGCGCAGGGTTACCCCAACAAAGCCGTGCGCGTCATCATTCCGTTCCCGCCCGGCGGCCCCACCGATACCGTCGGCCGCATGCTGGCGCAAAAACTCTCCGAGCAAACCGGCCAGAGCTTTATCGTCGACAACCGGCCCGGCGGCCAGGGCATCATCGGCGCCGACGCGGTGGCCAAGGCCGCGGCGGACGGCTACACGCTGTTGTTCAGCGCCTCCACCTTCACCACCACGCCCATGACCCTGAGATCGTCGCCTTACGACGTGACCAAGGATTTCGTGCCGATCGCGCTGGTCGGCAAGGGGCCGCTGGCGGTCTCCGTCAACAAGAACCTGCCGGTGAAGAACATCAAGGAGCTGATCGCCTACGCGCAGGCGCATCCCGGCAAGATGTCGTTCGCGATTGGCTCGCAGGCGTCCGCGGGGCATTTGTCCACGGAGCTGCTCAAGCGGGCGGGCAAGATCGATTACCTGGTGGTGCCGTACAAGGGCTCCGCGCCCGCGTACCAGGACCTGATCGGTGGCGCCATCGATGGCTTTATCGATCCCGTGCTCGGCGCCTTGTCCTATCACAAGAGCGGCATGGTGCGCGTGGTCGCGGTGACCTCCAAGGACAGGCTGCCTTCCATGCCCGACGTGCCGACGGTCGGCGAGACGGTGCCGGGCTATGAGTTCTACTCGTGGTATGGCCTGTGGGGTCCGGCCAAGCTGCCGGCCGATGTGACCAGGCGGCTCAACGCCGAAGTCAACAAGGCGCTGGCGTCCGACCTGCGCGGCAGGCTGGCCGAGCAGGGCTACCTGCTCTCGCCAGGCACGCCGGAAGACTTCGCCCGCTTCGAGAAGGAGGACATGGAGCGCTCCGCCAAGATCGTGGCCGAAGCCAGGATCCGCGCGGAGTAAAGCCCCCCGCGCTCGCCTGTCGCGCTGCCGCGCTGCCCGCGCCTAGGCCGCCAGCGCCAGGTCCGCGATCACTGCCGCCAGGAAGCGCGCGGCCTCGCCGCCTGTGACCACCCGATGATCGAAGGTCAGGCTGAGCGGCAGGATCCGGTGCACGACGGGCATGCCGCCGGCCGCAACCACCGCATCGTGGATACGGCCGGCGCCCAGAATGGCGACGGTTGGCGGCACCACGATCGGCGCCGCGTACTTGCCGGCGATCATGCCGAAGTTGGACAACGTGATGGTGTTGCCGCGCATCTCCTCGGGGGCGATCGTGCGCGCACGCACATCCGCGCGCATGCGGTCCAGGCCGCGCCGCAGGTCTGCCGCGTCGCGCTTGCCGGTATCGCGCAGCACCGGCACGAACAGGCCTTCGGGCAGGTCGACTGCAATCCCCACGTCGATCCGCGCCGGCACATGGCGGCGCCCGGTCTGGCTTTCATACCAGGCGTTGAGGCCGGGCTCGGCGCGGCAGCCGGCAACCAGTGCGCGCACCAGCCGGATGGTGGTGTCGGTGCCGGGCGCCCAGGCATGGATATCGGCGTCGTCGATCACGGTCGCCGCGGCGACCTCGCTTTGGGCGCGCGCCATGTTCAGCGCCATGGCGCGCCGCACGCCGCGCAGGACTTCCGGTGGCCCCAGGTCCGCCAGCGTCGCGGCGACGCGGCGCACATCGGCGGCGCTGATGATGCCGTCCGCGCCCGTTGGAGTGACCATCGCCAGGTCCACATCGAGCTGGCGCGCCAGGGCGCGCACGGCCGGCACGGCCCGCACCGCGCCGCCGCCACGGGACAGGGCGGCGGGCGCTTCCGCGACCACCTGCGTGCCGACTTTGACATCGCCCACCACCGCGCCCGCGTCCTCTTGCCCGCCGGCGCCCTCGAAGCCCGCCAGCGGCGCGCCAAGGTGCACGATCTCGCCCGGCTGGGCAAACAGCTTGGCGACCTGCCCGGCGTAGGGCGACGGTATCTCGACGATCGCCTTGGCGGTCTCGACCGAAACCAGCGGCTGGTCGGCCGCCACCGTGTCACCGGGTTTGACGTGCCATTCGGTGATCTCGGCTTCCTGCAGGCCTTCGCCCAGGTCGGGCAACTTGAAGATCTTCATCAACGCTCCCAGGAAAAACGTCAGGCGGCCATGGCCTTGCGGGCCGCGTCGGCAATCCGCGCCACGCTGGGCAGGTACGTGTACTCGAGCCTGGCCATCGGCACCACGGTGTCGTAGCCGGTGACGCGCTGCACCGGCGCCGCCAGCGAGTACAGCCCTGCATCGGCAAGGTTCGCCGCGATCTCGGCACCGAAGCCGGCGCTGCGGGGCGCCTCGTGGACGATGACGCAGCGGCCCGTCCTGGCGACCGATTCCAGTATGGTGTCCATGTCGAGCGGCTTGAGCGTGGCCACGTCGATGACGGCGGCGGCGATGCCTTCGTCCAGCAGCAGGTCAGCCGCGGCCTGTGTCTCTTGCAGCATCGCCCCCCAGCTCACCAGCGTGATGTCGCCGCCGTCGCGCAGTGTGAAGCAGGTATCGAGTGGCAGCGCCTCGCCGTTGTCCGGTACTTCCTCGCGGAACAGGCGGTAGAGCCGGGTGGGTTCGAGGAACACCACCGGGTCGGGGTCGCGCATGGCCGCCAGCAGCAGGCCGTAGGCGCGCGCCGGGGTGGACGGTATGACCACCCGGATGCCGGGGATATGGGCAAACATCGCCTCTGGGCTTTCGGAGTGATGCTCCGGCGCATGGATGCCGGCGCCATAAGGCGAGCGCAGTACCATCGGGCAGCTCAGCCTGCCGCGCGTGCGGTGGCGCAGGCGGCCGGCATGATTGATGATGTGGTCGATGGCCGGGTAGATAAAACCGGTGAACTGGATTTCCGCCACGGGCGCCAGCCCCATTGCCGCCATGCCGATCGCGGCCCCGGCGATACCGGACTCGGCCAGCGGCGTATCGATCACGCGCTCCGCGCCAAAACGGGCTTGCAGCCCCGCCGTGGCGCGGAACACGCCGCCATTCACGCCAATGTCCTCACCGAGCAGCACCACGCGCGGGTCGTGTTCCAGCGCATGAGCCAGCGCCTGGTTGACGGCTTCGACCAGATTGATTTCAGCCATGATCCTGCTCGCTCTCGTTGTCCTTGCCCTTGCTCCGGGCACCCGGGGCAAAGCGATGCGCGGTGGCCACTTGCCCCGCCAGCGCCTTGGGCAGGCTGGCATACAGGTAATCGAACATCGCTGCCGTTTCCGGCAGGGGCGTTGCCAGGTAGGCCTGCACCGCGGCCGCCACTTGCGCCGCGCAATCCTTGGCAAGCGCGTCTTCGCGGGCCGCATCCCATGCGCCAAGGCGCAGCAGATAGTTGCGCAGCCTGGCCACCGGCTCCAGCAGCCAGTGCTGCCTGACCTGTTCGCTGTCGCGGTAGCGCGAGGCATCGTCCGCCGTGGTGTGGTCGCCAAGCCGGTAGGTGATCGCTTCGATCAGCGTGGCGCCGCCGCCGCTGCGCGCCCGTTCCAGCGCGTCGAGCGTGAGCTGGCGCACCGCCACGATATCGTTGCCATCCACCTGCAGGCCAGGGATACCGGCCGCGATGGCCTTTTGCGCGAGCGTCTGCGCGGCGGTCTGCTGGCTGCGCGGCATGGAGATCGCCCACTGGTTGTTGTTGACGACCAGCACAAGGGGCGCGTGCCAGGCGCCCGCCATATTCATGCCTTCGTAGAAATCGCCTTTCGAAGTGCCGCCGTCCCCGAGCAGGCAAACCGCGGCGCGCGGCTCGCGGCGCAGCTTCATCGCGTAGGCGATGCCGGCAGCGTGGCAGACCTGGTTGCCGATGGGCACGCAGTTCGCAAAATCGTGCGGCGCCGCCGCGAACGCATTGCCGCGCTCGTCGCCACCCCAATACAGCAGGCTCTCGGTCATGGAGACGCCGCGCTGGAACTGTGCGGCGTGATCACGGTAGGAAGGTACAAGCACGTCTTGCGCGCGCATGGCGCTGGCAACGCCGACGCCGACGGCCTCCTGGCCAAGCGCTGAGGCGAACGTGCCGATCTGGCCGGTGCGCTGCAGCGCAATGGCCTTGAGGTCGAACTGGCGGGTGAGCACCATGGCCCGGTAGAGCGGGAAAAGGGCCTCGGGATCGAGCGCAAATGCAGGCAGCGCTTGGGTCGGCTCACCTTGTGGATCGAGGAACTGCGTGTACTCGATGTCGAATGTCGCGACGGTCGCCATGCTATGCCCTTTATTCTTGTGTTCCAGTCGTTGCACTGGGGGCTGTCTTCTCTTCTTTTTTCTCTTCTCTTCTTCCTTTGTGCGCGCCCCGGATCATGGAGCCGCAACGCGCACGCTGCACCTGCATGTCAATGCTTGGGGCCCTTCATCGCCTCGGCTTCCCTGGCCGCCATCCGCTCCTCACCGGCCTCGATCGGATCCATGGCTTCGTCCACCGAAGCCGCCGCGCGCTCGGCGTCCGCGTTGGCTTCTTCGGCAGGGGATTCGAAGTCCTCGTCCTCAACGCTTGGCGGCCTCAGCATATCCTCGAGCATGGCGGCTAGCTCAGGTGTATCCCATGGCGCACTGCGCTGCTTTTTCCTCTTGATGTAGTGCCTGACTTCCGCATCCTGTTCCGGGGTCAGAGGAAGACCACGAAAGGTGCGTTGAGGGCCATTGGCGTCCATCATGGCGCTCCGGAGGGTTGTCTCGTTTTCAGTGTAGCCCTATTGCGGAGGTTGGGGCGATTGTGCGGATGACGGCAATGTGGGGTACCGCCCGGTCGCCTGCGGCAACATGCACCGTGCCCACCGCGGGCCAAGCGCACAGTTCAACGCATTCCCAATGCTCGCGATAACGATCCGTACGGCGTGCCGCCGTGGCTAATAGCATGGATTGCCAGTTGAGATAAATAGGACGAGTACGAATTTACTCTAAAAGTGATATTTTGTTTAACAATTGTAATAATGCTATTTATGTCATAAAAGAATCCGTTTAGAGTCCTGCGTCAGGTTCGATCAAGCTGACAACGGAGCGAAGATCATGACGGATCCGGTTGAACAACGACACGCTTACGGTGGCGCACACCAGGCGTATTTCCTGGAGGTGCCCGGCGCGGCCAGCGCTGCCGAGCTGTCGGTGGTGTCGTTCGAGGCGGTGGAACGCCTGGGCGACACGTACACCGTGACGATCCAGCTGACGCACCCGTTGCCGCTCGATCGGGCCGACTATCTCGGCAAGGACGCCAGATTTCTGATCGATCCTGGCGACGGCACGGCGCCGCGCAAGTTCGGCGGCTGCATCACGGGCTTCTCCGAGACCAGGCAGACCCATGATTTCTGCGCCTACGAGATCGTGGTCGAGCCGCTGGTCGCGCGGCTGCGGCTCACGCGCGCGAGCCGCGTCTATCAGCACCTGACCGCCCCGCAGATCATCGATGCAATCCTGCGCCGGCATGACCTGCGGGGTCATCAGTTTCTCCTCAAGACGCGCCGCAAGTATCCGCAGTACAAGTTCCGCCTCCAGTACCAGATGTCCGACTGGGACTACATCCGGCTGCTGATGGAGCAGGAAGGGCTCTACTGCTATTTCCTCCTGGGCAAGTTCGGCGAGATGGCGGTGTTTGGCGACGACATCGACCACTACATCTACCTGCCGGAGCTGCGGGTGCCGTACCGCGAAACGGCGGGGCTGGAATCCGGCGTCGAGGCCGTGACCGATCTCAAGTCCCACGCGCGGACGGTGCCGGAATCGATCCTCGTCGCGGACTACAACCCCGAGCAGTCCTGGGAGCGTATCCAGGCCGAGGCGAACATCGCCCGCAAGGACAAGACCACCTACGGCCAGTCCTATGTCTATGGAAGCCATCACCTGGACAAGGACGGCGCCAAGTGGGAGGCGCAACTGCGCCACGAGGCCGCGATCGCCTGGCAACTGATCTACGAGGGCGCAAGCAATGTGCTGGAACTGCACGCATCGCGTATCCTGCGCATGGACCGGGTGCTGCCCGACGCGCCCAACGGGCTGGTGATCATCGAGGTCAGGCACAGCGGCGGGCGCGATGCGGCTTACCGCAACACCTTCAAGGCCATCCCCTCGGACCGGCGCTTCCGGCTGCCGCTCGCTGAAGACAAATGGCCCAGGATCCACGGCACGCTGAGCGCCCGCGTGACCTCGCCGGGCCAGTACAAATATGCCTACCTGACGCAGGCGGGCCACTACACGGTCCGTTTCGACCTGGACTTCGATACATCATGGCCAAAGGGTTGCGAGAGCGTGCCGCTGCGCTTGGCCAAGCCGTTTGCCGGGTCCCACCAGACCGGCTTTCACTTCCCGGTGATGGACGGAACCGAGGCGGCGATCGCGTTCATCGATGGCAATCCGAACAAGCCGTACATCGCCCACTTCCACCACAACAGCCAGCACCGGGACCTGATCACCAGCCAGGACCGGTTGCTGTCGCGCAATCTCATCCAGACGCGGAGTGGCAACCTATTCGACCTTGAAGACTGGACGGGCGAGGAACACGTACAGCTCTCCACCGAGCATTCGGGCAAAAGCCAGCTGACCCTGGGGCATATGGCCACTGCCAAACGGCAGAAGCGCGGTGAAGGCTTTGAGCTGCGCACCTCGGCCTGGGGTGCCATCCGGGGTGGCAAGGGGCTGTTCATTTCTGCGGATGACCAGCCGAATGCGGGTGGGAAGCAGCTTGATATGGAGGCGGCGCAGAACCTGCTGCAGCAAGCTCTCCAGCAAAGCGAAGCGCTGGCCTCGGCTGCCAATGCGGCGCAAGCGGTAGCAGCGGACTACAACCGGCAGAAGGCCCTGCTCAGCGATACGCTGACGGCGCTAAACAAGGCCGGGATACTTGTCAGCGCACCTGCGGGCATGGCGCTGGCCTCGGGCTCCGACTTGCAACTGACGGCCGCCCAGAACCTGATCGCCACCGCTGGTGGCCATGCCGACATCAGCGTGCTCAAGCGCTTTACGGTTGCGGCAGGCGAACGGGTATCCGTGTTCGCGCAGAAGCTCGGCATCAAGCTGTTTGCAGCAAAGGGCAAGGTCGAGATCCAGGCCCAGGGCGATGAGATGCGCCTGCTGTCGGACAAGAACATGACGATCAGCAGTGCAAGCGGGCGCGTCGTGATTGAGGCTAAGGAGGAACTGCTGCTCAAGTGTGGTGGCTCCTATCTTCGTCTGTCATCCACGGGCATAGAGGACGGCACGCGCGGGGACCGGACCATCAAGTCGGCCGCGTTCAGCCGTCAGGGGCCGGCTTCGCTCGCCGAATCGATGAATACGTGGAAGCACGCTGACTTTGATGAGCAATACGCGCTCAAATGGCCCTTCGATGGCCAGCCCGTCAGCCATCGCGCGTTCTCCATCATTCGCGAAGACGGCAGTGTGATCCGTGGCACCACCGATGCAGAAGGCAAGACGGGGCTGCAAAAGAGTCTTTTCGTGGATGGACTGCGCCTGCGCATCGATCCGGAATGAATGGCTGTAGGCATGCAGTGCGCCTTCACAACCACAACCACGCAGAAGCAAACCGGAGCAACTTCGTATGGCCACCGTTGAACGCGTGATCCCACCCGCTATAGCCGATGATGGATCGGTGCATTACTCGTCCGTCATGTCGCCGTCCGACGACAGCATTGCTGTATGTCACATGGTGCCCGACAGGATCATACCCGTGATCTTTGTGCCGGGTGTGATGGGCACGAACTTGATGGATGACAACGAGGAACCCGTTTGGCTTGTAAACGGGTCGGCGAGCGTACTGACGAAGTGGGCGAATGGAAGTCCAGACAAGCGAAAACGGGTCCTTGATCCTAAAAAGACCCGCGTCTTTGCTAGTGGAACCATCCCGCAAGGCACGCGCCAGAACGATGCCGAACTGAAGCGCCGCGGGTGGGGTGAGGTTGGCTTCATGAGCTATGGCACGTTTCTACCCTGGCTCGAGAACGCGCTCAACGATGCCGATCAGTGCAAGACGGGCGAGCGCGCGCGCCTGATGAAGACCCTTGTGGCAAATGCGCCCGGCGTCGAGTTACTAACCCACAATGAGGTAGCACTCTCCTATAAATACCAGCTCCCCTTGCATGCCGTAGGTTACAACTGGCTCCAATCGAATGCGGAGTCCGCAAAGCGATTGGACGGGAAGATCCAGGAGTTCATGGCGTACTACCGGAGCAAGGGCTATATGTGCGACTACGTGATCATCGTGACGCATTCGATGGGCGGCCTGGTATCTCGCTACTACTCCGAACTGATGGGTGGCAACAAGAGCGTGCTGGGGATCGTGCACGGCGTCATGCCTGCCACAGGATCCGCTACAGCCTATAAACGGGTGAAGGCAGGCACGGAGATGCCGGCTGGGATCGCATTGGGCGCCAATGCCGCAGAGATGACTGCTGTGTTCGCGCAATCACCCGGGCCTCTGCAGTTGCTGCCCAGCCCGGAGTACGGGATGGGTTGGCTCAAGCTCAAGGACGGCAAAAATACGGTCGGTTTGCCCAAGTCAGATCCGTACAAGGAGATCTATACCGTCCGTGGCAAGTGGTGGGGCCTTTGCGATGACAAGCTGATCAATCCGCTGGATCCGAAGAAGGCGACGATTGATCGGGACTGGATCGGATTTGTGGATTTGATTCGGGACGAAGTAGAAAAATTCCAGACAAAAATCAGCAGAAAGTACCACGCAACCACATATGCATTCTACGGGGACGATCCGAGTCATAAAACTTGGGGAGACGTGGTCTGGGAGCGGAGGATCTCCAGTGCTCTCCGGCTGTTCGATGCGTATCCCAAAGTTGAGGATCTCACGGCCGGACAGGTCTTGCACGATCCGGGGAAGGGCGAACAGACAGTGCACCAGCACTCTGGCGGCAGACCGTTGGCGACAAGCTTCATTTTGAAGGGTGCCGGCGAGAACGGCGATGGCACGGTACCAATCCGATCCGGCGCCGCCCCAGGCCGAAGAGTCAAGGCTTGTGTGCCATATCCGGGCGTCGATCACGAAGGTGCGTACAAGAACAGGCCGCAACAGCTCTTTGCCCTTTGGGCGATCACCAAGATTGCCTGTGGCGTTGCGAAGACCTCGATGGCCTATAAGTCATGAAAAGAGCAACCATGGTGGCCATCGCATGTCTCGCGTTATGCCTGACAGCCTGTAATCCGCCCAAGCCATTAACGCAAGAGGAGAACAAAACCGTGAGCGAACTGACATCCAATCTCGGCCCACGCTGCGTGGGACGTTACCTGATTGACATGCCGGCCGATGTTTTCGTGTTTGGAAGCATCACGGTGGACCGGGTTCCTCTTGAGGCGACGGCAATGCCGGAGGATCAGTTTCAGCGGGAGGTCGCCTCACGCGAAGCGGAGCTGAAAGGCACCAGGAGTGTCGATGCTTACCCGTTTCTGTATGCAAGCGGTGAGGTATCGGGCGCGGCAACGCGATATTTCATTCATCGGGGTGATGTTCTTGCCGATCCAAGTAGACGAGTTATCGAGGCTTACAAGTGGGATCGGGGTTTCCAGATCAAGATGCAGACAAAGGGGTGGGATTACACCAACCCGGATCRAACCAACGACTCGCTTGTCGAGCTMATCACTCCCAAGAACATCGTTCCGGAACTGCGCGCCCGCGTATTCGACCTGCTGAAGCGCGTGCGTGGCCGTCCGGAAAGCGAGATTCCGTCCGAACCCGGGGTATGCTTTTTTGGCGGGTTCCTGCCGGGCAAGGCAGGGGCCACGGAAAACCTTTGGACCCAATTCGTGCTGCATGACAAGATCGACGTGCGCATCGTTCTTGAGACAGATTCCGATATTCGAGAGCCAACGACACTGCTGCAACGTGGCGACAGCATCAACGCTGCCCTCAAGGAAAGAGAGGGGCGCACGATTCGAAAGGGGCCGGTGGACTTGCCTGGCTTGCCGGCAGAGGAATGGCTGATGGCGGGGATGACCACGCGAGGTGTGCCTGGACACCATCTGGCGCTGGAGGCGAACTCCAGGATCGGCAGTGCGCAAACGCCCTTGGTCACCTTGGAACTGGATACGGGCTCGTACAACAAAGTGCTACGCGATCCTATTGAAAAGGCCTCATTGACCGAGGGCGAAGCCGTTGCGTTCTGGGACGTGGTCTCGCGAACCTTGCGCCCGCGTCCGAACGGATTCTGACGGATGGTGTTTCGCATAGGGTCGTTGATTCTTCACTGCTGCCAGTTGATGGCTCCACGCCTGTGGTCGGACAAGGCATGAGGAGCGCAACCACGTTGGCCATCGCATGTCTCGCGCTATGCCTGACTGCCAGCAATCCGTCCAAGCCATTGACGCAAGAGGAGAACAAAACCGTGAGCGAACTGACAGCCAACCTCGGCCCGCGCTGCGTGGGACGTTACCTGATCGACATGCCGGCCGATGTTCTTGTGTTTGGAAGCATCACGGTGGACCGGGTTCCTATTGAGGTGACGGCGATGCCGGAGGATCAGTTTCAGCGGGAGGTCGCCTCGCGCGAGGCGGAGTTGAAGGGCACCAGGAGTGCCGATGCTTACCCGTTTCTGCATGCAAGCGGTGAGGTATCGGGCGCGGCAACGCGATATTTCATTCATCGGGGTGATGTTCTTGCCGATCCAAGTAGACGAGTTATCGAGGCTTACAAGTGGGATCGGGGTTTCCAGATCAAGATGCAGACAAAAGGGTGGGATTACACCAACCCGGATCAAACCAACGACTCGCTTGTCGAGCTAATCACTCCCAAGAACATCGTTCCGGAACTGCGCGCCCGCGTATTCGACCTGCTGAAGCGCGTGCGTGGCCGCCCGGAAAGCGAGATTCCGTCCGAACCCGGGGCGTGTTTTTTTGGTGGGTTCCTGCCGGGCAAGGCTGGTGCCACGGAAAACCTTTGGACCCAATTCGTGCTGCATGACAAGATCGACGTGAGTGTCGGTCTAGAGACGAATTCCGATATTCGAGAGCAAACCACGCTGCTGCAACGCGGTGACAGCATCAACGCGGCGCTCAAGGAAAGCGAGGGCCATACGATTCGAAAGGGGCCGGTGGACTTGCCTGGCTTGCCGGCAGAGGAATGGCTGATGGCGGGGATGACCACGCGAGGTGTGCCTGGACACCATCTGGCGCTGGAAGCGAACTCCAGGATCGGCAGTGCGCAAACGCCCTTGGTCACCTTGGAACTGGATACGGGCTCGTACAACAAAGTGCTACGCGATCCTATTGAAAAGGCCTCATTGACCGAGGGCGAAGCCATTGCGCTATGGGACGTGGTCTCGCGAACCTTGCGCCCGCGTCCAAACGGATTCTGACGGATGGTGTTTCGCATAGGGTCGTTGATTCTTCACTGCTGCCAGTTGATGGCTCCACGCCTGTGGTCGGACAAGGCATGAGGAGCGCAACCGCGTTGGCCATCGCATGTCTCGCGTTATGCCTGACGGCCTGCAATCCGCCCAAGCCATTAACGCAAGAGGAGAACAAAACCGTGAACGAAATGACAGCCAGTCTCGGTCCGCGCTGCGTGGGGCGCTACCTGATCGACATGCCGGCCGATGTGTTTGTGTTTGGAAGCATCACGGTGGACCGGGTTCCTATTGAGGCGACGGCAATGCCCGAGGATCAGTTTCAGCGGGAGGTCGCCTCACGCGAAGCGGAGCTGAAAGGCACCAGGAGTGTCGATGCTTACCCGTTTCTGTATGCAAGCGGTGAGGTATCGGGCGCGGCTACGCGATATTTCATTCATCGGGGCGATGTACTTGCCAATCCAAGTAGACGAGTCATTGAAGCCTACAAATGGGATCGGGGCTTCCAGATCAAGTTGCAAATAAAGGGATGGGATTTCACCAACCCGGATCAAACCAAGGACTCGCTTGTTCAAAAGATGACCGTCAAGAACAACGTTCCTGCACTGCGCGCCCGCGTATTCGACCTGCTGAAGCGCGTGCATGGCCGCCCGGAAAGTGAAATTCCGTCCGAACCCGGGGTGTGCTTTTTTGGTGGGTTCCTGCCGGGCAAGGCAGGTGCCACGGAGAAGCTCTGGACCCAATTCGTGCTGCATGACAAGATCGACGTGAGTGTCGTTCTGGAGACAGACTCGGATATTCGAGAGCAAACCACACTGCTGCAACGTGGTGACAGCATCAACGCAGCGCTCAAGGAGCGAGAAGGCCATACGATTCGAAAGGGCCCGGTGGACTTGCCTGGATTGCCGGCAGAGGAATGGCTGATGGCGGGGATGACCACGCGAGATGTACCTGGACACCATCTGGCGCTGGAGGCGAATTCCAGGATCGGCAGTGCGCAAACGCCCTTGATCACCTTGGAACTGGATACGGGTTCTTACAACAACGTGCTGCAGGATCGTATTGAGAAGACGGCATCGCTGACCGAAGGCGAAGCCGTTGCGTTCTGGGACGTGGTCTCGCGAACCTTGCGCCCGCGTCCGAACGGATTCTGACATCCCCCCAAGCCATTAACTTAACAGGAGAACAGAGCAGTGAACGAATTGAAATCCAATCTCGGTCCGCGCTGCGCGGGATGCCATGGCTGTTGATTTCTCGCTTTTGCCGAAGGAAGAGCCGGAGCCTGGAGATCCGCCGTCGCTGTTGATCTGGACGATCGTGTTTCTCGTCATGGCGCTGGCGTGCGCAATCGCGATCCTGCTGTCATGGCCGAAAGATCTGCCTACGCATACGTGGAAATTCTGGGCAAGCTTGATCCTCTTCCCGGTGGGGATACCTGCGTGGATAGTACTGCGCCGGTATAGCCATCATGAGGGCCACCGACTTGACGTTCTGATGCGCAACGAAGTGATTCGCAGGTACAACGAGCGTGTCTTTGCCTTGGCGGCGCGTCCCTTGGCCCTGCTCGGTGCGGCCCATCGTTTTTCGTCGGACCAGAGCGAAAATGCAACGGGCACCATACGGTCAGGTACTGTCAGGCTGGAGACCCAAAAGCCGATCGCCAGCGACAGCGGACCCACAAAGGCTCGCTGGCTGGTGGTGCCTGGCGTATCGCTGGTTCCTGGTGGAAAGGAGGCAGACGCTCGCCGTCATCGCGAGGTGACACGATGGTTGTATTCGGAATTACTTGCCGATCTTGCCAACCGCATCCAGTCCTTGCCGTCGCGGGTTGATCTTAGCGTTTGTCTATGGGTGTCGGGAGGATTGCTTCGCAAGGATCATGTGGCGCTCTGGCAAGCGTGCTGGCGAGAACATCAGCTTCGAGATATGCGCCTCTCCGAGGAGACTGAACCCGCCGGCCTCGATGTTCTCGACGGTTGGCTTGATCAGCTTGCTGGCGGCGAAGGGCGCGAGGCGAGATTGATTGTCGCCATTCAGCTGTATCCAGTGCTGAGCAAGACGCCGCCCGTCGGTGCGGCGGAAGCGGGAGTTGCGCTTCTTCTTATGCCAGGCGAACAGGCCGGCGGGCTACAAGTGCTGTCAGAGGCAAGCCTGCATCGCCCGGTACGCGGTCCGTTCGACCAGTCGGACGGCGCTTTGTCGCATGCCGTGAAATGGGGCGATATCACTGCCGCGGAAATTCCCGGCGGCTGGCAGACAGGCCTCGATGCAACGCAGGCGGGTGTGTTGCGCGAGGCCGCCGTGCATCTTGGACTGACTGCGCGGCCAACAGACCTCGACCAGACCGTCGGGCATGCCGGCACTGCCGCACCCTGGCTCGCAATAGCCTGCGCCGCTGGTTCGCTATCCGGTGACATCCAAAGTCAGATTGTCTTTGCCGGTCAGCCTGGCGGTGTGGATTCTGCGGTCGTGCGCTCGGTAGCGCGAGAGAAGCGGCTGGATTGACCCTACCGTATTCGTCCGAGGTGATGACGGAGTTGCCAAATTGCATCGAACTGGAAAGGGTTGTCGTACCGATGCAAGCCGATAGACGGAAAACGAGGAGTTGGCTTTGATAAAACGTTACGACATCACGAGAGGTGACGCGACGACCTCTGATGGAACTGTGGAGGGCGGGGGGCGGGATGACAAGGTGGGAGATCGTGAGCAGGCTTATGAGGGMGATCCGGTGTGGTGTCCCGTCTGCAAAACGATGGGACGGATCGTTTGTGCCGGGCCACGCCTGTCGATGACGGGGCCTGACGGGCGACAAGCCGCACTGAGCGACGACCTCTGTGTCTGCCGCTGTGATCCGAGCCCTCGACTGATACCGTCACAGTACACGTCTTACATGGATGTCTAACAACGCCCTGCGCCTGGCGGCCTGGCCCCCTGTGAGGGCATCAAGTATCCCGATTGGGCCCAAAGCATGGGCATGAACGTATCTCCCGAACAATGAAGAAGCTGCAGATCGACCTGACCGCGATACTGGTTCTCGCACTGGTAGTCGCCGGTGCTATTTTGATGTGGGGCGAGTACGCAGGTATCAAAACGCTCGAAGCGCAAGGATTTTGGCTATCGGTGGTCGCTGTTGGCGCCATTGTGCTGGCCATGATCGTGTCGTTGGATCGCCTGGCCCGCTGGTGGGATGCCCTGCATACCTTGGGCAGGTGGTTGGATTTTCGGAAACCGGAGACAGCTGGCACGACACAGGCGAGCATCCTCGCCATCGGTGACCGGAATCGATCGGAGCCGAGTCTGCTGGGGCCATTTCGCCAGGAGTTGCTGCAGCGACACGGCCTGCGCTGGCGCTACCGCCAGCCCTGGCTGCTGCTCACCGGCGACGATGCCGCCATCGCCCGCCTCCTGCCCGAACTAGCAGAACAAGGCTGGCTGATCACCCCCGACGCGGTGTTGCTATGGAGCAAGGCCAACAAGGAGGGCTGGCCGGACGCCGACTGGCTCAAGCAACTCTACCGACTACGCCGCCGCCGTCCGGTGGACGCGGTGATTCTCACGACGGACAGTGCCGCGGATCTGCAGGCGCAGCGCCGTGGCGCCCATCCCGATGGAATGCGCCTGGCGCGCATCGCCGAATTGCTGCGCTGGTCCGCCCCGGTCTACCTGCTCGATGTGGCGGAGGCGAGAACGATGGGCCACGGTGTCATGCCGGTCATCAGTTGC